>CAMWKB010000065.1 GCA_947174705.1 uncultured Lachnospiraceae bacterium
GGTAATCTATATTATTATAAGATAATCATATAATCTAGTCAAGCATTGGGAGATTGAAAAATAGCGTGAATTATTGTAGAATCTATATCACGATGAATAATTTAAAGAAAGGTTCGGTACTTATTATATGGCTTTTGATGGAATTACCGTTGCAAATATAGCAAAAGAACTAAACGACTGCTTAAAAGGCGGCCGTATATATAAAATAGCCCAGCCGGAATCCGACGAGCTTCTTATTACAATTAAAAATAACGCCTCCCAGTACAGACTGCTTTTATCCGCGGACGCCTCACTGCCGCTTATCTATCTGACTGATAAAAACAAACCAAGCCCCATGACGGCACCGGTATTTTGTATGCTGCTCAGGAAACATCTTCAAAATGCGCGTATTCTGGAAATTACCCAGCCCGGACTTGAGCGTATCATCAGGATTCACATGGAGCATCTTAATGAGATGGGCGCCCTTTGTACAAAAACACTTGTTATTGAAATAATGGGAAAACACAGTAATATTATATTTTGTAATGAAGAGGATGTCATAATAGATAGCATCAAACACATTTCCGGCATGGTAAGTTCTGTCAGGGAAGTGCTTCCGGGGAGAAAATATTTTATACCTCAGACGCAGAATAAATCGGACCCGTTGGAGCTGGTTAAAGAGGCGGATTTATCAGGGTTAAATCCAGATTTAATTCATAATAAGCAGGATTTTATGGATAAATTTCCTTCTATACCACAGCCTTCATACAAGGCATTGTACACCACATTTACAGGCCTATCACCCATAATCGCCCAGGAAATCTGCTACCGTGCAGGCGTCGATGGGGACATGCCCGCCAATGCTTTAGATGAAACTGCGTTGGAACAGATTTATGTAAACCTTTATTCTATGATGGAAGAAATAAAAAACGGCAGTTTTGAACCAAACATAGTGTATGATAACAACACACCGGTTGAGTTTGCCTCCACTAAACTGAGTATTTATTCAGGCAAAAATAACACATGTTTTTCAACAATAAGCGAAGTTCTCGAACATTATTATGAGGAAAAGAACACAATCACCAGAATCCGTCAGAAATCCGCCGATTTGCGAAAAATTGTCCAGACCGCTTAGAACGTAATGTAAAAAAATACGATTTACAGCTAAAACAGATTAAAGATACTGAAAAACGTGATAAATACCGCATTTACGGCGAACTGCTCAACACCTATGGCTACAATGTGGAACCCGGCGCAAAATCAATGCAGGCGCTTAACTACTACACTAATGAAAACATTACCATTCCTTTGGATGAAACGCTTACTGCTTCGGAAAATGCCAAGAAATATTTCGACAAATACGGTAAACTGAAACGTACCTACGAGGCCCTTTCCGAACTCACTATAGAAGTAAAAGAAGAAATCGAGCATCTCGAATCCATTTCTACAGCCCTTGATATTGCCCTGCAGGAAGAAGATTTGGTGCAGATTAAAGAAGAACTTATTGAAAGCGGCTATATCCGCAGACGTGGCGGCGGTAAAAAGGCTAAAATCACCAGCAAACCTTTCCACTATATCAGCTCTGATGGTTTTCATATGTATGTAGGGAAAAATAATTACCAAAACGACGAACTCACCTTTAAATTTGCAACCGGCAACGACTGGTGGTTCCACGCCAAACAAAAGCCCGGCTCGCATGTAATCGTCAAGTCAGAAGGCAAAGAGCTTCCCGATACCACCTTCGAAGAAGCTGCAAGACTTGCTGCCTACTACTCTAAAGGCCGTGAACAGGAAAAGGTCGAAATCGACTACCTTAAGAAAAAGGATGTTAAAAAGCCAAACGGTGCAAAACCCGGGTTTGTTGTATACTATACGAACTATTCTATGATGATTGATTCGGATATCTCTGGGCTTACGCAGATTATGTAATTGAATATCACTCGTTATTTGTATCATTTATTATTTATTTTATTTGCTATTTATATTAACTCGTAATTTATATCATTTGTTATTTAAATTATTTGCTATTTATATCTTCAAGTTAACATAATTATCACTAACAGCAAAATCTTCCGTAAACATGCCAAATTTTGCCATGTTAACGGAAGATTTAATTTTTATTATAAAGTTTTATCAGTAAATAAAGACTTCACATGGTCGATTTCCGCCTGTGTGGCCTTAGCCGCCGGAACATAATAAGACTTTTCCCTCGCTATCTGATAGAGTTCTTCCTGTGACTGCTCACAGGCATTTCTAAACTGCTTCAAAGTCTGCTTCAATTCCTTATTCTCTGTCTGGGGAATCATTTCACCGAAACGCACCAACTCTCCGTTGATTCCTGTCAACGTATCTGCTACCATTGTTTTTTCCTGCATATGCATATTGCATTACCTCCATTCCCATATTAACTTAAAAATTCCATTAACTGCTGCTTGTTCTGCATTGCGCTTTTTGCACCTTTTTCAAAAAACTGCTTAACCTGACTGTCCGTTGCACACTCAGCGTACTCTTTCATTTTGCAATGAGACACATCGTAACCGCCCATGAGATGACGAAGATTCTGTAACTCCAATTCTGATAAATTTGCCACTTTGATTACCTCCTGAATTTATTTTGTCACAGATATTATCTCTAAACAAAATACAGATTATACGTGACATTGCGAAAGTTTTTTAAATCAACGAGTTTGAATAAATTAAAAAAAAGGGCAACTTCATCCCCCTTCGAAGAAGTTGCCCCAGCCAGTATTTATAACACACGTTATTTCAGTAAATGCATCTTTTTCGCCACATGAACAAGCGCGGCCCCCTTGGGCAGCGTCCTAAGCTCCTCCTCATTCACTGCACCTAACTCTATAATAAGTACAAAGTATACCACAGCCGCAATTCCAATCGCCACTATCAAGGCAACTCTGTTCATTTTCACAAAATAATATACTGCGCTATACACCCCGAATGCGACAGCACCCATGCAAGCAGCCGCCAGAAGAGGCTTAAGAAACGTTTTCATAATATCCTCTCTGTACGCTAAATACTTTTTGACCGCGGCATGGTTTAATATACACATCATAAGGGAGTACGCAATATTGGCGCCCGCCAGCGCATACAAATCCAGTTTCGTATATAAAAGAAGAAGCACCAGAATGACCACCTGTACCACCAAGGCTATAATTGCATGAATTACCGGGATATTAACCTTTCCTATTCCCTGAAGCACTGCATTAGTCAGGGTTGAGAGTCCATACAGTATAACGGTGACAGCCAATACCCTGAGCACATTAGCTGCGGTATCAAGGGCTTCTTTTTGCGGATATATAAATTGTACAACCGGTTTAGAAAGCACCAACAGGCCTACTGCCGAGGGAATCGCTATTAACATGGTCATCCAAGTTGCCTGCCCTACTTTATGTCGGGTTTCATTTTCCCTATGTGTTGCAAAAGTAGCGGAAATTGCAGGAATTGATGCGGAAGACATTGACGACGCTATTGCTATCGGGATATTTACTATTGAAATGGCCTGGAGTGCAAATATTCCATATTGTATTACCACTACCGCCTCATCCATCCCTGCCATATCTATCATAATATACTGATAAATATACATATTTACAACGGTAGAACAATTATAAATAAATGTACTCAATATAAATGGCGTAACAGTTGTTATTATTACCTTAAATATATCTGCATAGCTCTCCGGAAAAGGCGTACGGTCCCTTTTAATTCTTCTATTTATCATGTCCTTATTAAGCCTATACATTCCATACATAAATAAAAGCGCTATAAGAACGCCGGCGCCTGTTCCAAGAGCGCTGCCGGAAGCCCCGTAAACCGCCTTTTTGGTTTCGTTTCCGTCCGTCACCAGACCAATAAGCATATATGCAGCAAAAATACTTACCGCCGCATTAAGAATCTGCTCTAAAATCTGTGAAATAGAGGTATGCACCATAGAACCATGCGCCTGAAAATATCCCCTAAGCACGCCAAGTATCCCTGAAAAAAATATGGTCGGCGCAAACACCCGCAGCACCGGAATTGCATTATCCACCTTTACCAGATATGAAGCGCCGAAAAATGTCAAAAGCGAGGCTATTCCCCCCACCACTACCACATAAATCATTGCACACTGAAATACCCTCTGGGCATTTCGATATTCCTTATAAGCCAAGCGCTGCGCAATGACTTTTGAAATGGCAGAGGGTATGCTGTACGAAGAAACCAATAAAATTATTGTGTAAATATTAATTGCACTACTATAGTAACCGTTTCCTTCCAGCCCAATAATACTGGTGAGCGGGCTTCTATATAACAGGCCAATCACTTTGACAATAATACCGGCTGCTGCAAGGATTCCGGCCTGAAGCACAAAGCTGTCTTTCTTCTTCTGTTGTGCCATGTTATGTTTCCATCCTTACTACTTTACGTATTATCCTATCAGCCAGTCGTACATTTCCTGATACTTCTTAGCAGACACATACCATGAAAAATCTGCTGCCATGGCACGGTCAACTATTTTATTCCATTCTCTCTTCTTATCATAATATATCGACTCCGCATAACGAATCGTACTCAACATCTCATGTGCATTATAGTTTACGAAACTAAAGCCCGTACCGCTGCTCTCATACTCATTATAAGGCTGTACGGTATCTTTAAGACCGCCCGTTTCACGCACAATCGGTATAGTTCCGTAGCGAAGCGACATAAGCTGGCTTAAACCGCATGGCTCAAACAGTGATGGCATAAGGAATGCATCACTTGCTGCGTATATCTTATGTGACAAGGCATCCGAATAATAAATATTTGCAGATACCTTACCATGATATTTCCAGTCAAAATGACGGAACATATTTTCATACTGTTCTTCGCCGGTACCAAGCACAACAATCTGAACATTGTCATTACAAAGTTCATCCATAACATATGCTATTAAATCAAAACCTTTTTGACCGGTAAGTCTTGAAACAATACCTATCATCATTGTCTTGTCATCCTGGGTAAGTCCCAGTTCAGCCTGCAGCGCACGTTTATTTTTAATTTTTTCCTTACGGAAATTCACTGCATTATACGGAACTTCAATATTTTTATCCGTTTCAGGATTAAAATCTTCATAATCAATACCGTTTACAATACCGCGTAAATCATTGGCTCTTGCACAAAGCAGACCATTTAAGCCTTCTCCGTAAAATGCCGTCTTAATCTCTTCAGCATAAGTATCACTTACTGTAGTAATAGCATCCGCATAAACAAGACCGCCTTTTAACAAATTGGCGTCTTTATATGCTTCCAGTTTATCAGCCGTAAAGAAATAACTCGGCAGTCCTGTAATCTCCTGTACTTCCTTAACGCTCCACTTACCCTGGAATTTCAGGTTATGAATCGTCATTACGGTCTTGATTCCACGGTAAAATTCGCCACCCTGGAATCTTTCTTTTAAATAAACCGGAATAAGTCCTGTCTGCCAGTCATGACAGTGGATGAGATCAGGTCTGAAATCAATTACCGGAAGGATTGATAAAACGGCCTTACAAAAGTAAGCATATTTCTCAATCTCAAACAATGCATTATCACTATATGGCTTAAATCCGTTAAAAAATGATTCATTGTCAACAAAATAATATTTTATGCCGTCAACTTCTGCCTCAAGTATACCCACATACTCATTTTTCCAATGAAAGTCCATATAAAAATGTGTCCTATACTGCAAAAGATCCTTCATCTTCTGTGACATACAGGTATATTTAGGAAGAATTACCCTTACGTCATAATACTCTTTATCAAGGCATTTAGGCAGTGAACCAACAACATCTGCCAATCCACCTGTCTTGATAAACGGCACACCCTCGGATGCAACAAATAAAATCTTTTTCATGAAATAACCCTCCAAATACTCTTCTTAATAGAAATTATAAGCTTGTATCTATTATACCTCACTTTTCAAGGTAATAAAAGGATTAATTTCCATTAATTGTATTATTCGGAGCATATTATTAAAAAAGACCTCTGTACTGAAGACGGATTTTATCCGCAATAAGCGCTATAAACTCCGAATTTGTCGGCTTTCCCTTTCCAGTATTAATAGTATAGCCAAAGAGTGCATCCAGAGTTTCCATCTTTCCTCTTGACCATGCCACCTCAATAGCATGCCTTATGGCACGCTCTACCCTGCTTGGCGTAGTCTGGTATTTGGCAGCGATAGTAGGATATAAAATCTTGGTGATCGAGCCTAACATTTCCACATCTTCAACGGACATCATTATTGCTTCACGAAGATACTGATATCCTTTAATATGTGCGGGTACTCCGATTTCATGTATCATATTTGTAACGTCTCTTTCAAGATCACGGGAAGTATCAAGCTTGGCCGCTGCCTTTATCTCATCCGCCACATTCTCATTTCTGCTTGACGGCACCGTTATCATAATCTGAAATTCTTTATCTCCATTCATCAAATTATTCAGAATCTGATACACATTTTCGTTGTCCCTGGTTACAGTTAAATTTAATTGTTCCATAAAATTCCCCCATTATACTGCAGATTTCCCACAGTTTTTTCCGGAAATAACAAGTTTCCTTTTATTTCCATTTTATGCTACCAATATTATAAACAATACTAGGGTTCTATGGAAGATTTATGCATCGCATGGATTTTTTTGCTACTGTACCAACATGTTCTCAATAAAAATCCCATATCCACTGGCTGCATCCTGCACAAGCACATGGGTTACCGCACCTACCAACTTGCCGTTTTGGATAATGGGCGAACCGCTCATCCCCTGAATTATGCCGCCTGTGAGGGTCAAAAGTTCTTCGTCCGTAATTTTTATTACCAGACCTCTGTTTACATTATCATTTTCAAGGTGAAGTTCCTCTATTTCTATGTCGTAAAACTTAGGTTCTCCGGTTACAGAACAGATAATCTGCGCTGCTCCGGTCTCTACCTCCTGCTTTAGGGCAATCGGAATCGGTTCGCAGAACGTATGTTCTGCCATACTGTTGCTGCATACTCCAAATATTCCCTCGGCAGTATTTTGTGTTATTTCTCCGATTATATTTTCGTTTTCATATTCAATATATCCTGTAAGCTCTCCGGGAGAACCGTCTTTTCCTCTCGTAATTCCTACTATTTCCGTCTTATATAAGGTACCTTCTTCAAGCTGCATGAGCGTGGAAGTATCAACGTCATTTATTCCATGTCCAAGTGCTCCGAAAGTATTATCATTATCTATATATGTCAATGTACCGATACCCTGGGCGTTATCACGAATCCATATGCCCAGCTTCCATTCGCCGTTCTGATTGCCTTCAGGCTTGACTTTTATCTCCGTAACCTCATCATTCCGCCTAATGCTCATGATCATTTCTTCGCCGCCTGAATTTTCAACCATTGATATAAAGTGTTTTTTATTTTCAACCTTCTCTCCGTTAACATCCAGAATATAATCCCCCGCCTGTAAAATATAGTTAGCCGGTGAAATGGTATCTCCTTTTTCATTTTTAAACTCTCCTATACCGACCACCAGTACACCTTCGGTCTTCACATAAATTCCTATAGGGAGACCGGACGGAGTCAGCATTTTATCCTGAATAACCTGAATGTCTACACTTTTATAAGGAATAATTCCAAAAAGCTTCAAATCCATCACATAGTTATCTATTTGATTGGCCTTAAGCGTAACGCCTTTTGAAAAATCCACATGCAGGCTGTTAACACGGGTAGAAATGCTCTCTACCGCTTCCTCCTGATATATTTCACCTGATGCAGGCACATGAAAATCAAGCTGCTGTTCAACCCCTGCACGAATTTTTATTGTAGAAGGCACCTTTCTCCAGTAGTCCATGTACACCGCTGTCAATAATGCTATCGTGGAAGCGGCAAGCAATATATATAAAAATCTGCGATAATTTTTTAATTTATATTCACTCATACCTGATTTATATCCTTTCTACTTCACTGCTGCAAATGTACTGCTATTTCACTTTTACAGATATACTGTTATAGAGCATTTCCATATTTTCATTCATAATTACAGGCAATTTAAGCCATACAAAAAAGAACATACAAAAATAAGTATGTCCTTTTTATTATGTGAAAAATCTTAAAATTTAATTTAATATTGCTTTGATTTTGTTGCCAATTCTTTCATTTCTTTTGCATTATTCAATACATTCTCGGTAATAGCGGCGCCTCCCAACATTCTTGCAAGCTCCTCAATGCTTCTTTCGTCATCCAGCTCGCAAATCTGTGTAATGGTACGCTCGTCTTTTAGTGATTTCTCTATCAAAAAATGCGTATCCGCCATCGCCGCAATCTGTGGCAGATGCGTAATACAGATTAACTGGTGTTTCTGCCCGAGAATACCCATTTTCTCAGATACCTTCCATGCGGTCTTACCGCTGATTCCGGTGTCGATTTCATCAAATATCAACGTCTCTATCTCGTCCTTATCCGCAAGAACCGTCTTAAGGGCAAGCATGATTCTGGATAATTCGCCGCCGCTTGCAACCTGCGAAAGCGCACGCAAAGCCTCTCCGGGATTAGTGGATATCATAAATGCCGCCTGGTCGTAACCATCAGCACCTATCCTATCCTCAGATGAATCAATCTTTATTTCAAATTCCACATCTATAAAATTAAGGTCTACCAACGCCTTTTTCATGGAATCTGCAAGGCTATCAGCACTTTTTCTACGTATTTTGGATACTCCGTCACATAATTTTACAAGTTCTGCTTTCAGCTTTTTCTCTTTTTGTTCAAGCTGCTTCCTATATTCGTCGTAATTTTGATACATTTCCAGTTTTTCCTGCAATTTTTCATAATATGCAAGAATATCTTCAATTGAATTGCCATATTTTGACTTAAGATGATTGATTACATCCAGTCTCTTTTCCACCCTGTCAAAAAGTTCGGCGTCAAAACCTGCCTCAGACAGATAATCCGCCGCAGCTCTGTTATAATCATTCAATAAACTGTCAATATCCAAAAGCTGTTTCTCAAATTCTTCTAATGCCTCGTCAAAAGTAACGACTGAACGTATTTCTTTAATCGCCCTGCCGATAGTATCACCGGCGCCGCCGTTATCATATCCGCTCATCTGATACGCCGTAGTTACGGCCTCCTGTATTTTCTGCGCGTTTAAAAGTTTCTGATAGGATTTGTGTAATTCTTCATCCTCCCCTATCACAAGTTCGGCCGCGCTTATTTCCGCAGCTTCAAATTCAGCAAGGGAAACCTCCCTTTTTCTGGTTTCCTCGTCCACATCGTTCTGTGAAAGTTCTTTTGTCACTTCTTTATATTTCTCATAACAATCCCTAAGCTGCTTCTTTTTTTCAAAAAGTTCTTCGCCGGAATAATCATCCAGAATTTCCAGTTGCTTTACTTCTGAAAGCAGCGATTGGTGTTCATGCTGTCCATGTATATCAATCAGTATCTCCGCAAGTGCCTTGACCTGCTTTAGACTGACCGTTTCACCGCCGACTTTGCATACCGATTTGCCGGACATTATCCTTCTTTGCAGAATTATTGTGCCATCGTCATCAACCGGAAGGTCCATTAGGCGTATTTTATCAAGCTGTTCCTTTTTTTCAACCTGAAATACCAGCTCTACAAGCGCATAGTCAGCTCCGGTACGTATCATATCCTTATCTGCCTTGGCTCCAAGCGCAAGGTTAACGGAACCGATAATAATAGATTTACCGGCTCCGGTCTCTCCTGTCATTATGTTTAGTCCGTTTCCAAAATATACTTCGGTTTCATCAATTAAAGCAAGATTTTTCACATGCAGGCTTATTAACATATTCCCTGTCCCCTTTGGCAGCCTTAATCTGCCATCTTCTTATGCAGTATTTCCAAAAAACTTTCCGTATTGAGTTTAAGTATGCCGGTTGTTTTAGCCGCTCTTTTTATAACGATTCTATCTCCGGTCTGTAAGGTAACATTCTGGGTTCCGTCAAAATTAGCTTCCACAGTCTGTACAGTGCGTTCCCTTCCTGTCGGAATATCGATAATAACCTCATCTTCCGGCGATAATACAATACTTCTGGTATTGAGCGTATGCGGACATATCGGCGTAAGCAGGATAAGATTTGCCGACGGCTCAACAATCGGACCTCCCGCAGACATATTATATCCGGTAGAGCCGGTTGGCGTCGCCACTATTATTCCGTCTGCGCTGTATCCGTTCAAAAATCGTCCGTTTACATAAATATTAAATTTAAGCATCTGTAAAGAGCCGCATCTGGCAATTACAATATCATTAAGTGCAAAATCATGCACCACTTCTTTTCCCTTATGAAAAACCGTACCGGAAAGCATCATTCGCTCTTCCCTTGTATACTTCCCTGTTAAAAGTTTATCAAGCGCCTGCTCAATATTGCTGCTTTCCACCTCAGCTAAGTATCCAAGGGTTCCAAGATTGATGCCAAGTAACGGAATTTCGTATTCTATCATATCTCTTGCCGCTTTAAGCAGCGTTCCGTCCCCTCCAAGCACGATTGCGCATTCCGCTTCGGACATATGAGAAGCAACCTCAACTCCATGCACGCCTAAATATGACTTAATTCTATCAGTATAACTATACTCAGGGTCTTTTTCTTTATTTGTAATCAGAAAAACGTTTTTCATTAAATTTCTACTCCGTTTTAATCTAATTTCTGATGTGCCGTGTTCACAATATCCGTAACGAGTTTATGCATATCCTCGTTCTCTTCCTCAATTTTCTCTCTTTTTTCAAGAAAAACCAGATATTCAATATTTCCTTCCGGACCCTTAATCGGTGAATAAGAAAGTCCTTTTACTTCAAATCCAATCATCTCAGCATAGGTAATTATCTTATTTATGACTTCTTCATGAATCTCGGGTTCCCTTACAACTCCCTTTTTTCCCACTTTTTCTTTTCCTGCTTCAAACTGGGGTTTGATAAGACATACCATTTTTGCGTTATCTTTTAATAAATTTCTCGCCGGAATCAGTATCTTAGTAAGTGAAATAAAGGAAACATCCACTGATGCAAAATCCAGCCTGTCCTCAATATCCTCAGGCTGCATATAACGGAAATTAGTTTTCTCCATGCACACAACCCGCTCGTCGTTACGCAGCTTCCAGGCTAACTGTCCATGACCTACATCCACCGAATAAACCTTTGCTGCCCCATTTTGCAGCATACAGTCGGTAAATCCGCCGGTAGACGCTCCTATATCCATGCAGACGGCATTCGTCAGGTCTATGGGAAACTCCTGCATTGCCTTTTCCAGTTTCAGACCGCCTCTGCTTACATATTTAAGGGTCCCGCCCCTTACCTCTATATGAACTTTTTCCTCTTCAAACGCGGTTCCGGCCTTATCCTCCCGCTGTCCGTCTACAAAAACGCTGCCTGTCATTATGATGGCCTTGGCCTTTTCCCTTGAGGGCGCCAATCCCTTCTTAACAAGCAGCACATCCAATCTTTCTTTCATTTACATACCCAATATATAATCCACATGCGATTATATTGTTTTTGCTAATTATATGATTCCAGCCTGCATGGTTTTTGCTTACATAGCTTTATATTCACTTGTTATTTTCTTAACAATAGAATCCGCATCAATGCCGGTTTCCTGCTTTAATAATTCCACATTACCATGCTCTACGTATTCGTCGGGAAGTGCAATGCAGATTACCTTAGAATCATTATCAAGACCGTCCACATATTCCCTGACTTTCTCACCAAAGCCGCCGCTTGCTACGTTTTCTTCCATTGTTACAATAAGTTTATGCTCATCACAGGCTTTTTTCACTGCCTCTTCATCAATCGGTTTAACAAATCTGGCGTTAGTCAAAGAGCAGGAATATCCCATTTCTTTAAGCTTAGTCCAGACATTAAGCGCAACCTTAACCATGCTTCCTACCGCAAGGAGCATAATATCTTTTTCCTCATAAATACTCTCACTCTTACCATAGACAATAGGCTCCCTGTATTCCTGCAGGCCGTCAAAGGCTTCACCGCGCGGATAACGTATTGCAAACGGCGCCGAATAAAAAATCGCAAATTTAATCATATCGGAGAGTTCCCATTTGTTCTTAGGAGCCATAATATGCATATTGGGGATGGAGGAAAGATAAGATAAATCAAAGATTCCCTGATGGGTCTCTCCGTCGCTCCCAACTAAACCTGCCCTGTCAATCGCAAATACAACCGGCAGGTTCTGCAGACAGACATCATGCAAAATCTGGTCATAGGCTCTTTGTAAAAACGAAGAATATACCGCCACAATAGGTTTAAGTCCCCCCGCAGCAAGTCCTGCCGCAAATGTAACAGCATGTTCTTCCGCTATGCCCACATCAAAAAAGCGGTCCGGATACATATTGCGGAATCTTTTAAGTCCCGTTCCATCCGGCATTGCTGCCGTAATTGCCACCACATTCTCATCTCTTTGCCCAAGCTTACACATAACCGTAGAAAAGATATCCGTATAGTTTGCTTTAGTCCTCGGCTTGCTCGGTATTCCTGTCTCAATGTCAAAGGGTTCCGCACCATGAAATCTCGCCGGATGACGCTCCGCAGGTCCGTATCCCCTTCCTTTTTGCGTAATTGCATGAATAAGTACGGCACCTCTGACCTTTCTGGCCTCTTTCAGCATACGCAGCATTTCCGGAATATTATGACCGTCCACCGGTCCTAAATATGTAATGCCCATATCTTCAAAAAACATTCCCGGGACTATCAAATGCTTAAAACTGCTCTTAGCACGCCGAATCTGCGATACCACTTTATCACCGTACTTTGACTTGCCATGCAGGGAATTGTATACGCCCTCTTTTAAGTCCAGATACATGTCGGCGGTTCTTATATTGTTTAAATATTTGGAAACGCCCCCTACATTCTCAGAAATTGACATATTATTGTCATTAAGTATAATTATGAAATTAGTTTCTAAACGAGATGCGTTATTTAAGGCTTCATATGCCATACCGCCTGTAAGCGAGCCGTCTCCGATTACCGAAACTATAGTATTTTTTTCACCTTTTATATCCCTTGCCTTGACCATGCCAAGTCCTGCCGAAATTGAAGTAGAACTGTGCCCTGTATCAAAGCTGTCGCAATCGCTTTCCTTACGCTTAGGAAAACCGCTTATTCCGCCATACTTACGTAGGTTTATAAAGCCATCCCTTCTTCCGGTAAGAATCTTGTGAGTGTATGACTGATGCCCTACATCCCATATAATCTTATCTTCCGGAAGATTTAAAAATAAGTGCAGCGCCATAGTAAGCTCCACGGCCCCCAGATTAGAGCCAAGATGCCCTCCGGTCACACTTATGGTCTTAATCAAAAACTCCCTGATTTCTTCAGCGAGCGCATTATAATTCTCTGCACCAATATCCTTAATGTCATTGGTTTTTTCTATTTTTTCCAAAAACATAGCGTTCACCTTTATTTTTCCCTGTAAATCAACTGCTCTGCCAACTTCTCCAAAAACAGATTTCTCTTAGGAAAAGATTTAAGAATAGCAATAGCTTCATTGGACATTTCAGCTACCTTCTCCTTAGATTTTTCCACTCCATGTATAGTAACATATGTTATTTTATTATTCTTCTCATCACTGCCAATCGGCTTTCCCAACACTTCAATACTTCCGGTGACATCCAGAATATCATCCTGAATCTGAAATGCAACTCCAATGTTATAGGCGCATTTTTCCAGTTCATCCACCTGTTTTTTGTCCGCACCGGCAAGAATTGCTCCTATCATCATCGCGCTCTGTATAAGGGCAGCCGTCTTATGCTCGTGTATAAAAAGAAGCAGCTCTTTGGTTACATTTTCCTGATTATCCTCTGCTTCAATATCTGCGCACTGACCGCCTATCATACCGTATATTCCTGCTTTCTTTGAAAGAACTGAAAGCGCAGCAGCTGCCTTTTTATATTCTTCGTAGTTTTCAGCCATTTCAAATGCCTTACAGGCTGTCTCAAACGCATAATTCAGCAAGCCGTCTCCGGCAAGTACTGCCATACCCTCGCCGTATACGGCATGCGTCGTCTTTCTCCCACGTCTATACTCGTCATTATCCATGGCAGGAAGGTCATCATGCACAAGAGAATAATTATGTATCATCTCCATTGCTGCCATAAACGGTTCTACAATTTTCCCTGCTCCGCCAAACATTGCATAGGTTTCCGCCATAAGCATAGGGCGCAGTCTTTTCCCTCCTGCAAGTACCGAATAGTTCATAGCTTCAATAACAGTTTTCTGATATCCCTCTTCCTTTGGAAGATATGCGCCTAAAACTTCTTCGATATAGCGTATTTTATCTTTCAATTCTTCGTCAAAATTCATCCAATTCACCGTTTTCGTTAATTTTAAGTACCTGTTTTTCTACCTTGTCTATTTTCCCGTTGCAATAAGCAAGGAGCTTCATTCCGTCCTGATATGCCTTAAACGACTCTTCCAAGGTAATATCCTCTTCCTCTAAACGCTCTATCACATTCTCTATCTGTTCAAAAGCCTCTTCTAATGAAATGTCAGGTTCCTTATTTATATTATCCGTATTTTCTTTAATTTTATTACTCACAAGAGCCCTCCCAGGATATTTTCTGCCTATTTGTCACTTTTGCATCAATCATGCCGTCTTTTACATAAACATGAAGTTCCTCATCCGGTTTAACCTGTTCTATACTATAAACTGTTCTTCCCCGCATATCCGAGACATATGAATAACCCTGGTTAAGTTTCTCAAGCGGTGATAAACCTTTCATTTGTTCAATATAAAGCGCAAGACTATGACGCTTGTCCGAGATTTTGCGAATCATACTGTCATAGAGCATATCTTCTAACTTAAGCATATATGTACGCTTTTCACGTATCTGGTTAGATGGGCTTAGGTATTTAATCTGCATTTGATACTTTTCCAGACATCCTCTGTAAAAATCTATACGACTTTTAAGCAGACGCTGCATCGTATATGAATATTCATTAAGTTCATCATTTAACCGCTCTATAGGGTATACAGCCAACTCTGCTGCCGCAGAAGGTGTAGGAGCCCGCAAATCCGCTACAAAATCCGCAATTGTTGTATCTGTTTCGTGTCCGACTGCAGAAATGATAGGAATCGGACAGTCAAAAATCGCCTGTGCCACCGCCTCTTCATTAAAAGCCCATAAATCTTCTATCTTTCTCTTATCCCCATCTCCGAGCCCACGAGACTCCTGAGCAGCTCGTATGCCGGCTGCGTCTGTCAAAAAATAAGGGGGGGGGGG
>CAMWKB010000066.1 GCA_947174705.1 uncultured Lachnospiraceae bacterium
TATATAAACAAACACTCCTTTTTAGTATACCAAAAATCACCGCCACACAACATAATTTCATATAAGGATTCGGGTGTAAAAAGGTATATTTTAAAAACTGATATGGCAAGCTGCACAAAAAGAAAAAGCAGCCATAACGACTGCCTTTCTTTTGTATTAAGCCCCAAAATGCCGGTTCTTGTATTTTGACTCCTAGCGACCGCTAGGTGGGTAACCGCAATCATACTTCTGCCTTCCCCTGCACAAGGAACTAATAGAACCGGAGGCTTGACATCCGCATGACGATATAGGAATCCCGTTTAAAGTAACTGTAGGTTCAAAATAACAAGAGTTATCGCGCATTTCAGGTTAATTATATTATATCCAACAGCATTAGAAAATACAACTACTATTTCCGCAAAATACTGACTGTATGCGCCATTTTTGTATAGAAAATTTTTTATTTCAAAACAAGCACTGAATACCGTGGCATTTTGACCGTATTAGCGTTTATTTCAAGTTCTTCATCACCGGTCTGCAGCTTAGCGCGTATCTCAGCCTGCGAAATTTCCCTGCCGTTTATATCAATACCGTTTAAATCAAGTTCCTCAGTATCTTCTCCAAAATGAAAAACCAGAAGAATTTCCGAATCTTCATATGTTCTTTTAATAACGCAAAAAGTATCTTCTAAATCGTGTGGCAGATACTGTGTGACCCCTCTTGCAATTTCGGGATTTTGATTTCTTACCTTAATGACCTTCTTATAATATTGATAAATGGAATCCGGGTCGTTTTCCTGCTCCTCTAAACTGTCAAATTTCATGGAAATATCATCCATATCCGGCGGTCCGTCGCACATGCCCTCATAATCACTGTTCTTGCTCCAATACATCGGTGCACGTTTATTTTCATCTTTACCCGCGCCTTTCATGCCAAGCTCTTCGCCATAATAGATAAAAGCGCTGCCTCCCATCAGAAGATTCATTGCACCCGCAAGCTTAGTTTTATTTTCTGAGTAATCACCCGAATAATACCCTGCACTTCTGCCCATGTCATGATTTGTATAAAAAGGTGCGTCAATATAATTTTCACTATACTGTCCGAAAGTTTCCTGTAATGAAACAAGCGTATTTTCGTATTTACTTGCCGGAGCTCCGTTTAATACTTTGGCAATAATACCGTCCTTGTCTGCAAATTCAAAGTTAAAAAGACTGTCTATGCCGCTTTCATAATATTTTGCATACTCATTTATACCAAGCCATGCTTCGCCCACAATATAGGCATCATCATCATATGCTTTGACAACGTCTTTAAACCAGCTAAGGAAATCAATATTTGCCTGAATATTTCCGCTATAATATTCCTTCACCGCATCCAGCCTGAAGCCGCCCACGCCCATATCAAGCCAGAATTTTGCGTTTTTCTCTATCTCACTTCTAAGCTTCTCGCTGTCTAAATTTAAATCCGGCATTTCGTTCCAAAACTGAGCCTCATAATACCAGTCGCTATCTTCCACCGCATATGAAGATGAAACCAATTCTCTTGAAAAATTATAATATTCAAAGTATGGGCACTCCGTAACATCAGGCTCTTTATCTCCAAGCTGCCTTAAATAGTCACACGCCTCTATAAACCACGGATTCTGTGAAGACGAATGATTGAGCACTAAGTCCATAATTACCTTAATGCCTCTTTTATCACACTCTTCCAAAAGCTTCTTAAAATCCTCAAGCGTTCCATAAACAGGGTCTATATCATAATAATCCGCCACATCATATTTATGGTAAGTCGGTGACGGATTAACCGGCATAAGCCATATACCATTGCAGCCTAAATCCGTATCCGTATTATCGTCCCCATCATTAATATAATCCAACTTGGAAATCAAGCCCTGCAAATCGCCGATTCCGTCTCCGTCACTATCACAAAAAGAATATACAAACACTTCGTAGTATGTGCGGTAGTTGTCATCTATTATATTTAATGGAATGGTATCCGTGATGTCAGGTGCAGGCTGTGCTATATCTGTATTCTCACCCAATTGAACTTCCTGCGCCGAATCTTCATTTTCACCTTGGAGCATATACAAACTGTCGCTGTTTCCATTAGCTGTATTGCTTTCATTACTTCCATTGCTTCCACATGAAGTAGTAAACAATATGCACGCCGCACAAAACATTGCGGCAAACCGTCTATATTTATTCATTTTTGTAAACACGCTCCTCCTTGCCTACAATTTTGATCACCACACAAATCATTTCACAGACTAAATAATTTTGATTGATAATTAAAAATTTCAACCTTTCATTCCATCTCATCTTTTATATGGCAATTTCAATTTTATAAGTATCCTTATTCAATATTAATCTGTGCAAAATCAATTGCAAAATCTTCATATATCCCTACTTGAACTTTATCCTTAAAACCATATTCCATCATGGTATCCCTAACAAAATCATAGACAGTAATGACCTGTTTATCAGGGTCAACAACCCAGTATTCCTTTACTCCGGAAGTGCGGTACTTAAATAATTTCTTATAATAATCCATCTGCCGGCTGGACGGAGAAACAACTTCAATAATCCAGTCCGGTGCACCGTTACATCCCTTGTCTGTCAGCTTGTTTTTGTCGCATATTACACTGATATCGGGTTCAACGTAATTTTTATTATTTTCGTTTAGAAAGACGGCAAATGGCGCAATAAAAGGCTCACACTCTCCATTATTTGCCTGAATATAATTACTTATTATGTTAAAAATTGTTCCAACTAATCTTTGATGCTTCGTATTTGGCGGCGCCATATAATAAATCTTTCCATCAATCAGCTCTGCTCTCTCACCGTCAGACAGTGCATAAATATCTTCAATATCGTATAGTTCTTGCATGATTTCTTCTCTATTTAAAGCTTCCATGATATCACACTCCTCTTATTTATATTATATCCACAGAGTCAGAATATAGCAATAGAGACATCACGCCAACTTTTTCTATCTAAATTTTGAAACTTCATAAATATACTATTATATTACCCTCTTATTAAGCCATTTTTTTGATAAATACCGTAAAGAATAACTTATACCCCTGACATACCAGTCCACGAACATTCCAAGCCATACCCCTAGTATTCCAAAATCACACCACATTACAAGTATGTAACATATCACAATTCTGCATATCCACATGGACAATATACTGACAATCATTGTAAATTTTGCATCCCCGGCGCCTCTTAGGGCATTCGGAAGAGTAAAGCTAAGCGGCCATATTGGCAATGCTGCGATAGAAAAACAACGTAATACCGTTACTGCCATTTCCGAAGCAGCCACAGAAAGAGAAAAGACAGATACCAGCCACGGCGCAGTGACAAACAAAAGTATCTTACATATCCAGTCTCCGATATATGCCAGCTTTAACAGGCGTTTGGAATCACTTACGGCAAGTTCTTTATCGCCTGCCCCTATATCCTGACCTACGATTACGACAAGTGCAAGACCTATGGACACGCCGGGTATATTAGGAAAATCTATAATCTGATAGCCGATTGAATTTGCAGCAATTGCATCTGTTCCGAGCGTTGCGACCATACTGACAACAAGCAGCTTACCTATTTGAAACATTCCGTTTTCAATTCCGCTTGGTATTCCGATTGACAAAATCTTCTTTACCATGCTAAATGACGGTCTGTACATTTTTATTTCTCGAATACGAAGTCTGTTTCTATTTGACAACAGCAATAATTTCATAATAATTCCGGCAACGGCTCTGCTTATAAGCGTGGCAAGCGCAACCCCCAAAACCCCCATATGCAGTCCAAAAACGAACCATGCGTTAAATACCACGTTTATGATATTCATAACAAGGCTCACAATCATTGAGGTTTTGGTATCTTCCTGACAACGCAGAATTGCTGCTCCTGTATTGTATACGCCAAGAAAGACAAAGGAAATACCTGACACCACCAGATAAGTATGCGCTGCCTCCATTACATCATGTTCAATCTGACCAAATAAACAGCCCAATATGGAGCGCCCAAATAAAACACATATTACCATTGTTATAACCGAAAATACATTCATAAGTATTTCCAACTGGGCGCAGGACTTTTCGGACATTTCATATTTTTTATTTCCTATATACTGGCTTGTGACAACAATTCCTCCTGCCGCAAATGCCGACATCACCTGAATGACCAACCGGTTTATATTGTCAACCAATGCGACGCCGGAAACCGCCACTTGACCAACCGTAGATACCATAAATGTATCTACCATTCCCACACTTACCGCAAGTAATTGTTCAAAAATCAAGGGAAATAATATCGTTCCCAACCGTTTCTTTTCCATATGTGTACAATTCCAATCTTTATATTAATCATGCATTTCCGCAAAATGAACAATGGTATGCACCGCAGTGCAAATTAACCATTGTTCATTAATCAGTTAGTTATTTTATCTTTATTTTCTTCGTTACACTACCGGTAAAGTCGCTGCCGGTTTTTGCTGTTATCTTAACAGTGATTTTCTTTTTATCCGTTACGCCGTACTGCAATGTATAATGGATGCCTTCCGTCAGCTTTCTGTTACCATAGGTAATCGCCAGCCCTTTTTCGTACGTTCCCTTTACGGACACTTTCTTAATTGCCTGTTTCTTAATAGTAAAGGTTTGTTTAGCCATTCCGCTATAGTTGCCTTTTCCGGTCACTATAACCTCGGCTTTTGAATTACCTGTACTGGCATGTACGTTATTTACATAGGACAGTGTGTAGTCTCTGTTCTTTTTTAGAGTTTTTCTTCCTGCCTTTACCTTAACCGACGGTTTCTGCAGTTTTCCATTGTAGGTCTTGTCGGCAATCGGTTTTATTTCCAGATTCTGTGCCTCATCCGATAAGTTTAGGGGCGTTATCTCAAAGGTTGCTGCAACCTTTCCCTTATACTCTCTCTTTCCGGTGATTACTACATAGGCCGTTCCTGCATTTTTATTGTTCTGGTACTGGATTTTATAGTCTTTATTTTTCGTAAGAACCTTACCTCCAGTTACAATTGTCACATCAGGCTTTATCGCCTTCCCGGTATATGGCTGTGAATAATCAGCAGATAACAGGGATGTCTGGGAAGTATTATCCGCGCCCCAGTATATATCAGCGGGCTTGATTATCTTAGATGCTTCTGCGTCATATACCGCTATCTTAATTTTCTTGGAGCCCTTATAGTTAGCTGTAACGGATTCATTTCCACTTTCACTGCTGGCAAGGGCGGAATCGGCGGTTCCGTTTACGGTTATTGTAACACCCTTTGAAGGCTGTCCATTCAGATTCTCAGTGCCCGACAGAGTGTAATCCCTTCCTTTCTGAAGAAGGTTCGGTCCGTCATATACATAAATGTGGGGATTGGCGCTGTCATCTCCTACAGACATACTTCCTATAATGTATTTTAATTTCTTTACTGACTTCGGGTTAATTGTAAATTCCTTAGTCAGTTCTCCCCTGTATTCTCCTCTTCCTTTAACAATTACGGTACCTGTTCCGGCATTTATGTTATTTTTGTACGCCAGCGCATAGTCCATACCTTCTGTCAGGGCTTTCTTCTTACCATTCACCATTACCGTAACCTTTACCGTAGGTTCATGCGCATATCCGTTATAGGTCTTTGCCTTGATATTTGATATGACCGCCTTAAGCTCCTGACCCGATAAATCTATCCGGTCCGTATAGTCATATGGTGAATTATCATCAGCGTCACCGACTATCAATGTACCGTATTCATATTTTATACGGTAATTGTTGGCAAGTGCAGTATTTAAAACTGCGTCATACGGAATAATCAAATATTTTCCCGGTTTAGAAGTATTAATATTTAGTCCGCCGGGAGCATATCTAAACATCAGATTAGTAAACATTGCCTCTCCTTCCGGCAGTTCACCATCCTCCGCACTTCCATTGACCTCATAAGTCAAACTTGATAATTCCGGTACTTTTCCATTTAATTCAATTTCAATATATGGAGCCGTTATCCTTATCTCCTTCTGGCTAATACAAAAAGTATATGCGTTCTTATAGAAAATATATTTATCCGCATCAGCACCGGACGCTTCTATATGTAAAGCATACGTTCCTGCCTGTGATGGCGGTTCTTCTGCGATTCCCGTGTATGGGGTTCCGTTTGTCAGAGTTCCGGCATATGTATAACTAAGCGTAATGTCAGATACAATATTTCCTTCCGAATCCTTGACAACCGCAGTCCCGACGTATGGGTTAGCGCTGCCGTCATATGTCTTATCTACCACACTTATTCCCGATATATACACAAGCTTCTTTGTAAGGGTGCCTGTTTCCTCGTTATAGGCATTTTTATACAAAGCAATGCTGTTAGCCAGCCCACTTGGCAGTTCGCTGTACTTAGTGCCATTTTCAGATGTCCATATATCTTCCGCTTCTCCGGGAAGCTCTGGCGAACATGCACAATTCTTCGGCGTTAGTATCAAGGACAATGAACTGCAATTTGAAAACATATTCGACATGCTGCTGTCATAATTAAGACCACTGGTATTAAAATTGCTCAGGTCAAGACTTGTCAGACTGCTGCAGCCGGCAAACATATTCTGCATGCGTTCCACTTTGCTTGTATCAAAGCCAGTTATATCCAGACTTGTCAGACTACTGCAACCCGAAAACATATCATCCATATAGTACGTATTACTTGTATCAAAAACGCTTAAATCCAGACTTTTAAGGCTGCTGCATCCGGCAAACATGTACGACATATAGTAATTCAGACTGGTATCAATATCACCTAAATCAAGGGTTCTAAGAGCGCTGCAACCCAAAAACATACCATTCATCCTTTTAACTTTACTGGTATCAAAACTGCTCAAATCAAGATTTTCCAGACTGCTGCAACCTTGAAACATACCATTTATGCCTTTATAGTTATATAATAACGGATTAACGAGTCCCGGATTCCAATCTAAAATAGGAGACGAGTGATAAAAATCACCCATAACTTTAACTTTCGCCGTATTAAAGTTGCTTACATCCAGACTTTTCAGACTGCTGCAGAGAGCAAACATGGCATTCATAAACTGGACATTTGACGTATCAAATCCGCTTACATCCAGACTTTCCAAGCTACTACATCCGGCAAACATATAACTCATATTTACAACATTGCTTGTATCCAACCCTGACAGATCAACGCTTTTCAAATTTTTGCATCCAAAAAACATAAACTGTGTATGTGTAATATTCGTTATATTTACCTCTGCGGATATTACTTTATTACCTATATACCCTTCTATCCAATCCGGCCTGACAAAAATAGGTCCATAGGCATCCTCATAAGCCGCATTGGTATAATCCCCCTTTCCCTCCAGAGTGAGCTTACCAGCCTTGTCCAGTTTCCATGAAATAGCACCCATTTTGCCAGATGCAATCAGATCCTTATTATCTTCTGGAAGATCTACTCCAACAGCTAATTTTCCATTTATATATACAATCTTATAATTATCGCTGACCGACGCATCCACCTCTGCACCATATGGTTCAAGATCATAGCATCCCGGTATAATACTGCCATCGTTAGGGTTAGTTCTAATCGAAGATCTAAGTCCTGGCATTGTCGTCATGATATCATTTTCCAGCAGGCCACTGATTTCACAGGTTAGCATTTCAGGGGTGAGCATTTCTTCTGTCTCAACGCTAATCGACGGTGCAGTCACTGTTACAGTTCTACGGTCAATGCGAAAATCAAATGATGTTTTAGGTAAAATATACCTGTCTGCATCAAGACCTGTCACGTCATATGAAAGTTTATAGATGCCTGCCTTTAATGGCATCTCTTCACTTTTTGCATAGTTGCTGCCGTTTGCCATGAGACCTGAATAAGATGCACTCAGGCTGATTCCGGGAATCTCATTTCCTTCAGAATCCACCATAACTGCCGTTCCGATCGCTATCGGTTTCCCATCATATTCTTTACTTACAACGGTAATCCCTGAGATAAACAACAGTTGTTTAGTTAATCCCGAACCATCTCCCGGATAACCGCCTTTATACAGAATAATACTGTCAGACAAATTGGCAGGAATCCTTGCATATTCTGTTCCGTCCTCTCCATACCAGCTTCCTTCCGGAAGCTCTATTTCCATGGCACAATTCCGGGGGGTGCATATATATGATGCTTCACTGCAGTCGTTGATAAAGTTATCCACATTTACTACATTTCCCATATCGAAGCCGCTTAAATCAAGACTTAACAATGCGCTACAGCCAGAAAACATATTCTCCATGCTTGTCACTTTGCTTGTATCAAAGCCACTTATATCCAGACTTGTCAGACTACTACAGCTGGAAAACATATTCTCCATACTTGTCACTTTGCCTGTTTCAAAAACGCTTAAATCCAGACTTTTCAGGCTACTACAGCCGGAAAACATATTCTTCATACTTGTCACTTCGCCTGTATCAAAACTGCTTACATTTAGGCTTGTCAGTGCGCTGCAACCAGAAAACATATTTTTCATATTTGTCACTTTGCTTGTATTAAAATTTCCTAAATACAGGCTTCTAAGCGCGCTGCAACCGGAAAACATACCCTCCATCTCTAACGTATCACTTGTATCAAACTTCTTAAAATCCTGAGCCGTAATGCTTGTCAGTTTTTTAAAACCATAAAACATATTCTTGGTATATTGAATATTATATACATCTATCTCATATATATCTTCAACACTCTCCGCCCGATATGCCCACGGCGGATACTCAAGATATTCTGCAGACAGATATTCCCCATAGCCATAGATTTCGAACCTATTATTCTTATCAATATACCACGTAAGACCTGTTCCTATACTTTTTTCAGACAATATCCGCTGCGAATCCTCAACCTCATAACCAGCTTCGTCTGCATCATCTTCCGTCACGTTTTCCGGCAACAACAAAACTTCGCTATCTACATCATCATTGGCTTCATTTTCATCATCCTTCGCATCGGAAGGATCCGATGCAGGCGTTCTTATTGATTCATCTGAACCGTCATCAATTTCTGAATCTCCATTTGAACCGACGCCATTTTCAGCTTTCAAGCCTTCTTCAGTTGACTCTGTACCGTCGCCTGCTTCTGAACCTTCATTCGACTCTGTACCATTTCCTACTTCCGAACCTCCGGTTGACTCTGCGCCATCTTCTGTTCCCGAACCTCCAGTTGGCTCAGTACCATCGCCTAATTCTAAACCTTCGGTTGGCTCAGTACCATCTCCTGCTTCCGAACCTTCAGTTGACGCTGTGCCATCTCCTGTTCCCGAACCTTCAATTGACACGACACCGTTACCAGCTTCAGAGCCTTCGGCTGTATCACTACTGCCTTCCGTTTCATGGTCATTGACTATGCCAGTCACACCTTCAGTTCCCGAAGCCTCATCTGAATTGTCACAAACAGCTTCAGCAGCCAGTGTACTTACATCTGTCGATGTAAAAATGATAGCTGCACTGAGCGCCAGCGCTAACAGCCGTCTTTGGCACAATTTCCTTTTTTTCATCACTACTCCTCCTTCCGCAAAATATAATACCCGTATAATGATGAAATATCGCAAAAATGAGCTGCTACAAAATTTCACTTAGTAACAGCTCATTTATTATTATTTTATATTATGCTATATAAACTCAGTCATATATCCCAAAACATACAGCTTAGTTCAAAGCGTCAACCAATTTCTTAAGAGCTGCCATAGCCTCATCCGGAAGTTTGTCATAGCCTTCCTTCTTGGTTGCGAAACCTTCAACTGCATCTACACGAGTCTGCATAGCTGATTTTAACTGTGCCTTATAATCAGCATCGCTAAGGTCAGCTTTGAAGTTCTTAAAGCCTTCTGTCTGTCCATCCCATGTATTCATGATTTCGATATCTTCAAAAGGTCCCCACTGCTCGAATTTAGCCTTGCCTTCAACGATAGTCTCAAGGATACCAAGAGTATCGGCAGGTTTAACTTTCTCGCCCATGAAGTCACCGGTATTTACGATGTAGCATGCTACATTCTTCTCTTCTACCAGTTTCTTGAACTTCTCATAGTCATTAACCAGAGGATAGGTTCTGAATGGGTTAGCATAAGGTACGATACGGATTGCGTTAAGGTCTGTACCTGCAGCAACACGCTCTGCGGTAGAGGTCTTAGTTGCAAGTGTAGCGCCCATAACGGAAGCTAAAGCTGAACCTTTAAGTTTAACTACCGGCGGGATTGTAGGGTCTTTCATGATCCAGAAGATAGCATTAACAGGAGCGTCAATCTTATCTACACGGTTAGGTGACCATAACTTAGACTTAATAGCACGTCCGTTACCGTTTCTGATATCCTCTGTTACTAACTGAATCTTGCCTTCGCTGTCCATTGTACATGAGCAGTTCTGAGCAGATAACAGATATTCGTTATCAGGACATCCTGTAGGATAATCTGCTGTTTTATCGAAGTAAGTAGGCTCAAGTGCGATAGATGCACAGGTATCTGAATTGATAATAAATGCATCATCATGAAGAACCTTAATATCATATTTTCCGCCATGTTTAGCATGTGTAAGAGTTGACTTACCGGAACCTGACAGACCGTATACAGAAGCAACATACTTAGAACCATCTTTTAAGATATATTCTTTCTGTCCGCCGTGGCATGATGCATAACCGTTTCTGTTAGCAAGAGCCCATGCCATTGTAAGAGTACCTTTCTTATGCTCGCCGAAATATTTCATACCAAGAATAGCTGCGCAGTTCTCATTGGTATCGAAATAGCAAAGTGTAAGAGGATCGCTTAAGCAGCTGTAATCTACATCAGGAGCCTCGTGAGGAGCCCACTGGGGATCAGAGAAGATATAGATATCAGGTTCTTTACCGTCTGCAATAGGTTTGGATTTCTTATACATCTTTACATATTCATCAGACATATACTGGAAGTTGATCATCCAGTTGTAAAGCAGGTTCTCTTCTCCTTCAGGAATCAGAAGGTGAGCCTTTGCCATAAATTCAGGATCAAGACCTACAAAACACTCTGCATGGTACATTGTTTTCCAACGTGTTTCATAGATTGCATCCATAACTACTTTATCAAGCTTAGTTTCATCAACTCCAGGCTCTCCTTTAATACGGCGTGCCTGTGCGTAACGACCTGTAACGGCGCCATCGTTGAATAACAGAACCTTTGCATCTGCATCAAGACCGAATGTTTCACCGTCTTTAATAGGCATATCGGTAACAATAGTTCCCGGTGAATTTTTAGCTAAATTATAAGCCTCTTTTAAGGTATTAACCTTTACTACATTGTTTCCGTAAAAAGCAGCTTCGATAATGGAACGAGTCTTGGAAAAACCGACTTTACCTTTACCGATTTCGTCAATCTTGTAATTCGCTTTTGTTGACATTATATATCCTCCTTAAAAAGTTTATATTTAACGGATTGCCCTTACGGTCATCCGTCATTTGCAATACATGTACAAATTTCCTCAACACATCTGTTATATTATCTCAAAACATCCAATAAAAGTCAATATTCTTTTATCGGTTTCATTGCCGTTTTGCCGTTCATTTATTCTGAAGCGCTGCTATGTCCGACAATCTTGAAAACTCTGGTTTTCCCAAGGTCATACGGTTGGGGGGCGCCTATCTCCATATAATTATGCTCATATATAAAATTTTCCATTCTCTCGTCAGCCTGTCTTTCCCAGATTACAATTATGGGCGGCAGTTCATTTTCCAGCTCTTCAAAATACTCATCCATTATATCAGGGGCTATCTCTCCAATCGGAAACTGATAAGAATACCTCGTCGCATGCAGCCTGTTACTTACAAGATATACTATATCCCCATTGCCATATACTGAAATGCGTTCATCCTCAGTCGTATTTTCGTCAATCAGTTCACAGATTCCTTTGACCATATCGGAATGATGATTTTCGGCCCTATCCGCATATTTATTCATAATATCACCCGCCGTCGTGAACCATTTGGGCAGCGCCAGCGTTCCCGCAAAGTACAATATCATAAATAAAGTTATCGTCTTACCGTATTTTTCTGAAGCGGCAAGCTCAAATAATGCCGCAACCGGAAATGCGACTGCCGGCACAAGAATCATTCCGTAATGTGCATACGGCATTCCGGACATTGATATAAGAAGCAGTGACACAAGCAGATAAATCAGATATGTGCCATGCAGGAATTTATCTTTCACCGTACACAGATACGCCACAATAAGCAGTGAAAAAATTATCAGCGTCTTATTTATAAAATAAAAACCTGCATTCCACTTATCGCCCTGCCCTTTAGCCGCTGAGTATACCATATTAAACTGTATATAATTCTCGATAAACGCCCCAAAACAGCCATTTACGGCAAGCCATATAAGCATGGGCGCCACCACGATAACAAAACCTGTTAAGAAAAAAATTATAAACTTACCCAAATCGGCAGCGCGCTTCCTTTTTATACAATCAATAAGCACCGCAACTGCAAAAACTATCCATACAGATATCATATTGGGCCGCAGCATCAAAACCGCGCCCATGCAGCCGCCACACAGTGCCAGACGCAGCCTGTTTATTTTACGGTTTAGAAAATAATCCAGAAAAATATATAAAGAAACGGCAATAAACGACATAGCATACTCCTCTACCATATTACCGCCTTCAAAATAATCATAAAGTAACGCTCCGGAAACCAATACGCAGACACATGAAATTATTCTTTCGCAGCGCAGCCTTGATATTTTATAAATTCCTGCAAACGTCACACAAATTGCAATAAACTCAATCACCCATACGCCACAGTATGAATCAATCTGCATCCCAAGCAGGTTGACCAAATAAGTCAACGGCCCCTTATGGTCAAAACTGTCCCTATAGGGCATATATCCCCTGCTTATCATCAATGCCACGGTCTTATATACGCTCGAATCCGTTTCTGCATCGCCTCTTAACCAGAAATGCAGAGGACTTTTTAACAAAAGAATAAATGCAGCCGCTAAAATGAACACTGCGACCGCCAATTTTTCCCAATCATCTTTTTTTATTTTTTTAACGCCATCCCACATACTGTCTATATCAAAATCGAAAATTTATTTTTCAATTTATATCCTTTCTTAACAAATAAAAATCATGCAGTGCCTTCCATCCTGCTTTTACTATCTTGGGAATATTCAGCGAATTTACACCGCCCTGTCTTGGCTTAAAAGAAATATTAGCAAATCTTATATTTTCTTTAAAATAAGCAAAATATACCGTAAGCATTACATTAGGCAGGTCATATTCATCAGGAAGCTTTTTGATATACTTGTCCACCAATTCTGCCTTCATAAGCCGAAACGGAGCATTTGCATCCGGAACAGAAACATTAAAATATATGCGCAATATCATACACAGAACTTTCTCGACAAACTTCCTCGATTTTCCGTCTCCACGGACCGGCCGCTTACCAATGATTGCATCATATTTATTTCTATTTTTCCAAAATCTGCCAAATTCAGCAGGATTGGTCTGTCCGTCTGAATCTGTCTGAAAAATATAATCCGCACCATTTTTTATTGCATATGAATAAAGCGCCATAAGTTTAGGTCCATGCTGTTTTCCGGTATCGGAAAGGACTTCAATCTTGGGATACTTGTCCATAAGGCGCATCAGAATTTTGTGCGTATTATCCGTACTTCCGCTATCCGCAACAACCAATCTTGAACCTTCGCCCTTACCCTCCAACAAAGGATACCACGAATTTACCACATCTTCTATATTTTCCGCTTCATTATAAGCGGGCATCACCAGATACAAATTATCCATTATCGCGCCTACCTCCCATGCTTCACCCTATACTCTACCCGAAAGCCATAGCTTTTTCAAGGGAAATATTGTAAATGCCTATATCATTTACAAAAAATTATTTTTCTGCTTGCAATCTTTTCCTATTTCTGGTATGATACAAATGTTGTGTACGAATTATAAAGAAATAAAGAACATATTGTATCGTTAGGAGGTGCAAAAATGGCTAAATGTGATATTTGTGGTAAGGGCGCGCATTTCGGAAACAACGTAAGCCATTCTCATAGAAGGTCTAACAGAATTTGGAATTCTAATGTAAAGAATGTTAAATGTAAAGTAAATGGTGCAGCTAAGAGATTACACGTATGTACCCAGTGCTTGAAATCCGGAAAAGTTGAAAGAGCTTAAATTTTTATTAAGATAAGGGACAAATCATTTGATTTGTCCCTTTTGCTTTCTTACTTATTTCAATGAGAATGCGAAGCATTCTCTGAATCGTCGCTGCTTAGCGACGATTTTTACCAGTCTGAATCCCAGTCATCATAACTGTCATTCCAATCGTAATCATTATCCCAATCATCATCCCAGCTGCTACTACTCCAAGAACTATCATCACTTTCATAGGAAGTGGAATAATAACCGGAATCTTTAAAATCGCCTGCCTCATATGAATCATCCCAGCCATATGACTGATAGTAATCCTCATAATTGTCTTCTAACGTATCATCCACATTGTAGGTTTTAGACCACGAATTGTTGTAATCGTTCCATCTATACCAATCAGAACGGTAATAGTAATATGTAGAATCTTCATATGAATAGTAGCCTGTTGACGGTGAATCATAATCCCTGTGCGCTCCCACTATCAAAAAGATGCCCGCTATCATATATATAATACATATTAAAGCTATGTACCAAATTATACGTTTTGCAATTCTGGAGCTTACATTTTTCCCCTGCCTGTTATTATTCGGGGAATTATACATATTGGGCGCCTGATGTTTCTTCTGCTCGATTACCCTTTCCTTAATCTTAAGGTAAAGTTCGTTTACTGCATAAGCTTCATCATTACCCTCATAACGGATAGCCCGTGAACCATCCGCCTTGTTCTTGTATACAATAAAATGACCGGATGACTCATCCTTATAAATACCAAAAGCCTTAGCTCCCCTGTAATTCTCGCCTATAAATACCCGCATATCATGCAGGGGTAAGTTGTGGCTGATACAGTAATCCCTTAGTTCCTGTATGGTTTTCGGGACCCCATAAGCGGCTCTTTGCATTTTGCTGTTAGCCGCACCACAATATGGACAGGTTTGCTCGGTATCTGAAATCATCTGGCCGCAATAATCACATTTTACTTTCATAAAAGCTTACCCTATGCCCATTTACCGGTAT
>CAMWKB010000067.1 GCA_947174705.1 uncultured Lachnospiraceae bacterium
TGCATGGACCGTTAGAAATCAAAAGCAGCTGGAGAGCTTGAAAAAGGATTTTGATTTATTCATATTTGAAAGCTTTATTCCCAAGGATATAGAGTGTTCATAAAATTAATATAAAAATATAAAACCTATTAAGGAGGATTTTCTATGGCATCAAAAGTGTATTTTTCAAGAGAGATTACACCCGAAAAAGTAGTTGAACTGTATAAACTTTTAAACATTGACTTGACTGGTCAAGTAGCGGTCAAACTTCATTCCGGAGAGGCAGGAAACCAGAACTTCTTAAAACCGGAGTTTTGGAAACCTATGATTGAATGTGTGAAAGGTACTGTAGTTGAGTGTAATACAGCATATGACGGTCAGCGTAATACTACGCCCAAGCATATGAAACTTATGAATACACATGGCTGGGGTAAATATTTTGATGTAGATTTGATGGATGCCGAAGGTCCTGATATGGTACTTCCTATTCCGGACGGAAAGGCCATAAAGGAGAACTTTGTTGGAAAAACTATGAAAGATTATGATTCCATGCTGGTGCTTTCCCATTTTAAAGGCCACCCTATGGGCGGTTACGGCGGAGCCATTAAGCAACTTTCGATTGGCTGTGCATCCAGTGAGGGAAAAAGCTATATTCATTCGGCAGGCTATACCAAGGACCAGACTATAGTATGGAATCATGTAGCTGAGCAGAATTTGTTTTTAGAAGCTATGGCTGACGCCGCATCTTCCGTAGTAAAATATTTTGACGGAAAACTTGCATATATTAACGTAATGAAGAATTTATCAGTAGACTGCGATTGTTGCGAGGTTGCAGAGGACCCCTGCATGAAGGATATCGGTATTCTGGCATCCCTTGACCCGGTTGCGATAGATCAGGCATGTATTGACTTGGTATATGCGGCTAAGGATGACCCGGGGCAGGCACATTTCCTTGAAAGAGTTGAATCACGAAACGGAGTTCATACGATTGAGGCTGCAGCAGCGCTTGGTATTGGCGTGCGCGAGTATGAGTTGGAAGAAGTATGAGACGTATATTATTGATGGTTTTCCGTCTTTTTTTAAAGACGCCGTATTATTTTTTCCAGATATGGAGATGCGGAAAAAGGGCGGATATAACATTAGAAGAGTCTTATGCGTGTGTTAAAAAAGTAACAAAGGCGGCAAACCGTGCCGGAAGAGTTGATATTGAAGCACATGGCTTAGAAAATATACCAAAGGAGAACGGTTTTATATTTTTCCCTAACCATCAGGGAATGTTTGACGTACTGGTATTTCTGGATTCATGTCCCGTGCCGTTTTCATTTGTTATTAAAAAAGAAGCAAGTAATGTCATACTGTTAAAACAGATAATTGCTGCGCTTAAAGCAATTGTTATAGACAGAGAAGATATCAGGCAGTCGCTTATGATCATAAACCAGGTTGCAGAGGAAGTTAAAAAGGGAAGGAATTTCCTGATATTTGCGGAAGGAACGCGCAGTAAGATGGGAAATAAACTTCTGCCTTTTAAAGGAGGAACTTTTAAGAGTGCCCTAAAGTCAAAGTGTCCGATTGTGCCCTGTGCGCTTATTGATTCCTTTAAGCCCTTTGATGAAAAGTCAATAGCGCGAGTGACGGTAAAACTCATATATTTAAAGCCGATGTATTATGATGAATATGCATCTATGAAAACAAATGAAATTGCTGAGGAAGTGAAGCGCAGGATAGAAGAAGCAATAGCAGATTACGAGCGAAAAGGTTTTGTTGTATGTCCGTAAGTTTTTTTACCGAAATGATGAATAAAATAAAAAATATACCCTTATATGGAGGAGTAGACATGAAGTCTGGAAATCGTATGCCGAAGCGTGGAGTTAGACTTGCGCCGTTGGATATAATAGATGGATTTGAGGTAAGACCGGGATATTATAACAGAGATGGGGCGGCAGCTGCGCCGAATGGAGTAAGCTTTACGATCCATTCGGCAGGAGCGACAAGCTGTACCCTGCTTCTGTTTAAGCCAAGAGAGAAAGAACCTTATGCAAGGCTTAAATTTCCGGAGGCCTATCACATTGGTAATACTTATTCGATGCTGGTATTTGGGCTGAAAATTGAGGAATTTGAATATGCATTTCAGTTAGACGGTCCGTATGATGAAGAAAAAGGACTGCTTTTTGATAAAGACAATATTCTTCTGGACCCATATGCAAGAGCCGTTACAGGACAGAGAGAGTGGGGGGATAAACCGGAAGGCAGTAGTGAATTTGTATACCATGCAAGGGTTGTGGAAAATAACTTTGACTGGGGAATAATAAAGCAGTTGGATACTCCGCTTGAGGATTTGGTCATATACGAGATGCATGTAAGAGGCTTTACGAAGGACGAATCCTCAGGAGTAAGTGCAAAGGGAACATACGAGGGGCTTCGACAGAAGATTCCGTATCTAAAAGATTTGGGAGTCAATGCTGTGGAGCTGATGCCTATTTTTGAATTTGATGAGATGGAAAACGCCAGAGTTGTAGACGGACAGCAGCTTTATAATTACTGGGGTTATAATACCGTCTGCTTTTTTGCGCCTAATACGGGTTATTCTTCGGTTGTGGAGCATAATCATGAGGGTGATGAGTTAAAGCGGTTGATATATGAGTTAAAAGAAAACGGAATTGAGGTTATTCTTGATGTTGTATTTAACCATACAGCGGAAGGAAACGAAGACGGTCCCTGTTTTTCGTTTAAAGGCATAGATAATAATGTTTATTATATTCTCACCCCTGACGGGAAGTATTATAATTTCAGCGGTTGTGGAAATGTACTTAACTGCAACCACCCGATGACGCGCAGATTTATTCTTGATTGTCTTAGGTTCTGGGTGATTGAGTACCGTGTTGACGGTTTCCGCTTTGACCTTGCATCCATACTTACTCGTGACCAGAATGGGGCTCCGATGGCTGAACCGCCCATTATACAGGCGATTGCCGCTGATTCTATTTTGGGAACAGTTAAGCTCATTGCCGAAGCGTGGGATGCAGGCGGACTTTATCAGGTCGGAAACTTCCCGACTTTTGGCAGATGGTCTGAATGGAACGGACGCTACCGCGATGATATGCGCCGCTTTTTAAAAGGTGACTCAGGTATGGCAGGAACGGCGATTACCAGAATCACCGGCTCTCAGGATATATATAATCTGGCAGGGCGTATACACCGTCCGGCTGTTAATTTTTTAACATGTCATGACGGCTTTACCTTGTATGATTTATATTCATATAATATGAAGCATAATGAAAAGAACGGCTGGGATAATACCGACGGAGACAACAACGGCAACAGCTGGAACTGCGGGGTAGAAGGGGAAACGGATGATCCGGAGATAGAGAGTCTGAGACGACGTATGGTTAAAAATGCATTTGCCACCCTTATGTGCAGCAGAGGACCGGCAATGTTCTATGCGGGAGATGAATTCTGCAATACCCAATTTGGAAATAACAATGCATATTGTCAGGATAATATTATTTCATGGCTGGATTGGAACAGACTGGATGAGTATAAGGAGATACATGACTTTTTCCGGTATATGATTGCATTTAGGAAAAAGCATACCGTACTTAGAAAAGATACCCAGCCGTCTTCCTGTGGTTTTCCCGGAATTAGTATACATAACGCTTATCCCTGGAATGCCGGAACAGACCATAACACCAAGCTCATAGGCATAATGTATTCAGGAAGAGATGATGAGGATACAATGGATGATATTGTATTCTATGCTATGAACGCATACTGGGAACCTCTTCATATGCGCCTTCCAAATCTGCATGACGGATTAAAATGGAAGGTCTGTGTGAATACGTATTTGGAATATGAAGACGGAAAAAACGTAGAAGAATTTATGGAATTTAGTGATAATTTCTTGGAAATTCCGCCGCGCAGCGTTATAATATTTGAGGCTGGTTTATAAAAACAACGGATAGAACGCTCCTCGAACTGTCCTTATGTTACAAAAATGTATCCCAGAGAACCTTCTCTGAGATACATTTTTAATATACTTTGCGTTGTATGTCAATTTAATGGCAGTACTCACGCATATTAATAAAATTGTAATAGGGAAGAGCATTTTTGGTATATCCGCTTGTAATAATGTGGATGTTTTTCTGCTGTTCCTTTTCACATGCCTCATCAAGTACTTCCGCGAATAATCTTCTTGGAGTATCTGACGGGTTCTGCTTGGACTGGTGTTTTTGCTCATCGGAAGAAACCTTCTTGAGCGGGGATATCACCGAAACCGCGTGAACTTTATAAAGCGCTTCATATCCATATACTGCGACAATCCCTCCTTGGATTTACTTTGTTTTTGTTCACTATATATATCGGCATAAATTGGGAATTATGTAGACCAGTGGGGGAAGTTTTTTCAAGAATTGTCTAAGTTCTGGTTATTGGAAAGATATTTTGTAATTACCTATGGGAATATTTAAAAAACAGGAGATTCAATATGACACATATGTCAGAAAAACAACTGAAAAGCGAATTTGAAATGGCGCATAGTTTAAATCTGCCGGAAGCTTTTCTGGACAGAATGAAAACCATGCTTGGTGATGAATATACAGAATTTGCGGCAGCGTATGACAAGGAACGTTTGTACGCTCTTCGTTATAATCCGCTTAAGTCAAACCGGGAGGAATTTTTAAAAAGAAATCCATTTAAACTTACCCCGGTACCATGGTGTAACGAGGGCTTTTATTATAGTAAGAGCGCATACGACATGGACAGCATAGAGCAGCAGCCCGGTAAACACCCGTTTCACGAGGCAGGCGCTTATTACATACAGGAACCCAGCGCAATGGCGGCTGCGGAGGTGCTTGAGCCTAAAGCCGGTGAGAAGATTTTGGATTTGTGCGCGGCGCCGGGGGGAAAGACTACTCATATAGCAGGGAAAATGAAGGGTAAAGGGCTGCTGGTCTCGAATGAAATTATTCCCGACAGGGCCAGAATATTATCGCAGAATGTGGAACGGATGGGGATATCTAACGCAGTGGTCTGCAATGAGACGCCGGACAGGCTAGCAGGATTTTTCACTATGTTTTTTGACAGAATATTAGTGGATGCCCCCTGTTCCGGAGAGGGAATGTTTCGTAAGGATGAGACTGCAATAGATATGTGGAGCCTTGAGAATGTTGAAATGTGTGCCGACAGGCAGCTTGATATTCTGGAACAGGCAGCTAAAATGTTAAAGGCAGGCGGCGTCTTGGTCTACTCGACCTGTACTTTTTCGCCACAGGAGAACGAGGGCGTAATAAGTGAATTTATAAGAAGGCATGATGAATTTGTGGTAGAAGAGACTAAGTTAGAGAATTTCTTTTCACAGGGAGAAGGTAAGTGGGTCGGGAATCCGGTAGAGGGTATAGAGCATACAATGCGGCTTTGGCCCCATAAGATAGCGGGAGAGGGACATTTTATAGCGAAGCTTAGGAAAGCGGACGGATTAACCACAAAGCCTTTACAGATAAAAGAACAGAGCATAGACGGAGTTAAACTTTGCAGGGAATTTTTGGAAAAAGAGTTAGGTGTGTCTAACGAGGTGCGGGATGAACTTGAACAAAACGGAAGGTTTATTTTATTCGGGGAACAGATATATCTTGTGCCTGCGGACATGATACCGCTTAAAGGAATCAAGGTGATAAGAGCCGGCCTGCATCTTGGGATGAATAAGAAGAACAGATTTGAGCCTGCCCATGCGCTTGCGCTGTACTTGCCGCCTGACGATGTTAAGAGGCGTTACGAAATGACGGAAGAGGAAACTGCAAAGTATTTACGTGGTGAGACTTTTATCTGTGATAATGGATTAAAGGGCTGGACGCTTCTTACAACAGGCGGATATTCCATCGGCTTCGGCAAAGCCGGAGGCGGCCAGATGAAAAATCATTATCCCAAGGGCCTTAGGAAACTATGGTAATGTACATGTAAATATGATATAATAGCCGCAAAATAAAAACAAGCGGCTGCGCAGCAGGCATTTGTTTTTATTGCGGCATTAACGAGCAAACGTCCGATGAAATCGGACAAAGAGCGCGAAAGCGCGAGTTTGCGAGTTTAACTGAAGGCAGGGCATTTTATATGAAAAAGAGACATTATCTTAGAAAGATTATATATGTTGTATTGCTTCTGATAGCAATTGTTATTTTATTTAACTGGTATACGGTACAAAACAGAAGACGAATGGAAGACCGTAATATGAGTTATGCGGCGGATTCTGCGCGTCAGACGGCTACACAGATTGATGAAGAATTAAATAATGCACTTAATCTGATCAATACATATTCATATTTTTTGGGAGAGAGTTTGACAGAGCCTGTAATGACTATACAGATGTTACAGAAAATAGAAGAAAATTCATTATTTGACGCTTTGTTGTTTACGGATACGGAAGGCATTGATCATAATGCAGACGGACGAACTGCCGATGCGTCAAATAGAGATTTTTATATTGAAGGTATGAATGGAAACAGTGGTACATCCGTAGTATTTGACTCGCCTTTTTATGATGAAACAATGCTGTGTTTTTATGCGCCTGTCAGGTATAAAGGAGAGATTATCGGTGTGCTTCGCGGAGCATATCTTGCGGAGGCATATTTGAAAGATATGCTTGCAACAACATATTTTGGGGAGGCTGCATCGGTACATTTGTGTATGCCGGATGAACGGATTCTTGCATGTTCCGATGCTAAGGGGCATAATGGAAAAATTTTTGAAACTTTGCTTGAACTTGAAATGATTGACAGTCATACCGCAGAACTGGCAGCCACCGTATTTGAGAACGGCGGGGAGGGTGCTTATGTTTGCGGTGACGGCAATAAGACGGACAATATCTGCGTAAGATATCTTTCTGAGAATAATTTTGTTCTTGTACAGACATTTCCTAAAAAAATTACTGAGAACATGGTAAAAATGGAAAATCTTATTGGTATCCAGCTTGAGACCGTGTTGATTATTTTGTTTATTATTTATATTATTCTGATGCTTATACATGCCGGACGGGAAAGAAAGTCGTTAGAGAAGGAAAACCGCGAGATGGGATATATCATCAGCGGTGTTAATACATTGTTTACCCGATTTGCAATGGTTGATCTGGAAATGGGAACATATCTTTATCTGGCAGGAACAAGACCTGAAAACAGCGGGCTTGCAGTTAGTGGCAGCTATCAGGATTTGACAAGGTATTTATGTGGTGTTCTGGTAGAAGAAAACGAGCGTGAAGATTTTGCCGGATTTCTTGACAGACAGTCAATTATTGAAGCTATGAAAGTACATAACGACCTGCGTTATGAATGTCATGTACAGCGTATTGGCGGCGCAGAATGGGAGCATGTCAATATTATTTGTCTGGAAAGAAAAGAAGGTAATGCAAGCAAAGTCTTGTTTATCAGACAGAATATTACGGAATTAAAGGAAAAAGAATTGCGTATTCAGGCAGAAATGTCTATTGCAAACCGCAAGGAAAGACAGTATCGTATTGCGATTACATCCAATGCTTTTTGTACGTTTGAATTCAACCTGACTAAAGATCTTATTGAGAGTGATATTGTACGTGAAGTTGACGGCAATGAGATATCACTGCTTGAAAAAGCAGGACTTGGAACGCCGTGTAAAGCTTCCGAATATTTTGAACAATGTAAAAAGAATATCTTAGAGGAATCCCTGGAAGAATATTGCAGGGTAGTAAATATGGATTATCTCAAAAAGTGTTTTGATAATGGAGATGCGGCGGTATATGTCGACTACTGGGTGCGATACGGCAGCGATATTCAAATGTGCGTAAGACACAACTTTATTATGACACAGGATAATGACACCGGTGACATTATGGTTATGGTTGTGGTCAATGAGATTACAGAGCAGGTACAGAAACAAAGGGAACAGACGCAGGCACTGCAGGATGCGCTTATGCAGGCACAGCATGCAAATGCGGCAAAGTCTACCTTCCTTTCCAATATGTCTCATGATATACGTACGCCTATGAATGCAATTATAGGATTTGCGACGATTGCGGCCAGCCATATTGATAATAAAGATCAGGTAATGGATTGTCTTCAGAAAGTTCTTTCTTCCAGCAATCATCTGCTCAGTCTGATAAATGATATTCTTGATATGAGCAGAATCGAAAGCGGAAAGGTACAGATTAAGGAACAGGAGTGTAACATTTCCGAATTGATGCATAATCTGTTAAATATTATCCAGCCTCAGGTCAAGGCAAAGCAGCTTGAGCTGTTTATGGATACTTTCGAGGTTGTCAATGAGGATGTTATGGCAGATCCGCTTAAGTTAAATCAGATATTTATAAATCTTTTGAGCAATGCCGTAAAATATACGCCTGCTAAGGGAAGTATTTCTTTTAGGATCATACAGAAATCAACCTTCAGGCATGGTTATGGAGACTATGTTTTTATTATTAAGGATAACGGTATCGGCATGTCAGCAGACTTTATACAACATATTTTTGAACCCTTTGAGCGTGAGACAAGTACAACACGCAGCGGGATTGAAGGTACGGGCCTTGGTATGGCAATCACCAAAAATATTGTGGAAATGATGAACGGTACTATTTCCGTAGAGAGTGAACTTGGAAAAGGAAGTACATTTACGGTAGAGATAAGCCTGAAACTGCAGGATGTCGAAAAGAATGCGGAACAGATAAAGGAATTAAACGGTCTGCGTGCCTTAGTGGTAGACGATGATTTCAATATTTGTGACAGCGCCAGCAAAATGTTAAAACAGATAGGTATGCGTGCTGAGTGGACTACTTCAGGCAGAGAGGCGGCATACCGCGCAAAAATGGCATACGAAGAGGGAGACGCTTATCATACCTATATTATTGACTGGCAGATGCCTGAAATTAGCGGAGTTGAAACAGCAAGAAAAATCCGAAGCATAGTAGGCAGAGATGTGCCTATTATCATTCTGACCGCATATGACTGGACTGATATCGAAGATGAGGCAAAAGAGGTGGGAATTACCGCTTTTTGTGCAAAACCGCTCTTTATGTCGGACTTAAAATCGGCATTGCTTGCGGCCAATAATCTAATTGAGAAAGAGGATAAACCAGACGTATGGAATCTGGCAGATTTCAGCGGAAAGCGTGTCCTTCTTGTAGAAGACATTGAGCTTAACCGCGAAATTGCGGAAGTAATATTGGAAGAAGCAGGTTTCGAGGTTGAGTCTGCACCGGATGGAACGGATGCAGTGGAAATGGTAAGTAAATCAGAAGAGAATTACTATGACGTGGTTTTGATGGATGTACAGATGCCGGTTATGAACGGTTATGAAGCGACCAGAACCATACGTGCCCTGCCAAGAAATGATGTTAAGAGTCTTCCGATTATTGCCATGACAGCCAATGCGCTTGAAGAAGATAAGGAGGCGGCACTCAAAAACGGAATGAATGCCCATATTGCAAAACCTTTGGATATAGGTATATTTATGGATGTACTTGGACAATTTCTTAATTAAAAGGTAAGGGCATAGGAAGGATATATATGAGCAAAAAAATAAATGTAGCTGCTATTATGCGGCAGGTCGATGAATATTATGCGAAAAACCGTGGATTTGATGCGGAAAAACTTATGCAGGATACTATTTTGGAAGCTGCATCCATAGGCGATGAAGGAAGTCTTTTACAGCTTTTAAACGAGCTTCTCGGATACTACAGGGAAACCAGCCGTGTGAAGGATTCCTATGCGATTGCCAAGCAATGCATTGATCTGGCAGTGAGGATGGGATTAGAAGGCACTATACCTTATGCAACAACGCTTCTAAATGTAGCTAATGCGTACCGCGCAGGCGGAAGATTGAAGGATTCTTTGCAATTATATCTTAAGGTAAGGGAAATCTATGATGCTAAGCTCAGTAAGGATGACATGTTAATTGCAAGCATGGAAAACAACCTGAGCCTACTGTATCAGGAACTTGGGGAATTTGCAGAGGCTAAAGAGAGCTTACTCAGGGCGCTTCGTATTGTAGAAACTAAAACGGGCGTGGAATTTGAGATTGCGGTAACCTATGCCAATCTTGCAACCAGCTGTTTAAATATCAGAGAAATAGATGAAGCATATTCTTATGCTAAGGCGTCCATACGGGTGTTTGATGCATTGGGTATCAAGGACGCCCACTACGGGGCGGCGTTATCGGCGCTTGCAACCTACCATTACCAGAAAAGAGAGTATGGCAATGCCCAAGAGCTTTTTGAGAAAGCCATGCATATTATGGAACGCAATCTTGGAAGAAATGAGTTTTATGAGAGGCTTAAGGAAAATGCGGAGGCTTGCAGGGCTGCGCAGAAAATGAATGAAGAAAAGACCGACAGGAGATTTGCTGCTGATAGTATGGATGAAGCAGTAGATGGAGAGGCAGGCATTGCTGCAGGGGATGAAAGTAAAGTTAATGATATGATAAGCGGTATGGCACTTAGCCGCGCATTTTATGAAGAATATGGTGCAACCATGATTGCCGAAAAATTTCCGGATTATGAAGACAAAATTGCCGTAGGTCTTGTAGGGATGGGTTCGGATTGTTTTGGATATGACGATGCAGATTCAACAGACCATGACTGGGGCCCCGAATTTTGTATGTGGGTTACGCAGGAAACATATGCTGCTATTGGTGAAAAATTAGAGGCAGCTTATGAAGAACTTCCGGAAGAGTTCCGGGGATATAAGCGTATGCCGAAAAACGTCGCAAAAGAAAGACGAGGTCTTTTTATAATTCAGGATTTTTTTGAAAATCTGATAGGTTACCCAAATTATGAAGAGGTAAACTGGCGGGAAGTGCCGGACTATTCACTTGCCAGCGTAACAAACGGTGAAGTGTTCAGGGATGATGAAGGAATCTTTAGCGCTGAGCGCAGTAAATTCCTTAATGGTTATCCCGAGGATATACGTTATTTAAAAATGGCTGACAGCGCGGCAAAGTTTTCCCAGGCGGGACAGTATAATTACAGTAGAATGTTTAAGCGCGGCGATAAGGTTACCGCACAGATTATGATGGCGGATGCCGCACGTGAGGCAATGAAATTACAGCATTATATTGAAGGAATTTATCCGCCCCATGATAAGTGGCTTTGTCGCAGTATATCAGAGACGGAAAACGGGAAAAAACTTGCAGAGCTTTTGACAGGACTGCCGGATACGGTAGAACAGATTGGGGATTTTTTGGCTAATGAGCTTTATACAAATAATTTTATAAGTGATTCGGACAATTATCTGGATTCGCACAGTGATGAGCTGTCTAAGAAAGCGGTTTTTGCCACATATAGTAATGAGCGGTTAGTGGAACAGATAACAAAGACAGAATTTAAGGCATTTGATAAGGTGCAAAATGTAGGAGGACGTGCGAGCTGCCAGAACGACTGGCCTACTTTTTCCATAATGCGTAAAAGTCAGTATATGACGTGGAACCGGACCATGCTGCTTCAGTATCTTTACGATTTTATAAGGGAATTTTCTCTCGGACATAATCTTATTGAAGAAAAGTATGGCAGAATGATGGAGAGTACTGCGCCGGAAGAATATGAAGCGATTAAGGAGCATTTTCCTGTTATTAATCCAGATAAGAAGAATATTATCGAGCAGATTGTACAGCTTCAGGTGTCGTGGATGGAAGATTTTGCGAAAAAGTATCCTGCATTGGCAGAGAATGCGAGAAGTATTCATACCGGAGACGACAACATTGCCAATACATCATATGAGACATATCTTCGCGGTGAAATAAGCACTTATTCTGATAAGATGCTGGAGCTTTACGGAAGATATGTTGTGGAGTATGCGCATAATGGAAAAAATCTTGCATTTGATATAATGACAAACAGTGTGCATTTATATGGATATACGGATTTGGATTCGGCGGAGCGTTTGACTAAGCAGCAGTTCCAGAGTGATTCGGAAAATGCCGATTTGAAAAATTCTGATTTAGATAATTCTGATTTGGATAATTTAGAACTCGAAATTTTTAAACCAATATCTTGACATGTGAAAACTTCATGCTACAATATATAGTATACCGTGTTTGCGGTATACTATATTAACGTAAGGATGTTTAGCAGAGTACGGCATCCTGTGTTTATGATTGTATGGGGGTTAAGCATGAGAATTATTAAAAGAAGCGGTACGGAAGTAACATTTGATCTGGAAAAAATTATAGCGGCCATAAGGAAGGCGAATAATAGTGTCAACGATTCGGACAGGATTTCAGATGAGGAGATTGACGAGATCGCGAAGATTGTTATGGAGCACTGTGCCATGATGAAACGTTCGCCTAATGTGGAAGAGATTCAGGATATGGTAGAAAACCAGCTGATGGAATCTAACGCATACTCGATGGCAAGAAATTATATTACTTACCGCTATAAACGCGCCCTCGTACGTAAATCAAATTCTACGGATGAACAGATACTGAGTCTTTTAGAGTGTAATAATGAAGAGGTTAAACAGGAAAATTCCAATAAAAATCCTACTGTGAACAGCGTACAAAGAGACTATATGGCAGGAGAGGTCAGTAAGGATATAACCAAACGTTTTTTACTGCCACAGAGTATTGTAGAAGCGCACGAACAGGGGATCATTCATTTTCATGACGCAGATTATTTTGCCCAGCACATGCATAACTGCTGTCTGGTAAATTTAGAGGACATGCTGCAGAACGGAACGGTTATTAGTGAAACTATGCTTGATACACCGAAAAGTTTTTCTACCGCATGTAATGTTGCGACCCAGTGTATTGCCCAGATTGCCAGCTCACAGTATGGCGGGCAGAGTATTTCCCTTGCGCATTTGGCGCCGTTTGTGCAGGTGAGCCGTGAAAAGCTTCGCAGGGAAGTAAGAGAAGAAATGGACAGCATGGGGATTGAATGTTCCGATGAAAGAATAAACCAGATTGCCGAGATGCGTGTCAGGAAAGAGATTAACCAAGGCGTACAAATGATTCAGTATCAGGTCATTACACTTATGACGACAAACGGGCAGGCGCCTTTTGTTACGGTATTTATGTACATTGACGAAGTGCCTGAGGGACAGCTTAGGGATGACCTTGCAATGGTTATAGAAGAGATGCTCAAACAGCGCATACGAGGGGTTAAGAATGAAAAGGGCGTTTATATTACGCCTGCTTTTCCCAAACTTATATATGTCCTTGAAGAAGATAATATACATGAAGACAGTAAGTACTGGTATTTAACGAAGCTTGCTGCGAAGTGCACGGCTAAACGTATGGTTCCTGACTATATTTCGGAAAAGATTATGAAGAAACTAAAGGACGGAAACTGCTATACCTGTATGGGATGCCGCTCTTTCTTAACAGTTTATCATGATGAAAATGATAAGCCTAAGTTCTACGGAAGATTTAACCAGGGCGTGGTAACTTTGAATCTGGTGGATATTGCTTGTTCTTCCGGAAAAGACATGGACAAGTTCTGGAAGATATTTGACGAAAGACTTGAGCTTTGCAGGGAGGCTCTTATGTGCAGGCATGACCGCCTTAAGGGAACGCCTTCTGATGTTGCGCCGATTTTATGGCAGTACGGCGCACTTGCACGCTTGAAAAAAGGAGAGCCTATAGATAAATTGCTCTATGGAGGATACTCTACTATTTCACTGGGATATGCGGGACTTTGTGAATGTACCATATATATGACCGGTAAGTCCCATACCGATCCGTCGGCAACTCCTTTTGCATTAGATGTTATGCGTCATATGAATGATGCCTGCAAAAAGTGGGCTAAGGAGACAAATATTGATTTCAGCCTTTATGGAACGCCGTTAGAGTCCACAACTTATAAGTTTTCTAAATGTTTACAGCAGCGGTTTGGAATTATTGAAGGCGTAACGGACAAGAGTTATATTACCAACAGCTATCATGTACATGTAACGGAAAATATAAATGCTTTTGATAAGCTTACCTTTGAGTCACAGTTTCAGGAACTTTCTCCGGGTGGTGCCATAAGCTATGTGGAAGTGCCTAATATGGAGAATAATATAGACGCCGTACTTGCGGTAATGAAACATATTTATGAGCATATCATGTATGCGGAGTTAAATACCAAGAGCGATTACTGTCAGGCATGCGATTATCATGGAGAAATCAAAATCGTAGAGGACGATGACGGAAAGCTGATATGGGAGTGTCCTAACTGTGGCAACAGGGACCAGGATAAAATGAATGTGGCAAGGCGTACCTGCGGCTACATCGGAACACAGTTCTGGAATCAGGGGCGTACTCAGGAGATTAAGGAAAGAGTGCTGCATCTATAGGAGTTAGCAGGGAGAGGATATGTACTATTCAGAAATAAAAGAGTGTGATATTGCTAACGGACCGGGCGTTCGGGTTACGCTTTTTGTAAGCGGCTGTACGCATCACTGTAAAGGCTGTTTCAATGAAATGACGTGGGATTTTACTTATGGAATGCCGTTTGGAGAAGATGAGATAAATAAGATTATTAAATTGCTTAAGCCCTCATATATAGAGGGCTTAACACTGCTTGGCGGAGAACCTGTGGAGTATAGCAACCAGCAAGGGTTGCTGCCGCTTTTGCGAAGGGTGAAAGAAGAGTATCCTGACAAGACAATCTGGTGCTATACAGGGTATAAATATGATAAAGATATTTTGCAGGATTTCTGTCATAAATGGAAGGAGACAAAAGAGTTTCTGAGTTATTTGGATGTAATAGTGGACGGAGAATTTGTAGAGGAACTTAAAGATATAAGTCTGCGTTTCAGAGGCTCTTCAAATCAGCGTATTATTGATGTGAAAAGTTCTGAGAAAGAAGGACGGATTGTTTTGTGGGAGATGGACTAAAAGTAGAAAGGATATGGTTATTATAATATGATACTCAGACTTAAAGAACCGAAATCAGCAGCTCCATTATTTGATAATTGGCAGGAGACGCTTATATGGTCATGCCTTCAAAATATAATGGGAGCTGTGTATGCAGATGATATGAATAATCCGCACTCAGCAATGGCACTGCTGGGTGATTTTTGTTTTTTTGCAGGCAGACCGGATAAGGATTTGGTTAACATAATGAGTGGGCGGAAGGATGATGCTACAGATA
>CAMWKB010000068.1 GCA_947174705.1 uncultured Lachnospiraceae bacterium
ACAATGCTCATGAATTTACTTGTATTAATATTTCCTACTTTTTTCATAATCCGCCCTTCCAATCATATACTACCTGCGCTGTGAATCATTCACAGCGCAGGTTTACATAAACATCGTGTTTCAATTTATTTAAAATCTACATAACAATAGGTATAAACACTTGGATAATCTTTCATATATACCTTAATTGTTGCATGTTTAATCTTAATATCATTCTGAATCTGCCACATTTCCTTACCGCTCTCATTTATGACATTAAAGCCTGCAGAACCTTTTATCGTTTTACCGGAAGGATCTCTGTCAAGATTACCTTCTGTCGCACTCCATTCATAAAATTTAGGTTCTACAGTCACACCTGCCGGTGCATCATAATCTAAGTCAATATCATAGACAAAAACATCCGGTTTCATTTTTGCCCATGTAAGAGAATAGTATCCTATCAATTTATAATAAAATTCAAACCCAGAATACATATTGCCGTAAGAAGTAGTGCTCTCACCGAACAAATGCACAGCGCTTACAAAATGAAGACGTGAATAAGACCACTCGGTTCCATCCGCATATTTGAAATTAACAACCACTTTTAACCAAAATTCCTGGTCTGCCGGCAAATTCTTATCAATGGTAAGCCAATAAGTAACATTATTACCTCCCCATATAGGAGATGTTACTCCTTTATTAAGCTCGATAATAACATACTGTGTCAAATAATCCTTAGAAGATATTCTATTTCCATATGCATCACAAACATAATACTCAGCGCCAACAATTTCACATTTGTTTGCATCACCCTTTTTTTCAGGCGGATTAAACCAATACCAGTTATCACCATGATAACCCGGATCGTCTACGGTTCCCTTTCCACGCTCCATCAATGAATCGCCGCCTGTGGTCATCCCGTCATCAATAACATAAGTTACGGAATCCGATACCGTTTGATTCCTGTCAGGGCTATAAACAACAAGTGTTATTGTAAGTACTTTTCCATAGTTCTCTTTATTCTTTATTATACTCAGTTCCAGAGTTTTCTCTGTAGATTTAAAACTCTCCACCCTTTCCGGCTCGCTTACGCTCCAAGAATACTGCAAATGCTCTCGTTCTTCAAGCGTAAGGTCGGGAGTACCAAATACATGGGAGTCATATTTAGGTTTAAATGGCGTTAAACTAACAGGTATAATATTAACTCCGTCCAAAGACTTACTATTACCGCCAACAACCCTCACCCATCCGCTTACCTTCTTAGCAGAATTTGTCTGATAAGTTGCGGTAATCTTAAGATAATCATTCGGCTCGGTAGTATTTACATCAAGTGCAATGTGTACTCCATTAGGAGTTATGGTGCTGAGAGTACCTGATGTCTCGCCCTCTACAGTGAAATCGCAAAGGCTGTTTACATTAGTTCCCGCATTTACCATAACGAAGATATTATATACCTTACCTCGCTCTACTGTAGTTACACGGTCTCTGACAGGCACTGCACCCTCCATTCCGGTACTTGAGATATAAAGTAACAGACTATCATCCGGAGCAGGCGTTTGTTTAAAAATCTCATCCGGATTTGAACTTATCATCAGACGGTTTCTCAATGTTATAGTCGGAGTCGTTGCATAAGTTGATTTTCCCGTGCTGTCAAGGCAATCCACCCTGATAACTACTGAACGAACGATTTCGATGTCAGTTCCGTCTTTTGCTGTCTCAGTGTATTTATCGCTCAAATCTACATTAAAGTCCATAACATTCTCGGCAAGAAGCTGGTTTGCATAAATTGTGGAAGTTTCCACATATACGCCTGAACCATCCTTTTCTACGGTCCATTCACCGCTGTAAATATTATTATCATGCTTATCCCATTTTACGGTTCTTTTCTTATTAACCGCAACTCCGCTGTTGTCAGCTTCCACATGGTACATTGTCAAAGTACTGGCATCAGAATCATCAGTAAAATCCACGCCGCCATTTACATCAATAACCAAATCTTCAATCTGATTGACCGCCAATTCAGCTTCACCTTGTACATTTGAATCAGCGCTGCCCTTAGCAAAGCTTCTGCTGCCTGCAAGCATAAAGGTCGCCGCACCTGCTACAACAAGCGCTAAGATGGTTACCGTAATCAATAACTCAACCAATGTTAAACCTCTGTTATCTTTCATTTTTTCTCCCTCCCTAGTCCACTCTGGACAAGACATGTTTTCCGGTTGCCGTGTATAACTCTATTTCATACTTTCTACCATTTAATAAAGTAATTACTACCTTATCACCATTAAGAGTATGTACTGAAGAATCCGAAGCAGGCGGTATACTGCCTCTTCTTAGCCCGCCCGCTGCGGGAGGCTCCGAAGCATCCGACTCAACGATTGCCTTCATCGCCCCGCTTATACGGTTATATACAAATTTAACAGATGTATCATCATCAATGGTTATTTCGCTTCCACCGCCAATCTTATATGTTAGATTAACTTGTGATTTCCCGATTTTGTATTCTTCGGCAAACAGCCAGTCAGCACCGTCGCCCTTTGAATCAGTTCCATCGGCAATTGCGTTTTCCGGAACATAATAGCGTGCAACATAACTCTTGCCATCTTTTATAATCTCCATATAACAATCTACGGAGGCAGAACGTGTAAGCGCATAATTCTTTTCCTTATCCAACGCCGTACTTAAGTTATTGGCACACTCTCTCGCATACTGCCCTGTCATCAGAGTAAAGGAATAGAACATTGCACCAACAAGAACTGATATAATCGCAAGAATTATAACTATTTCAACTAAGGAAAAACCTTTATTATCCTTCATAGTCTCTACTCCTATTTCTTGGTCCACTGCTCATAAACTATCAAATCCCTGAGCGCAACCTGTGTAGTCGCATCACCGCCTGACGTAGACGGCGTAGAAGATTTATAGTTTATTCCATCACGGAATGAATCAATTACATAGTATTTATTACCGGCTTTTTCAACCTCGGCGTCCATTATCTGTGCAAAATCTTTTAAATCCATAGGCTCTAAAGTAATACCTGCGCCTCCCGATTTTACCGTAATGTTGCCGGCTGCAATAATAAGTCCTTTAAAATCAGCCTCTACATCTACATTCCCCTGACTTACGATCAATGAAGACTGTGGTGTGCTGCCATTTACCGTATAATCCGATCTTGTAAAGATTGCTTTTAGATTTCCGGATGGTCCGGCATCTATTGTTACGGTATTGGACACGGACGCTGCCAGCAATTCATCCATTTTAGTGACATTTATGATATTTTCAAAAGCATGTCGTCCCTGCTCAACTATACTAAGCTGGGATATATCCGTAACAAGCTTAGCACTAAGCGCACCAAATGCATTTGTTTTCGTGCTAAAAACGGTCTTAGCCTGACGCTGTCTAATATAATAACTACTGTTACCATTATCCGGTGCCGCTACCACTGTGGCAGGTGTAGTCTGACCTTCATTATAAACAAGCATATTTCCGGCAAGATTCAGATATAACATTGCCGAAGGATCAGCCATCTTAATTTCTTTTGCATAAAGCCTTGTATATTTGTCAACCTGCTCGGTATTTATATTATAATAATCAATAAAATACTGGTTGGCTTTCTCTTCATCGGTAAATTTCAGATAACAGTATACCAGAGTACCATTAGGAGTCTGTTTAAAAATAACTTCCGGAACATACATCTTTTCAGGATGTCCTGCAACTGTTTCCTGACTTATATAATTGCTAAGAGGTTTATATCCAAGCGCTGCCACCTGTCTGTTACCGTCTAAGATAAGATATTTATCCGGATTATTTACTATCTGTTCGTACTGCTCCAAAGTAAGCGGATTTGCACCAAATGCCGTATCTCCAATGGTTCCGTCATTTTCAATCACGCATCCGAGCGCTTCCTGTGGTACTAAATATATTAACTGGTTACTTTTTACCGCAACCGATTCAGCCATCATTATGTTGGATTTATTCTTCTCCGCATCCGGTACGGTGGTATCGTCTGCCTTCGTCTTAGTCTGTACATATGAACGTCCGGCAATTGTCAGATTCTCAAGTCCTGATAAGTCTAACTTACTGTCCTGCCCGTTAATTACGATTGCACTGCTAAGCGAGGGATTGGTTGCATCATCTTCCGTTCCTTCACCCTCTGCTCCGCCTGCACCCCCACCGGGAGCGCCCGGCGTGCCGGAATTATCGCTAGTAATCATACTAAATCCGTTATACTCGCCATTTAATTTTGCTTCACTATTTTTTCCTTCTAATATTAAATCATCTTTTAAGTTTGTAATGCCGTTAAAACTCATGCCAGCCGATAAAAGATGTACATTGTCTCCCCAAAACTCTACATTGTCAGTAGCAATAGTACCTGAGTTCACTTCGACATTTTCCCTGCTTATCACCAACGACATATTATCAACACCCGCACCAAGGGCTGATTCAAACTTAACAATTGTTCCGGGTAAAAAAGATGTCGAAGCAATACCCGGATACTTTCCGTCTGTCTGGTTCTGTTTCTGGTGCTCATCAGCTGTATCGACTCTTCCAATCAGCATACGTCCTGCATATGCATTTCCTTTAATATCTATGAGTCCTCCTGCAGCGGTATTACCCATTGCCAGGGTTTCATCCGCAATCATCGAAAATTTCTCAAGTCTGGGAATCTCTGATGACTGTGCAAAGCTTACCGTCGGGAGTACCAGCTTGATATCCGTACTGATAATGGACACATATCCACTCTTATCCACATATGTGACCTTTAAATCTTTTAACTTAAGATACTCACTCTCTTTATAATCAAGTGTGTAGGCTTCCGGTGTTACGTTAGACTCTACAATAGCACCGTATGTACCGAATTTAAGCCTGCTTGCCCTGTCTCCGTCAACCTCAGTTCCCGTAGTGTTCCCCACTATTTCATCGGAAAGCCATGAACGCAGTAATTTAACATCATATCTTCCGTCAGGTTCCGTTCCCTGCAGCCTTTTCTTAAGTTCATTAATATAAGCTCTGTAAAACTCACTGCTTCTCACAACCGTACTGTCATATACGGCATAATTAGTCATTACTTTATTATATGCTTCAGCCATCGCTTCTGACGCTTCTTCCTGAAGCCCTGTATTTATTTCATCCAATACTGTTTCTGCATCATAAAAAGTATCTTTTCCCCTTTTGTCCATAAGACGCATCTGATAACCAAGGAAAGATACGAACATCAGTACTGCCGCAAGAATCGAAATAAACATTATAATAACCAGCACCATAACCATAGCGGCGCCTTTATTATCCTGCTTTAATTGTAACAGATTTTTCTTATTTTTCATACCGTTTTCAGAAACATTACAGCATTTTTTTTTCATAATATTTTTCCCACCTACTTTAATCCGTTAATGACTTCGGTCTACTCTAATTTAGAGCCTGTCATTTTTACAATTGGGGCTATACTGGAATCATTCTTCCAGTCTACTCCATGTGTATAGACTTCTACCTTCATTGTGTAAATTCTATCCTTTTCCTGTGCCTGCGCACTGCCTGCGCCATTCAAAGGTTTAGGCTGAATGGTATCAACAGCTTCCGAATTCGAATATGTTTTACTGGTATTAGCATTATTCTTAAGCGATGAAAAATCAATCTGCGCTCCAATTACTTTTCCTTCCGGTGTAGCAGGAGGCTGATTAATATTTAAATTAGTAAAATAATGTCCGATGGTATGACCTTCGCCGTCTATACCATCATGGATTTCTATTCTTGGCTGGTAATTAAGCGGAACCGGATCAATTTCCGTATTTGAGCCATCCTTAAAAATATCCTGACGTACAATATATATATCAACAGGAAGCTCTGCCTCATTATCAATCACTATCCATTCTTCATTCGTCTTATATGTATTGGTTTCACCGTTTAAATTCCATTCATAAGAACATGGGGCTGTATAGCCTTTATATCTTGGCGCATAGAACAAATACACACTTTTAAGCTCAGGCAGTTTACCGTCTTCCCCTACGCTCTGTGCGGAATTATTAAAGATAATCGATTCCTCGGTGTATGTCTGATAGGCAGGTGGCATAATATTATCCTTGCAAAGTACATATTCGTAAGTCACCTTAACTATTGTAGCTATGTTTAAGCCGTTATTTTCCTGATAAATCTTTACCTTTATCCTTCTTGCAAGATTCCTGTTGAACTCGTCTGTTCCCCAAGTACTCCCGAGACCGGAAGTATTTTTGTTTGCAGCAAAGTACTCATATATAGTATCGTCATATCCCTTCAAATTTGAAGCGGTTCTTATAGCCTGAACATGAACCGCACTGTCTGAGCTTGCTATTGTATTCATATAAAAAAGCTCTTTAGTGTTAGTATCATAATAACGGCTGGTATTTGTAGAACGTTCAGGGTCAAGCGTTACTACTACATCAAATTTACTTACATTCGAGCCCGAATTATTGTCAATACCCTCCCTGACAAAAACATAACTCCCGTCACTGCCCGGCTGAATCGGATCGCCGTTTTTGTCAAGATAATCATACTTAGTCGGATCGATTAAATTTTCAATCTTTTCTCTTTCAAAGATTTCCATTTCATCCTGCGCCAGCGTAGTCGCACGCATGTACTGCTTACTCTTGCCATTTATACGGTGAGAGGAAACAAAACTATGAAGCAGCGGAACTACTACAATTGCCAGTACAAAGACTGCAATCAGAACTTCTATAAGTGTAAAACCTTTATTGTCTAATGTTTTGGTGCTTTTCATGTTTTCCTCCTTTCACCCGCTTATTTTTTAATTTCCTGCTTCTGCGTTTCCGCCCTCTGCATTTTCAGCGCCTTCGCCGCCTTCTGCGTTCTCACCCTCTTCACCCTCAGGCGCGACATTTGCGAGAGTTCCGTTTCTTACTCCGAAGAAATTGCTGGTTCCTGTAGGCACTCCTAAGATATTGGTTTCCACATATGGGAATTCGGTTCCTAACAGACAGTAGAAATTAATATCCATAGTTCCTGCCAGATATCCTTCCTCCGTTGCGGTTACATTAACTGCCGATACTGATTTTCTGGTAGATATTCCATACACATAGTTAAGAACATTTTTAAGTCCGTTATAAGTTGTACTAAATGTCATGGTATTCCTATTGGTGAACATCCGAATACCTTCATCCTCAAGAGTATATGTATCAACATTAAGGATGCCTGTATACGGAATATAGTCTCCTTCATTCATAGTTATAGTAGAAATAGCAACTTCATTGTCGTCAATAAGCTCCATATTATATAAGTACATAATTATATCTTCATTTCTAAATCCCGGCGGAAAAGTATTGATAATTGCAGCCGATTCCTCTTTCATCCGCTCGGTTTCCGCAATATACTCATCCTGTTTTGCATTCAGAATCTCAAGCTTATCAAGTCTTTCCTTAATCGGAATATTCTGTTCTTCTACTACTTCCGTCTTCTCTACATAATTTTTATAAACTAACTGCCATGAAACTACAGCAGACACTATACCTATTACTATTAATAAAAGTTGTATCTCACTCTTCTTCAAAGTTCCGCCCTCCTATTATTCCGTCTCGGTCTGAGATTCTGCTGCTGCGGCATCAGCTGCTGCCTGTGCTGCGGCGGCGTCGGCTGCTGCTATCGCGGCCTGAGCATCGCTGCCTTTATATGTAATTGCAACGGTCAGACTTACCATCGGCTCATCACTAATTACCTGACCATCCATAACAGCTCCTGTATCAGTAATACTTGAAACTCCAACCTCTTCTACAGTGTCAAATGTACGGAACTGCTGGATAACCCATGCTGCATCATCCTTATTTTCAACAGTAAATGAAATTGTAACGCCTTCTAAATCCGCATTAAAAGATTGAACCATTAAGGATGAGGGCATCTTTTCTTCCATTTCATTAATAAACGCCACAAGCTCCTCATTGGGAGTAACCGTATTATATTGGAAATATGTAAGTTTATTGTTTGTGTACTGTGCTTGTAAATAGTCTGTATATATAATTTCTACAGGCTCAAGCTCAGCAATACGGTTATTCATTCTCACCTGTTCATTAACTGCCGTACGGTATCCCAGAATAGAAACCGCCGCTAAGGCTCCTGCAACTACGATACCGCCGACACATACCAAAATAGCAAGCGGCATCAGATTAGCCTTATCGGGAAGTACCTCTACAGAAGTCTTTTTACTCTTTTCATCTTCAGTTGCAAAACCAAGCGGTGACATAGCTGCACCGATACAGGCAAGGTATTCTCCGAAGAAACCGTCCTTGAAATATCTCTCAAGGTTCATACCTTCTACTTTTTTAATTGCTGCTACCTGATACTCAATCTCCTTTTGAAGAAGTCTTGCCATACCGGTAAAGTTAGTTCCGATACCTGTAATCATTACTTTATCTATAGGCTCGTTGCCGCCTCTTGAAACATAGTAGTCAATAACCCTGGCAAGGCCGGTGATCATGGGCATCAAGGCTTCCGTTACATTAATCTGCGTCGCTTCCTCAAGCGATGGGGAAACCGGTCTGTTCTCCGGTAAGCCTTTGTCCTCTAAGTCTATACACAGATACTGCTCAGTTACCTTTAGAGTCTGACGCAGGGAGTGGATGTTGCCCCATGCCACGCTTTCCATAACAGTTTGAAGGGCTTCCTCCACGCCGTAGGCTACGTTTCTGGTAAAAACAATCTGCTGTTCTTTAATAACCATGACCTGAACTGAACGTTCATCGATTTTAGCGATGAGCGTCGTACCTGTCGCACAATCTTTTTTCATTACGTTGTAAATACTGTTTATACCATAGTCAAAACCTACGACTTCAAGCCTGAGAGACGCCGCAAGGGCATAGTAGCCGTCAAGCATATGACCGGGAATGGCATATACCTGCATTTTGTATTGCTGGTTGCCTTCTTTTTTATCGCCAATGGTGTCTAAGATACTGTATGCGATTTTGAACTGGCTTAAATCCACCGGGAAATAATCCGAGGCATTTGCTTTAACCAGTGCAGCGATACGATTCTCTTTTACAGCAGGAATCATAACTTCACGTGTAGCAATCTTAGAGGATGTTATAGAGAAAACAACCTTCTTTGTTTTGACTCCGTTTTCACGCAGGGCGCTACGAATACCTTCTACATAATGCAAATCCGGATCTACCGCGCCGTCGTCCATAACGCCGCCGAGGGTGGGAACCGTAAAACTTTTATATACTTTGGGAGCCTTTGATTTAAAGTCCAATTCGCAGACTCTGGTCAACAAATAACCAATTTCTATACTTAGCACTCTGGCCATAAGTTGTTTCCTCCTTAAATAATAGTTGCTTTTAGCATTTAAAGGTAAACACGCGCATGCATGACCACCTTTAAGTGTTAAAAACCTGCAAGGGTATTCTCCGAGCAGGTGTGTAGTCTAGTCTAGTCTGATTATATTAATAAAAACGGAGATACCACTCTATAAATTGGTTTCCCCACAACATTGCTATGACAATTCCCATCGAAAGATATGGACCCATAGCAAGAACGTGACTTTCACCGCTTAATTTCATCCTGAGTACATGTATAACGGAGCCTAATATGCATCCTATAACAAATGACAATACTGTCAGTTTCCATCCTAATACCAGACCGCAGACCGCCATCAGTTTAACGTCGCCGCCGCCGATTCCGCGTCCTTTGGTCGCATAGTAAATAATAGTCAAAAACACACTGACACAGAAGAAGCCGATTAGATATGAAATCCAGTTATGATAATCGGTTATGAGCCTAACCAGCCCCAGCGTCAGTATGAAAATATTAATCCCAATCGGGATTTCATATGTTCTGAAATCGATTACGCTTAATACAATAAGCGCCGATGTGAGCAAACAGTAGAGTAGGGATTCTACGTTCACTCCGTTAATCAAAGCAACTGCCACCCATGCAAATCCGTTCGCCGCCTCAACCAGTGGATACTGAACGGACAGCTTAGTCTTGCATTTACGGCACTTGCCTCCAAGGAAGATATAGCTGAAAAGAGGCACTAAATCGTACCATTTCAACTCATACCCGCAACTCATGCAGTGGGACCTTATTTTAACAATATCCTGTTTCTCAGGAATCCGGTAGATACATACATTCATGAAACTGCCGATTACGATTCCATATAGAAATATGATTATATATAAAAATATTGTCACTGACATGGTGTTGTTCCTTTATTAGTTTTCGAATTCAATTTACATATTTCAGTTTCTGCCGGCTATGATTAACATGACCGGCAAAAACTGAAATTGTTAATTGTTAATTCAATTAATATTTCTATTATTTTTTTGTGCTGTTAAGCATTTGGTAATACCTGCATTAGGGATACAGGTGCTGCCAAGTGAATGACCAGCAAATTATGTTCCTAAGCCTTATGAGTTAAGAGCTCCAGAGTTATCAATACCTGTTGTTATTACTTTCCACAATTTAGCGGTTGAGTCAAACTTCAATGTAATAGTAGGAGCTGCTGTCTTATATGCGGTAGACTGAACTTTTGAAGTACTATTTGATCCACTAAAATCTGTAGAAGCCATAAGTCCTAACTTATCTGTAAGAACAGTCTGCAAATCACCACTTACTTCAATCGTTCCATCGTTCTTAGCCTTTACTTCATAGGTTTTTGAAGTATCCAACTCAGCCTCAGGATCTGCTGCAGCTACCTGGCAAGCATTAATAAACTCAACCATTGTCTGTGTATCTGTTGAAACTCTACTCTTTTCAACATAACGTAAATACTGAGGTGCGAGAACAGCTACCAGAATTACCATGATGGCAATAACGATAATCAGCTCGACGAGTGAAAAACCTTTGTTATTCATTTCCTTTTTCATATTCCTTCTCCTTTTCTCATAAAAATTAAATTTTTAATTATATCTTAATCACAACTGCTCCCTACAACATAGTTGTGGTTAATTCATTATAAGTTATCAAGTGCCTGATACATAGTAAGCATCGGTGCCATAACAGCTGCTATTAAAAATCCGACTATGCCTGCAAGCAGGATAATGATCATAGGCTCCATTGCCGCCATAAGTGACTGCACCGCCATCTCAACTTCTTCTTCGTAGTAGTCAGCAAGTTTATCAAGCATTTCTTCAGTAGAACCTGCTTCTTCACCAATATGTACCATATGGTAAACCATCGGCGGGAAAAGTCCGCATGTTTCCAGAGGCTGCGACAGTGGCGCGCCTACCATAATCTGTTGCACCGCATCCTTAACCGCTTCTTTAAACCAGATGTTAGTCATTGTATCCGCAACGATATCCACTGCCTCTATCAAGGGCACGCCGGATGAAAGCAGGGTACTCAATGTTCTGGACATCTGAGCTGCCGCAGTTTTTGTAACCAGATTGTTAATCGCAGGAATCTTTAACTGTAATTTACCGAAAAGATGTTTACCGGAATAAGTCTTGGCATAGGTCTTAATTCCAAAAGCAATAGCCGCTATTATCGGAACAAGTATGTACCATCTCTCTTTAATGAAATCACTCCACGAAACTACCAGTTTGGTAATTCCCGGCAGTTCTGCATTCAGCTGTGCAAACATATCCGTATAGGACGGTATAACGACAACTAGCATTACAATAACTACTGCAATCGCCACAATAAATACCACTATTGGGTATATCATTGCTTTCTTAACAAGTGCGCGGGTCTTATTAGAACGTTCAAACTGTATCGCCATACGCTCCATTGAAGTTTCCAGACTACCGGAGGCTTCACCTGCCCTAACCATCTGTATCATAAGTTCAGGGAAAACCTTGGGATGTTGTTCAAGTGAATCTGCAAGTGTTTCACCCTTCTCAACATCTGCCTTAACCGCAAACAGCGCTTTCTGCATCTTCGCATTTTCAGTCTGGTCTGCCAACATATTAAGAGCTTCAATAATCGTAACACCGGCTTTGGTTATACTTGAAAACTGCCTACAAAATACACTCAGGTCTCTGGGTGTAGGATTTCCGCCTATATCAATAGTGATATCCTTAGTCAGCGCGGTCGCTTCCTTAATCTCAATAACAGTAAACCCCTGGTTCTTCAATTCTCTGCTTACCTGATCTGCATTATCCGCCGACTTAGAACCTTTTACTTCTTTTCCGCTTTTATCAATGGCTACATAGCCCCAATCCGCCATGAGCGAACCTCCGTTTAAAAATTTGTATTTTTATGTATCAAATTAGATATTGATACCAATTATTTGTATTTCGATTACATTATACACTTTTAAAAAATGTATTTCAAGGATTTTAACAGTTATTTTATTGTTATTTTCTCGTGATTTTGCACAAAATTACTTGGTGTTTATTTGTGCATTGTGTGTTTTGCACAAATTTTAGGTTATATACTCCCCATCACTCCTTCATAAAATAACTATTACTCACCTGCCTCACGGCCCCGCACAAACTCAATTTCATAAGCTGGTTCATCAGCTCCGGTATGGGAATATCCCGATGATGTTTTGATAACATATGTTGTTTAATTATTTCTACGGATAAGGGAGAGCTGTCAAGTACATCCATAATTTCAGACTGTACAGCGGATAGAAACATATTTTTGCCTGCGCTGTGCTGCTTTTCCCCAGAAACTGCCCCGCTAAGTTTAAATCCATTCCCCATAAGCGTCCTAAGCATATCCTGCGGCGAAACTGCAATCCCTGCGCCCTGCTGGATCAGGCGGTTACAGCCATCGCTCAGGGGATCCGTAACTCTGCCCGGCAGGGCGTATACTTCTTTGCCCTGTTCCAACGCCATATCCACAGTAATCAAGGTCCCGCTCCTGTGTCTGGCCTCGATAACCAGCACAATATCGGAAAAGGCACTGATAATGCGGTTTCTTGGCGGAAAAAGAGTATTCTGCGGCTCTGTATTAAGTGAGTATTCCGAACAGATACCTCCATGTGCACAGAGCATATTATATAGTTCCCTGTTCTCCTCCGGATAGCAAATATCCACGCTGCAGCCCATTACCCCCAGAGAATATCCTCCTGTCAAAAGGGCTTCTTTCTGCCCTATTCCGTCTATTCCGCGTGCCATACCGCTTATAATCTGCACTCCCGCCGCCGCTAATTCTCTTCCATAGCACTCTGCCATGTATCTTCCGTACTCGGAGCAGTTTCTGGCTCCTATAATTGCAACAGAAGGCTTATCGTGTTCGGGAAGTCTTCCTATATAATAGAGTCCATAAGGCGCATCCGGAATGTTGGCAAGCCTTTCCGGATACGCGACATGCCCTAAACAGGTAAAATATATATGTTTTTCCGTTAATTTTTGATAGTTTTCCTGTACGTCCCATGTTCCCTTAGAACTAATCAGCCGCTCTGCAAGTCCCAGTTTTCTTTGTCTCTCGGTTAAAAATGGAAGAAGCTCTTTTTCGGATAAATCATAAACTGTTTTTGGAGATTTTATCTGTGTAAGGAGGTGGTAAATCGTCTTACGTCCCACTCCTTTTATATTACACAGCCAGTATGCATAAGGAAGAAGCTCCTCATCTATTGGTAAAAGCAAATTTTTCATTATATCCTCCCCTATTTCCAGTATTTGTCATCCGCTGCTCTGTAACAGAGCGCCTCCGTCAGGTGTTCTTCCCCGATTTTTTCGCAGCCGGACAAATCCGCAATCGTACGCGCTACTTTAAGTATCCGGTGATAGCTTCGCGCTGTCAGATTCAGTTTCCCAAAGAAGCTCTCAAGTAAGCGTTTCTCTTTATGCCCCAGGGCACAGTACTTTTTTATATCCTTTGCTTCCATATTTTTATTAAAAAGAATTTCCGTTCCGGCAAACCGCTCTTTTTGCACCTGCCGCGCCTTCAACACCCTTGCGCGTATTTCTTCGCTGCTTTCCTCTTTAACCCCTACGCCGGATGTAAGCTCTGAAATTTGTATGGCGTTTGTTTCCACACAAATGTCGATGCGGTCAAGAATCGGCCCGGACACCTGACCAAGATATCTATGTATCTCATACGGACTGCATTTACATTTCTGCATATCGGGAAAATAACCGCAGGGGCAGGGATTCATGGCGGCAATCAGCATAAAATCAGCAGGATATACATAAGTTCCGCTGCTTCTGGCAATCTGCACCTTCTTTTCTTCCAAAGGCTGTCTTAAAATATCAATTGTTTCTCTTTTAAATTCGGGAAGCTCGTCCATAAACAATATTCCCGCCCATTTGCACCGTCGATACAATTTATA
>CAMWKB010000069.1 GCA_947174705.1 uncultured Lachnospiraceae bacterium
CTCAGGAGTCTCGTGGGCTCGGAGATGTGCATAAACGACAGTGTCAATTCAGAGTATAAAAGAAAAACTTTGTGAATTTTATAACAATCTAAAGAAATCTTTTAAAAGCTATAAAGTTACATATATTGCGATTGTATTGGTGACTTTATACTCGGCATTTATAGAGTTATCTTACGATTTTAAATTTGAAGTGTCTTTTGATGAGATGAACGTGGTAAGAGCGCTTTGCATTTTTGGCGTTGCGGCTGCATTTATAGAAACCTATTTTAAAGAAAAGAGCAAGGCAAAAATACCTGCGTTTTTGGCTGCGGCAGTTATAGCGTGTATTTCCGCTTATATTTTAGGTTTAAAAAAAGGTGGGCAGTTAATGAATATGTCAGGTGACATTATTAAAGATGTAACCACAAGATTTCTTATCGGATACCTGCTTTTGCTGATGCTTGGCATTGTTTATTACAGCTTTAAAAAGTCAGGATTCAGCTTTGAAGAATATACTCTGAGGATATTTTCAAACTTAGTTAAAGTATACATATTCTATTTTATACTGTTAATCGGCACTTTGATCATAACGGAGATTTTTGACGAATTATTTATAGACGGATACAGTAGTCTGAGTTCCGCCTGCGCTATTTTGATTACAGGACTGTATTTTGTGCCTCAGTGTCTGGCGGCGCTTAGCGATATGCGTGATACACCGGGGTATTTTGTTAAGACTATTGTAAAATATATACTTTCATGTATGACGATATGCTCAATGGCGGTTGTCTATCTTTACATGTTAAAAATTATAATCATGTTCGAAATTCCGTCAAATGAAATCTTTTCTATTGTATCGGTATTATTCTGTCTCGGAATACCGATTTGGATAGTTGTGGGTTATTATAGGGATGAAACGAAATATTCCAAGGTTCTTTCTGTTTTACCGTATGTTTTTGCACCGTTGATCATTTTACAGATTTACTCTATGGGTATAAGAATTTATGAGCATGGTATGACAAACGAACGCTATATGGGGCTTATGCTGATTGTGTTTGAAATAGGAACGGTGATTATTTGGAAGTTATGTAAACAAAAATATGAAGTGCTTATAAAATTATTAGCTATTATAATTGTAATTTCCGTCTTTGTGCCTTTGGTAAATATGGAGAGTGTTTCCAATACATGGCAGACAGTCTTTTTACAAAAATATTTACAGGCGGTTATGGATGGAAAAGAGCTTACTGATCTTGAGTACGAGCGTATGATAGGGGCTTATAAATATTTGTCTGATAAACATAAGATGCAGAAACATACGTATGAGGAATTTATCCAGATTGTGGGCGAGCATCCGTCTTCAGCTCCAAAGCTGACCGATTATGAGACATACCATATTCATTGCTGTCAGATGGTGGGAGATTTAGAACTTGACGGATATAGGAAAATGTCTATGTTAAATCAGGACGAGGGATATGACAAGATTAGTTCGTCAGGCAGAGAAAATAGCAGGCTGGGCGTTGATTTTTCGCAGTTTAAGTTTATAGTGCGTGAAACCGGAGAAGAAATAGTGGTTGACATAAGTGATTTTGCCGAAAAATGCATGGCGTATGGGAAAGAGCACCCGAATGCCAGCAAAGAGAACAGCAGTGCGGAAATGAAGCAGTATAACAGGATTGAGCTTAGTGATGGCAGAATTTTGTATATTAACCATTTTCAACTGAGATACAGTGAGGGGATAAAAGATGGTAAGGACTATTTTAAGTGGACAACAGTTAATCTTGGTGCGATGTTATTACAAAAATAATTTATGAAATGAGCAAAACTTTAAAAATCGCTTTTCAATATAGAGGAAAACGGATGAGGAATAATTAATGAAAGATTTATTTACTATAGGTGAGGTTTCCAAGCTTTTTAATACTAATATCCGAACTCTTAGATATTATGACAGCATCGGCATTCTTAAACCGACCAAGGTTGATGAAAAGACCGGATACCGATACTATTCTACAAAAGACTTTGAGCGCTTAAATACGATAAAATATTTACGTACTCTGGACATGCCCTTGGAAAAGATTGCCAGTTTTTTTGAAAATAAAGAGATTGCCGTGATGGAGGAGCTGCTTATAAGCCAGAAAAAGCAGATTAAAGAGCGGATAGATGAGCTTTGCAGAATCCAGACTAAGATTGATAACAGACTTGAAAGCATTGTCGGAGCCAAAAACTCTTCGCCCGGTAAGATAATGCTTAAGCGAATTGACAAAAGGAGAGCCGCTTTTCTTCGCAAGGATATAGCGATAACCGATGACCTGGAGCTGCCGATACGTGAACTTGAGCGTTTGCATGATTTGGAGCCTATTATCTTTTTGGGAAAAGTCGGTGTCTCGATTGATAAAAGTAAGCTTGAAAAGAGAGAGTTTACTTCCTTTTCGGGAATATTTGTTTTAGTCGAGCCCTCAGATGAGAAACAATTCTCACATGTTCATGCTGATGCTGTAGACGATAGCTTTATAAAAGCAGGAGAGTACCTGACCATATGCTTTCATGGCACACATACTCAGGCACCGGTGTATTATGATAAACTGTTGACTTATGCTGAAGAAAACGGATATAAGGTCTGTGGCAATTCCGTGGAAATTACACTGATTGATGCAGGGCTTACCAATGAGATATCGAATTACGTGACCGAAATACAGATTCCGGTCTGCAAATAAATGATTTATAAGTAATCTATTTTAATATAGTCATATGGTTGTGAAACACTTATTTCAATACCTGAGTTCGTCCTCATTGACAATAATTTTACAATCACTTCATCCCCTTATTCGAGGTCAACAGCCTGATAGAATAAATCAGCGTATACACCGCCATAATCCCCGACACCGCCGGAGCAACACACCCTAACGTAGCAAGCGAATCCGGAAAATAGTGCTGTACCAGATATAGCAGCGGCATCCTAAGCGCCAGCGCCCCGAAACAGCAGCTTATCATTGTAAATATAGTCTTGGAATATCCATTTAAAAATCCATTTAGGCAGAAAACAAAGGTAACAGCAAGATAGTCATAGCTGCATGTTCGGAAAAACGGTATTCCGGCTTCGATGATATTTGCATCGTCGGCAAATATTTTTATCATACTTTCCGGCGAAATCTGCGCCCATGCGAAAAAGCATGCGGACATTGCAAGCGCTATTCCAAGGCCTGCAGCAACGGATTTACGGATTCGTTCAGGCTTCTTAGCGCCGAGATTTTGAGCAGTAATTGCCGAAAGCGCACTTGCAATCGAAGTGGCAGGAAGCATAGCAAATACGTCATACTTGCTTGCAACGCCGACGGCGGATGCGGCATATATGCCAAGCGAATTGACTACAGCAGTCAAATATAAAAACGAAAGCCTTACCATACATTCCTGAAATGAAATCGGAATGCTGAGTTTTGCAAGCTCAAGGGCTTTGTCTTTTTCTATCCTAAAATTCTTAAGCCGGAAGGTAAATAAGAAGTTGTGTCTGTTTAAGTAGATAATTGAAAACAGCATACTAAAGCCCTGTGACAGAATCGTTGCAAGGGCAGTACCGGCAACGTCCATATTAAAATATTTCACAAGCACTATATCAAGAATAATGTTCATACAGCATGCAATCGCAACGAACATCATTGGTCTTACGGAATCACCATATCCCCTTAATATAGAGCCTATTGCATTATAGCCGCAGATAAAAAATATACCAAGGCTGCAGATTAGAACATATTTATGCGCGAGGGCAAAGGCCTCATGAGGCGTATGTAACAGGTTTAATATAACGCCGGATGAAATAAGCATTATAAATGTCAGAATAAGTGAAAAAATCATAAATATGCTTAAGGTTGTGCCGATGGATTTTTTGGCGTCTTCCGGTCTTTCCATACCGATATATTTTCCTACTAGAATTGTTCCGCCAAGGGTCATACCGGTGATGATACTGGTTATGATTTGGGTAACCTGAGTTCCGGTCGAAACTGCGGCAACACTTTCCGCACTGCAATATTTGCCTATAACCATAAGGTCTACGGCTCCGTAAAGCGCCTGAATAATGTTGGCAAAAAGGAGCGGAAGCGAGAAACGTATTAAAGTTTTAAGTATGTTGCCATGGGTTAGGTTGTTTTTGTCTGACATTGTGGAGGTCCTTTCCAGAGAGTTTAATGTTTAAAATCAGAAAATATTCCATAATCGCTTATTTAATTTGCCTATTAATGTGTATATTAAACCCTCTAGCTGATAGAGAGTCAATGAGTTATATTTACATAGGCTATATCCATAATTTTAACTAAACTTTTAACTACAAAAAAAGTGCTTTTCGCAACATTCTATTATTAAATGCAAATTATATTACGATATAATTGATAGAAGTTATGATTACAAATGGAATAAGTACTCCAATGCAGGACTGATAGACAATGCGTATAGCAATATGTGATGATGAAAAAGAAATAAGGGATATATTATCCCGGAAAATAAAGAAAATCTGCTCCGAAGCAGAGATATTTTTATATCAATCCGGCAAAGAACTGCTCTTAGCGGATACACAGCCTGACCTCTGCCTGCTTGATATACAGATGTCAGAGCCAAACGGCATGGAAACTGCCAAGGAATTCAGGAAGACAAATAAAAAGGCCATTCTTATTTTTGTAACCGCGCTGGATGATTATGTTTTTGATGCATTTGACGTAGGCGCTTTTCATTATCTGCTTAAGCCGTTTGATGATGCTAAATTTGATGAGGTTATAAATAGTGCGCTAATACAGTATAATGAAAATGAAGCCGCATTGGAAGAAGAATCGGCAAAAAGTCAGGAATATATTATGGTACACGCAGGCGGCTGCCACATCAAGGTGTGTATTGAAGATATAGTTTCTGCAGAGGTTTTTAACCGGATAGTTATAATTCACAAGCTGGATGAAGATATAAGGTACTATGGAAAGCTTTCTGATTTGGAGAAAATGGCAGGCGGCAACTTTTTCAGAACTCATAGGGCGTATTTAGTTAATTTTAAGTATGTTGAAAAATATGATTCGTCGGTAATCTATCTGGAAAAAGGACAGGCGCTGATAGCTAAGCAGAATTATTCCGAGTTTGTAAAAAGATACCTGAGATATATTAAAGAATGTAACCGCAGATAACCTATCCACAACCAAAAATACCTTGTTCACAACATCGTTATTAAGTTTTGAATTTGCTCACCGAAATATAGGGTGAGAGGTACAAATTTACAAATTCAAGGAGGAATTGTATAATGGTAATTAGTGGATTAGGTGGAACAAATGCACAAATGAGCCCGATTGGTCAGGCTCAGGCAAACGACCCTGTGGCAAAGGATTTGCAAAGACAGATAAACGATGCGCAAAAGCAGATGCAGGAGCTTGCTTCAAATAAAGAAATGAGCGCAGAGGATAAGATGAAGAAGCGTCAGGAGCTGCAGCAAAAGGTCAGTGACTTAAATATGCAGTTAAGGCAGCATCAGATTGATAAGCGTAAAGAAAAACAGCAGGAAAAAGCTTCATCCGATGATGTATTCAATCCAAACGGCAAATCAAATCAGGCACAGGCAAAAACAGGAGCGCAGAATACAGGGCTTTCACAATCAAGCATGGAAGCAATGATTTCTGCTGATGTTACTGTTAAGCAGGCTAATACGCAGGGCAGCGTTGCAACAAAGATGAACGATAGGGCAGGCGTACTGGAAGTTGAAATTAAACTTGATTCAGCACGCGGTAACGATATCGGGAGCAAACAGGCGGAGCTTGCAGATGTTAAGCAGAAAGCCGAGGAGGCTACATCCGCACAGCTTGGAACACTTGCTAAAGCAAGTGAGACTCTTAAAGAGGCTGCCAAGGCTGAGAATAATGATGCGGATGCTAAGAAAGATGGAGAAGACAGCAATAAGACAGATGCAGAAAATGCTGACAGCACAGCAGTTAAGTCAGGCGAAGATGCACAGGAGTCTTCTGACAATAAAGGTTTAAGCTCTGACGCAGTCGGAAATGAGACAAACGGCGTTTCAGCGGCGATTCATTATACGCCGGTAGATGTTCGCTTGTAACATATAAGAGAGGAACATAGAATATGAACATTTCATCATTTGCTAAAAATCCATATAACGGTGGCAGCACAAAGTCAATATACGCCGGGAATATGTTAATGGGACGTAAGCCCGCGCTGAAAAGCACACAGGATAAAATGGAACGTCAGCAAAAAACGCAGAACCAGATAGATTTTTTTACAAATCAGAAGGAAAAGCTTAAAGACATGCAGTGCAGCACCATAGAGGAGATTGCCAAAAAGCTTGATATGCTCCATTCCTATGAGGAGCAGATAGCGGCTGTCAAGAAACAGTACAATAGCGAGCAAATGTTCCATGTTCTGGACGAGGCCAGGGAGCTTGGCGAGAAGATTGCCGAAGCAGCAGAGAAGAGCGCACCAAAGACCGCAGAAGAAAGAAAAGAGGAAATGGTGGAAGAAGCTCTCGGCTTAGACGAAGACAAGGGTATTATGGACGATATGCTGGATGAGGTTGCAAAACTTCAGGAGGAGCTTGCAGACGAAGCGCTTGAAGAAATCAGCGAGACTGAACTGGATGAAATCGTTTCAGAAGAAACAGCTGTTGATGAAATGTCTATAGAAGAGGAAAGCATACAAGAGGGCATTGAAGAAGATATATTACAGACGACCGCTGAACATATTGCAGACAGTGATTTAGAAATGATGAAAGCTGAAATGAAGAAGTTATATAAGTCTATTGATGTTTTGATTTAGAGTTGTGAGATTGATGTTTGAAGTAATTTGACATGCAGTTAAAAAACAGGGTGCCTGCCATGGGAAGATGATTGTTCCTGAGGCGGGCATTCTGTTTTATTTTTATAAATAATCTGTCTATTTTTTACTCAGTCTGGTATAATATACTGAAAAGAAATTAACGGATATTTATGTTAATAGTAACGAATGAATAAGGACATTATAATGGGTGCAAAATTATACAATCTTAATGATATGGTAAGGGTAGGCTGTAATGACTGTCAGGGGTGTTTTAGCTGTTGTCAGGGGATGGGAGAGTCCATTGTGTTAGACCCATACGATATCTGGCAGTTGGAAAATAACCTAAATACAACCTTTGCCGGGCTTATGCAGGAAAAGATTGAATTAAATATAGAAAACGGACTTATTCTGCCTAATCTGAAAATGTGCGGGCCCTTAGATACCTGTGGATTTTTGAATGAGGAACGAAGGTGTAGCATACATAAATTCCGTCCCGGGCTTTGCAGACTGTTTCCACTGGGAAGAAAATACGAGAGTGGTGAGCTGCGGTATTTTTTGCTGGAGGATGCATGTACATATTCCGCACATACCAAGGCTAAGGTGAAGAAATGGCTGGATATTACGGATGGCAGAAAATATGAGAATTTTTTAATAGCATGGCATGATTTGCGAAAAGAGTTACAGGATAAAATAGGAAATAGCAGTGATGAAGCTGTTAAGGAAATCAATTTGAGGTTTTTACATATTTTCTATGAAAAACAATATTCGGCGGATGATTTTTATGAGCAGTTTGAGGAGAGAATGAAGAGATTTAAGGAATGATTTTTGCGTACGCTACGGACCCCTGTTTTGTTTATATTTCTTAAGTTTGTGGCTACGGATAATAATTTTGTGACTACCTATAAATATACGGGAAAAAGGATTAAACATTATGAAAAAACGATTATATATATTAATTATAGTTATGGGCATTATGTGTACAGCCTGCGGAAACAGTAAAGATGCAGCGGGCAAAAGAAATGAAGCAAACGTAGTGGATTCGACCGGAGAAGCTGCAAATACAAATGCGGATTCGACGGAAGAAGAAGCAGATAAAGCAGATACTGCTGGAGAAACAGCAGATAATAATGCAGATACAATCGGAGGAACGGCAGAAAAATATGCAGATACGACAGTAGAAACACCGGATAAGAACGATGGCGCTACAGAAGAAACTGCCGATAACAAGAACGATGACGCCGAAGCCGAATACATCATTGTTGAAAATCCAAGCGAAGATTATTATTGTATAGACAGCGCTGTATTATACGGTAATGAATCTGTTATATCCCTTGATATGCTTACTGAAGAAGCTAACGATATTACGGATACAGAAAAATGGTTTGCGGATAACGGGCTTGAAAACATTGAGTTTTGTGATATTGAAGACGAAAAATACCGTTATGAGCTGGATGGCGATGACGGTTACAGCAGGTATATACTCCGGATTTATGATAAAACAAGCGGAGAGCATCTGAAAACTCTAGATTTTTCAGAATATCGTTATGCGAATGAGTACAAAGAATCAGATTATGATTTTATAGAGCAGAGAATCTGGTGGGTACAGTCTGTAGATGATATATTATATGTGGCAATCGGTCATAATACTTATACTGAGTCAGCGCCTAAAAACGGTTACATGACAGCCATTGATTTGAAAGACGCAAGTGTTATCTGGAAAAGTGCGCCCTGCGTTACTAATGCAAGAAATTTTGCAATAATAGACGATACCATTGTTTGCGGATATGGCTTTACAAGCGAACCGGATAACCTTAATCTTTTAAATATAACCGACGGAGAACTGGTTAAACAAATTCCGTTAAAAACTATGGCAGATTATATTATTTGCAAGGGGGATACGCTCTATGTAAGGACATATAATACGAATTATATTTTTAAGATTGGTAAAGCGGGTTAAGGTCAGATTGAGTAGGAATAGGAGAATTTAATATGAAAATAGGAATTCTGGGAGCAGGAAATATTGCAAGAAAACTTGCATATACGATGTCACAGCTTAAAGAGGCAGAATGCTATGCGGTTGCATCAAGGAATTTAGATAACGCGCAGAATTTTGCATCGGAATACGGATTTGAAAAAGCATATGGCTCATATGAGGAGATGCTTGCGGATGAAAATGTGGAGCTTGTATATATAGCGACCCCGCATTCGCATCATTACAGTCATATGAAATTATGCATAGAAGCCGGAAAACATGTGTTATGTGAAAAAGCGTTTACTGTAAACGAAAAACAGGCAAGAGAAGTATTCCGTCTGGCTAAAGAAAAGGATGTACTTGTGACAGAAGCCATATGGACACGATACATGCCGTCAAGAAAAATTATTAATGATTTACTCACAGAAGGAATAATAGGCGAAGTAAAGACACTTACGGCCAATCTGGACTATAATATTGTGGGCAAGGAGCGTATTATCAGACCGGAATTGGCCGGAGGGGCGCTTTTGGATGTCGGTGTGTATACGATTAATTTTGCGCTTATGCATTTTGGAAATAAGATAGCGAAGAAACATTCCGTTGTGCATATGACAGATACAGGTGTAGACGGACAGAATGTTATTACTTTATCATATGAGGATAAGCGTATGGCGCTTCTTACATCTGGAGTGTACGGCATTTCTGACAGGCAGGGTATATTTTACGGTTCTAAAGGATATATGGTAGTTGATAATATAAATGACCCAACAGCTGTAAATATATATGATGATAATCATGAATTAATAAAGACCGTTTCCATGCCGGAACAGATAAACGGATACGAATATGAAATTATTGAAACAATAGATTGTATTAAAAAGGGTATGAGAGAGTGTCCATCTATGACGCATGAGGATACTTTGGAAGTAATGCGGATTATGGATGAGTTAAGGAGCGAGTGGGGAGTTTGTTATCCCCTCAGCATAAAATAAAATAACAAGGAGACGAACTTATTATGTTAAAAAACAACTTTAAAAAAACAACTGCTATTTTAATGCTTATTCCCATTATGCTGACAAGCTTCGCCTGCGGAAAAAATGGTGCGGCATCAAATGGCACAGACAGCAGCACTGAGACCATCGAAGGAGATTTACAGGATATTATGACTGATATATATTCAGGTTTAGAAGGTCTTGACGCCGAAACAAAAGAAGCTATTGAAGGTTATATGTGCGACACGCTTACAGAGGAAAATGAGCAGGCAATACTCGGAACCTCGGACATAGAATATACAGAGGGTGTATATTCCGTACCCATGATGTCCTCAATAGCTTATCAATGCGTGCTTTTGCGTGTAAATCCTGACGATATTGAGACTGTAAAACAGCAGTTAAAAGATAATGCCGACCTTAATAAATGGGTCTGCGTCAGCGCAGAGACAATGCTGGTTGAAAATGTTGGCGATTTAGTATTATTTATCATGAGCAGCAAAGACGTAGCTTATGCCGTAAGTACCTCTTTTCAGTCACTAAAATAGTATAGGTGATTGCGAAACTCATTTCTAAAATAATTACAAAAGTAATTAACAAATCCTCAGTTTTATGATAAAATCAAGCTAATGAGTGAATGGAGGAAGCCGGCTTATGAGCAAGGATAAATATGTAGCATATGTTTCTACTTATACGAATGGGAATAAGGATAAATATGGCATAAGAATTTATGACGTTGATATAGAAAAAGGTCGCATGGAAGAAAAGGGGCACGTAAAGATTACCAATTCTTCATATATCACGATTTCGCATAATCAGAAGTTCCTATATGCCATAACAGATTTCGGGGCAGAATCATACCGTATTCTTCCTGACGGGGATTTGGAAGTAGTTAATGAGGGCAGTATTAACGGAATGAGAGGCTGTTATCTTTCTACCGACTATGAGGATAAATACCTGTTTGTAGGCGGTTATCATGACGGCAAAATCACGGTGCTGCGTTTGCGTGAAGACGGCGGAATAGGCGAAATTACCGATGAAATATATCATAAGGGTTTAGGAAGTATAGCAGAGCGTAATTTCAGACCGCATATCAACTGCGTCAAAATGACCAGGGATAATAAGTATTTGTGTGCAGCAGATTTAGGTATGGACCATATTAATGTATATAGGGTAGACCATATGAATGGAAAACTCAGACAGATAGATATTATCCGCAGCGAGCAGGAATCCGCTCCAAGACATTTGAAATTTTCGCAGGATGGCAATTATCTTTATATTGTACATGAATTGAAGAATTATATTGATGTATATACTTATCAGGAAATTAACGGAAACCCTGAATTTGAGAAGATACAGACTATTTCTACGCTAAATAATTATCATGCCGGTGGCTCGGCAGCAAGCGCACTTAATATTTCAGCGGATTTTAAATATCTGGTGAGCTCTAATGCGGGCGATAACAGCGCGGTTCTTTACAAAATAGACCAGACAGACGGCAAACTTACAAAGATTTTGTGTCTGCCTATAAGCGGAGATTATCCTAAGGATGCAAATCTTTTCCCGGATAACAGGCATCTTGTTTCATTAAACCATGAAACTAATACAATGACATTTTTTAAAGTTGATTTGGAAAAGGGGCTGCTTATCATGAACGGAAAAGAAATTAAGGTTCCGCAGCCGAATTGCATTATTTTTCATAAACTAGCGAAATAACATCAGTTATTTTTTGCACTTGTCATAAATAGAATCCCCTTCACATACATTTTAGTAAGTATGGAAGGGGTATTTTTATGGATATTAATAACAGAAATGAATATGCAGTATACAAGGACATACAGGATAGAACAGGCGGAGAGATTTACATAGGGGTTGTAGGCCCTGTAAGAACCGGAAAATCAACTTTTATCAAAAGATTCATGGATTTACTTGTTCTGCCCTATATGGAAAACGAGCATGAAAAGGAAAGGGCTAAGGATGAATTACCGCAGAGCGCAGGCGGAAAAACCATTACAACGACGGAACCGAAGTTTATTCCCAAAGAAGCAGCACAGATTAAATTAGGAGCTGATATAAATGTCAAAGTCAGGCTTATAGACTGTGTAGGCTATATGGTAGAGGGCGCTTCCGGCCATATGGAAGAGGATGTGGAGAGACTGGTTAAAACACCTTGGTCAGTTGAAGAAATTCCTTTTACCAAGGCCGCAGAAATCGGAACCCGCAAGGTCATTAAAGACCATTCCACAATCGGGGTTGTAATAACCTGCGACGGAAGTTTTGGGGAGCTTCCCCGTAGTAATTTCTTAGAAGCGGAAGAGCGGACCATAAGGGAACTTCAGGAAATACATAAACCGTTTCTGGTACTTTTAAATTCTGCAAAACCGTATGCGGAGGAAACCAGACAGCTGGCTGATGAGATTCATGATAAGTATCAGGTAACTGTTATGCCGGTAAACTGCGAGCAGCTTAAACAGGAAGACATTAACCGCATTATGGAGAATGTTTTATACGAATTCCCGCTCACCATGATAGAATTCTATATGCCTAAATGGGTGGAGATGCTTGCATATGACCACAAGATGAAGCAGGATATTATCTGTCAGATTAAAAAGTTAATGGGCGAGCTGACTAACGTCAGAGATATAACAAAGGCGAACTTTAACTTAGAGAGCGAGTATATTAAAAAGTGCAAGTTAGACGGCGTTAACATGTCCGAAGGCAGCGTTAAAATTATACTTGAGCCGGATGACAGCTACTATTATGAGATGATAAGCGATTTGGTGGGCGAATCCATTACCAGTGAATACCAGATGTTAACGACGCTTAAAGAAATGGCGAAGATGAAAAGGGAGTATACCAAGGTGCTTCATGCGATGGAATCCGTCCGTTATAAGGGATACGGCGTAGTCATGCCGGATAAAGAGGAAATTGTGCTTGAGAAACCTGAGGTAATCAAACAGGGAAATAAGTTTGGCGTTAAAATCAAGGCCGAAAGTCCGAGCATACATATGATTAAGGCGAGCATTGAAACGGAAATCTCACCTATAGTCGGAACGGAACAGCAGGCCAAGGACCTTATTGAGTATATTTCCGACACCGGAACAAGCGATGAGGGTATCTGGGAGACAAATATATTCGGAAAAACGATAGAACAACTGGTAAATGACGGAATTTCAGGCAAAATTGCCATGATAAATGAGGAGAGCCAGATTAAATTGCAGGAAACTATGCAAAAAATTGTGAACGATAGCAATGGCGGAATGGTATGTATTATCATTTAATAACACGCGTAACTGAAAAAAACAGGTTTAATAACAGAATGATATTTGCAATAACGGATGTAATTAATTGGAAAGAAAGGGATATCTTGTAAGATATCTCTTTTTTATTATTTGGGAATATGTTATATTATTTAATAATATTACTTAGGGGGTAACCACGATGAATAAAGTATATGAGAAGTTATTAAAGTGTTATGATTGTTATAAGCAAAAGATAGATTTCAAGCCTGATGTGGCAGTTGTACTGGGCTCAGGGCTTGGAAACTTTGCAAAGACGGTAGATGTGGTATCGGAGCTTCCATACTCTGAAATAGAGGGATTTCCGGTTTCTACGGTGCCCGGACATGCCGGTAAATTTATTTTCGGATATATTGATAAGGTTGCGGTTGTGCTTATGCAGGGAAGAGTACATTATTACGAGGGATATCCGATTACTGACGTAGTGCTTCCTGCAAGACTTATGAAGATGATGGGAGCTAAAATCCTGTTTTTAACTAATGCATCAGGCGGAATTGACCCGAAATTCCATGCGGGCAGCCTTATGCTTATCAAGGATCACATTTCATGCTTTGCGCCCAATCCGCTTATCGGGGAAAATATTGATGAACTCGGTACCAGATTCCCGGATATGAGCCATGTCTATGATGAAGATTTGCAGGAGATTATTAAAAATACTGCGAAGCAAAATGATATAGAGTTATTTGAAGGCGTTTATGCTCAGCTGACAGGTCCTTCTTTTGAATCCCCGGCGGAGATTAGAATGTTACAGACGCTTGGAGCTAATGCGGTTGGAATGAGTACGGTTGTAGAGGCGATTGCGGCTAATCATATGGGAATGAAGATTTGCGGAGTTTCATGTGTCAGCAATCTTGCAGCGGGGATGAATACTGCGCCGCTTACACATGAAGAGGTGCAGGAGGCGGCTAATGCGGTGGCGCCGAAGTTTGAGATGCTGCTTAAGGAGTCGATTAAGGAATTTAAAAAGTTTTGTTAAGGTTTAGGTAATGATGGGGTGGTATAGTGGGTGGTAGATGAAGGGTGTAGGTTGTGGGGGCAAATTGGCCAGGTATATGTGGCTGCGGCGGTGGTCGGGCTGTGTATAATAAGCTGGGTCTGTGTATCTGGCAGGAAATTAGCAAT
>CAMWKB010000070.1 GCA_947174705.1 uncultured Lachnospiraceae bacterium
CTTCACTGGGACCAAAGGTCTGGAAGGATTCGCCGGGATGCTCTGAGAAGCAGTTAAGGTTCAGACAGTCATTCCAGTCTGCGCGTCCGATTAACGGCAGGTTGTGAGGTCCTTTATGTGTAATTATGTAATCTAAGGAACGTTTCAAATGCTCCATAAGAGGCGCTGCAATTGACATATCGTTGTCAAAAGGAACCATTTCGGAAAGAATGGAAGTATCTCCGGTTTCGCGTACATAAGCGCTGGTTCCGCCAATCAGCCACAACGGGTCATCATTGAATCCGCTTCCGATATCGGAGTTGCCTTTTTTGGTAAGCGGCTGATATTGATGGTAAGCGCTTCCGTCAGGGAACTGTGTAGAAGCGATATCAATAATTCTTTCTCTTGCGCGGTCGGGAATCAGATGTACGAAGCCGAGCAGATCCTGGCAGGAATCCCTAAAGCCCATACCACGGCCGATACCTGATTCATAATACGATGCAGAGCGGGACATATTAAATGTTACCATGCACTGATATTGGTTCCAGATATTTACCATACGCTCAACTTTATCGTTTGAAGATTTTACGCTATATTTGGAAAGAAGTCCGTTCCAGTAGTTGTTTAATGCGGCAAATGCCTTATCTACATCTTCATCGGTCTGGTACTTGCTTAACATTGCATTTGCGGGCTTCTTATTGATAATACCGGGAGCTTCCCATTTATCTTCTTCAGGATTCTCTATATACCCAAGGACAAAGACAAAGGATTTGGTTTCGTTTGGAGCTAACGTAACATTAAGCTGGTGTGATGCGATAGGTGACCAGCCATGTGCCACGGAATTAGTGCAGGCGCCGTTTTCTACTGCAACAGGCATGTCCACGCCGCGGTATGCACCAAGAAAATCGTCGCGGCTTGTATCAAAACCATCGATCGGAGCATTTACAGAGTAAACTGCATAGTGGTTGCGGCGTTCTCTGTATTCGGTCTTGTGGTATATGGTAGAGCCTATGACTTCTACTTCGCCGGTATTTAAGTTACGCTGGAAGTTCTTCATATCGTCGTCCGCATTCCAAAGGCACCATTCTACATAAGAAAAGACGGAAAGCTCTTTGGCAGACGAGGAGTTATTGGTAAGTTTAAGCTGACTGATTTCACAATTGTCATCCATTGGAACGAAGGTCAGGATACTTGCTTCCACTTCGTTCTTAGCTGCGGTGAACCGGCTGTATCCGATGCCGTGACGGCACTCATAGGAATCCAACTCGGTTTTTACAGGTTTCCAGCCTGGGTTCCATACGGTATCCTTATCTTTTATGTAAAAATATTTTCCGTTCATATCCGCCGGAACATCATTGTAACGGTATCTGGTGATACGCAGAAGCTTTGCATCCTTATAAAAGCTGTAGCCGCCGCAGGTATTTGAAACCAAACTGAAAAATTCATTGCATCCGAGGTAATTAATCCAGGGAAGCGGGGTTTTAGGAGTATTAATTACATATTCCTTATTGCTGTCATCAAAATGTCCAAATTTCATAGGTTCCCTCCATTTACATTATTATTTACAGAAAACGTTTAAGTTTAAAAGATATTTTGATTATACAGAATAAATCTTTAAAATACAATATTAAAGTTGATAATTACGAAAACGTTTTCATAAAATGTTATAAAAATGTCTTTGACTTAAGCCGCTTGTTTAGTGGAAAGAGCAAATGAAAATATCAAAAATGTATAAAATGACGGACAAAATATGTTAATAATTCACGAAAATATAAAAAATATATAAAAAGGCTTGCAAATATCTTTAAGAAGATTTATAGTTAAGTTACGAAAACGATTAAGTTGTAATAATTCTCTGAAAAATACATGCAGATGGGGGATAAACGTAATGGTTTCATTAAAAGATATTTCCGCTGTCTGCGGTGTATCGGTAGCAACGGTCAGTAAGGCGTTGAATAACCATAAAGATATAGGGGAAGAAACAAAAAAGCATATTAAGCAGGTTGCAAAGGAGATGGGGTATCTGCCTAATTCCGCAGCCAAGGCGTTAAAAACCAACCGGACCCATAATATAGGGATTCTGTTTACGGACGAAGCGCACAACGGACTTACACATGATTATTTTGCTTCTGTGCTGGATAGCTTGAAACAGACGGTAGAAGCGCACGGATATGATGTGACTTTTATCAATAGCAGCAGGAAATGGCCTAACAGAATGAGCTATTTAGAGCATGCAAGATACCGTGGCTTCGATGGAGTGGTTATAGCCAATGTAAATTTTTATGATGATGAAGTGGAAGAACTGGCTGGCAGTGATATTCCGTTGGTCACCATAGATAAGCTTTATGCTAACCGTATAGCGATCGTTTCGGATAATGTAAACGGAATGAAGGATTTGTTTACTTATATACATGAGATGGGGCATAGACGGATAGCCTACATACATGGGGAACCCGGACCTGTAACGCAGAACCGGCTTACATCTTTTTACAGGACGGCGGAAGAATTTTCCATAGAGGTGCCTGACTGTTACATTAAAGAATCGGCATACAGGGATACGGAAGGCGCAGGGAGAGCAACAAAGGAACTTTTAAAATTGAAGACGCCGCCCACGTGTATTATATATCCTGATGATTTTTCATGTTATGGCGGTATTAATGTTATTAATAAGATGGGGCTTAGGATTCCGGAAGATATTTCGGTTGCGGGATATGACGGTATCAGGATAGGCAGACATATAGAGCCGCAGCTTACTACTATAAGGCAGGATACCGACAGGATTGGTGCACAGGCAGGAAAAAAAATTATCAGTCTGATAGAGAAACCCAAGAGCACTGTCATAGAACAGGTTATCATAAGCGGGGAACTCTATAAAGGCGCGACGGTAGGAAAGATATAGAGAATTTTATACTGGTTATCCATACTACCTGGTTACGATATTATATCTGTTTTCCGGTTATACAATCGGCGGATTTAATATAAAAATAAAAAAACACAAACTTTATTAAAAAGGGAGGACATGTAATGAAGAAAAAAGCGATAAGTATTTTACTTACAGCAGCAATGTTAGGCACAATGCTTACAGGCTGTGGGGGTGGCGGTAATACAACTGCACCTGACAATGCAAGTACACCGGCTCCGGCAGCAGACACCAACACAAACACAGACACAAGCGCTCCGGCAGCAGACACCAATACTGATGCAGCAGTAGATACTGCTGATGAAGGAAAGGTTCTGAATGTTTACTGCTGGAATGATGAGTTCAAGAGACGTGTTCAAGCTCATTATCCTGGATATGAACCGGATGCAGCAGATGCTTCTAAGGGACTTATTGGTGATATCACAGTTCAGTGGAATATCACACCTAATGATGACAATGCATACCAGAACAATCTGGATGAGACACTGTTAAAGCAGGATAGTGCAGCAGCAGATGACAAGATCGATATCTTCCTTATCGAAGCTGACTATGCTCTTAAATATGTAGACAGTGAGTATTCAATGCCTCTTGCAGATTTGGGAGTTACAGATTCAGACCTTGGTGATCAGTATCAGTACACCAAAGATGTAGTAACAGACAGCAACGGCGTATTAAAAGGCGCTTCATGGCAGGGCTGCCCCGGCGTTCTGTTCTATAACCGTGAAGCAGCGAAAGAAGTTCTCGGAACAGATGATCCGGACGAAGTTCAGACTTATGTATCTGACTGGAATAAATTCTATGAGACAGCAGCAACTATGGCTGACGCCGGATATGACATGGTATCTACTACAAATGATACATATCGTGTATATTCAAACAACGTAACATCTAAGTGGGTTGACGGAACTACAATTCATATTGATGACAATATCATGAAATGGGTTGAAGATTCCAAGGCTATGGTAGATGCAGGTCAGACAAAAACAAGTGATCTTTGGAGCGATGATTGGAAGAGAGGTTTCTTCCCTGAAGGTAAGGTATTTTGTTACTTTGGACCCGCTTGGCTTGTAAACTTCTCTATGGCAGCTGATGAAGCAGGTTCTATCGGAAATATGGGCGGCTGGGGAGCAGCTACAGGTCCTCAGGGCTTCTTCTGGGGCGGCACATGGATTTGCGCAGCTACAGGCACAGACAACGCAGCTACAATCAAAGATATTATTATGCAGCTTACAGCTAACGAAGATATCATGAAAGACATCGTTGTTGATGATGATGACTTTGTAAATAACAAACCTGCTATGGAAGGTATGGCAAGCGGTGCAACAATGGTTAAGGATGAGAATGGAAACGACGTTGAATACTCCAGCAAGATCCTTGGCGGACAGAATCCTCTTGGAATGTATTGTGAAGGTGCAGGAAGCATTGACCTTGCATACTTAAGCATCTATGATCAGGGATGTAACGAAGAGTTCCAGGCAGCTATGAAGAACTACTTTGACGGAAACGCTACAATGGATGAAGCATTAGATTTATTCTATAAAGCAGTAATTGAAAAATATCCTGAATTAACAAAATAATTTATTGGTAATAGACGGATAACAATTACCCCGCCTGTCTAAAAATGGGCAGGCGGGATTTTTGTTCAAAATTTTAGGCAGTTGTCGGGGTGGTGGCGGCTGTATGACAAGGTATTATTTGGTAAAAGCAGGAATGGAGGATTACTATGAAGACTGCAAAGAGTGGAAAAGTAGTAAGATATAACAAATGGGGTTATATTTTTCTTATCCCGTTTATTGTTGTATATTTATTGTTTCAGTTTATTCCGCTGGTAACTACGATATACAATAGTTTTTATGAAAATTATCGTTCGGGTCTGACGCAGATTGGACCGAACTTTGTAGGCTTAGCCAATTATAAAACTATATTTACTAACGGAGATATGATGCAGTATGCAAAGAATACATTAATTATGTGGGTGCTTGGCTTTATTCCGCAGATTATTGTATCCCTGCTTCTTGCATCATGGTTCTCTAATCCGAGTTTAAGGCTTAAAGGACAGAGATTTTTCAAGACAGTTATATACTTGCCGAATCTGATCATGGCATCTGCATTTGCAATGTTATTCTTTACATTGTTCTCAGACGGCGGTCCGATCAATTCTATTTTGATCCAGCTTGGTATTTTAAGCCAGCCTTTTAAATTTTTTTCAAGTGCAACCAGCAGCAGGGTGTTGGTAGCTTTTATGAACTTCCTTATGTGGTTCGGTAATACTACGATTCTGTTAATGGCAGGTATGATGGGTATTGATACATCATTATTTGAAGCAGCAGAAGTAGACGGTGCAACCTCAACACAGGTATTTTTCAGAATTACAATGCCTCTGCTTAGGCCTATTCTGATTTATGTAGTTATTACTTCTCTTATCGGTGGTCTGCAGATGTTCGATGTTCCGCAGATTTTGACAAACGGTACAGGAGAGCCGATGCGTTCTACTATGACGCTTATTATGTATCTGAATAAGCATCTGTTCAGTAAGAACTACGGTCTTGGCGGCGCACTTTCGGTTGTATTGTTTATAATAACGGCGATATTGAGTTTTGCAGTATACAACTTTTCAAATAAGCAGGATTAGGAGGGGAGAACATGAATAAGAAAGAAAAAGGTTTAAGTGTTGGAGCAAGAAGAGCCATTGCATATGTTGTACTGGTTTTCATTTCAATCCTGTGTCTGTTTTGGTTTTATGTTTTGTTTATAAATGCCAGCAGGTCTAATGCGGAGCTGGCAAGGGGATTTACTCCTATTCCGAGTACAAATTTGCTGACTAACTGGATAAACCTTAGTTCGGGAAGGGCGGCGACGGTACTGCCTATATGGTATGGTCTGTTCAACAGCTTTTTGATAGCAGCGCTCAGTGCTTTGTTTTGTACATATTTCTCAACAATGACGGCGTATGCGATTCATGTGTATGATTTTAAACTTAGGAAATTTATGTTTACTTTCATTTTGATGATTATGATGATACCTACACAGGTAACTGCACTCGGATTTTTGCAGTTGATTGGAAAAATGAAATTGGAAGATTCATTTATTCCTCTGATAGTGCCTTCGATTGCGGCTCCGGTTACATTTTTCTATATGAAACAGTATATGGAGAGCGCGCTTCCGTTGTCGCTTGTTGAGGCGGCACGTATCGACGGTTCAGGAGAGTTCAGGACTTTCAATTCGATTGTGCTTCCGCTTATGAAACCGGCGATTGCGGTTCAGGCAATCTTCACATTTGTAACAAGCTGGAATAACTACTTCACACCGGCGCTGATCATTAAGTCGGATAAGAAGAAAACATTGCCTATATTGATTGCACAGTTAAGAAGTACCGACTGGCTGAATTTCGATATGGGTCAGGTTTATATGATGATCGCATTTTCAATCCTTCCTGTAATTGTAGTATATTTAGTTCTGTCTAAGTTTATTGTACAGGGCGTTGCTATGGGAAGTGTTAAGGGATAAAAAGATAAGAAAGGTTTTCTAAGGCGCACGAACTTAGGGGACTATAAACAAAAAACGGGGCTCGGACGCGGGAGCGAACTTGCCCCTTTTTTTTGTTTATAGTTCCCTAAGTTCTGGTTCTTGGAAGGGACCATTTATTTATCTGAATTTGTTTGTTATTGGGAATGACTTTTTATCTGGGAATGGCGTTTTGGCATTTTGGCTTGAGAGAGTTTTTGGTATAAAATTAATTGTGTATGGAACAATTTTATATTTGGTAATGCTTTTTTGGGAGAAATGAGTTATTATATTTGAGATGGCTTGCTTATATTAAGAAATGTTTTTTGTTAGAAGTGGGTTGTTTATATAAAGAAATTGTTTTTTGGTTGAAAATAATTTTGGATAAGAGGGTTTGGGTATTATGGATTACAGACTTGATATGGAACGTTATGCCAAGTTGGCAAGGCAGGCGGTGGCGGAAGGGTGTGTTTTGCTTGAGAATGAGAATGGTGCTCTTCCGGTTAAAAAAGGTGAAAAGGTAGCGGTGTTTGGACGCAGCGCTTTTAATTATTATAAGAGCGGGCTTGGTTCGGGCGGATTGGTAAATACCAGATATACGGTTGGAATTTTGGATGCGCTTAAAGGGTGCGACGATATTGCGCTGAATGAAGAGCTGCTTGGGATTTATAAGGATTGGATAGAGGAAAATCCTTATGATGAAGGCGGAGGCTGGGGTACTGTTCCCTGGAGCCAGAAGGAGATGCCGGTGAAGGACAGAATGCTTGAAATTGCCAGGGAGGCGGATATTTCGCTGGTCATAATCGGAAGAACTGCGGGTGAAGAACAGGACAATGACGCCAGCGAAGGCAGTTTTCTTTTAACAGAAGAAGAAAATAAGCTGATTGAGGGAGTGTGCAAAGAATCTGACAGAAGTGTCATAATTCTTAACGTAGGAAATATAATTGACATGAGTTTTGTTGCAAAATACCATCCGGGGGCCGTTATCTACGTATGGCAGGGCGGACAGGAGGGCGGAAACGGAACTCTTGACGTGCTGATGGGAAGAGTGAATCCCTGTGGCAAACTTACTGATACGATTGCAAAAAGTATAGATGATTATCCATCGACGCCTTACTTTGGAAATGATATCAGGAATTATTATTCCGAAGATATTTATGTGGGATACCGCTATTTTGAGACTTTTGCAAAAGAGAAGGTATTATATCCGTTTGGATACGGACTTTCGTATACGACTTTTTCAATAAAAGGAAAACTGACGGATGTCTCTGAAAAAGAATGTATCGTGAAGGCCACAGTTAAAAATACAGGCAGTTGTGAGGGCAAAGAGGTTGTACAGGTTTATGTCAAAGTCCCGCAGGGAAAACTGGGAAATCCGGTCAGAAAACTGGTAGGCTTTGCTAAGACCGGGCTGCTTGCGACGAATGAAGAGGAAGAAATAGTATTTATGCTGCCTAAGAGGGAATTTGCTTCCTATGACGACAGCGGAGTTACCGGTCATAGATATTGTTATGTATTAGAAGCAGGAAAGTATGAGTTTTATATAGGTTCGGATGTAAGGAGCGCGGCTCATGCAGGAGCTTTTGAACAAGAGTTTGAAGTAGTGGAGAGACTCGAGGAGGCGCTTGCACCTGTAAAGCCTTTTAAGAGAATAAAACCATATTGTGAATCCGCAGCTCCGGAGCCTGAAACATTCGAAATATGTATGGAAGAAGTACCTCTGAAGCCCTGCACTTATGAGGACAGATATAATCAGGATAAAGATAAAATAGAGGATATTGAATTTACAGGCGATAAAGGTTACAAACTCGTGGATGTGCTGGATGGAAAAATATCGATAAATGAGTTTGTGGCACAGCTTGATGACGACGATTTAATTAATATGTTCCGCGGAGAGGGAATGTGCAGTCCGCGCGTAACGCCCGGAACGGCTTCAGCATTTGGGGCAGTGACAGAGAGGCTTAAAAAGTTCGGAATCCCTACAGCGTGTTGTGCCGACGGACCTTCCGGAATCAGAATGGACTGCGGAACGAAAGCTTTTTCATTACCAAACGGAACGGCGTTGGGATGTAGTTTTAATACGAAACTGGTATATGAACTTTTTAAAATGACAGGCAGGGAGCTTAGACTTAATAGGATTGATTCTTTGCTGGGACCCGGCATGAACATCCATCGTAATCCGCTTAATGGACGTAACTTTGAGTATATATCCGAAGACCCGTATTTGACCGGGAAAATAGCCGCTGCACAGGTGGAGGCAATGGAAGAGAACGATATTGCGGGCACAATCAAACATTTTTGCGCAAATAATCAGGAAAAACAGCGAAGAGAAGTTGATTCAGTGGTTTCTGAAAGAGCTTTGCGTGAAATATATTTAAAAGGCTTTGAAATTGTAATAAAAGCCGGTCATACGCGCAGCGTGATGACTACTTACGGACCGGTTAACGGAATATGGACTGCCGGAAACTATGATTTATGCACCCGCATACTTAGAAAAGAGTGGGGATATGATGGAGTTGTCATGAGCGACTGGTGGGCGCAGGCTAACTATGAGGGGGAGGCTTCGGCAATAGAAGTCAAAGCACCGATGGCAGCAGCACAAAACGATTTGTATATGTGTGTGTCTGATTCAGAAGTAAACCCTGAAAATGACGATATGAAGAAGCAGTTAGAGACGGGATTTATCACCAGAGGTATGCTTCAAAGAAACGCTATAAATATTCTTAAATTTATACTGAAGAGTCCTTCAATATTAAGACTTGAAGGCAGGCTTTCCAAGGAAGAAGAAGCTGCATTATCCGAAATTGAGAATCAGTATGATGAAGTGGCAGAGCCGGTGTATTATGAGGCGGATAAAGATACGCAGGAGATTGTGATTGACGGTGCGTTGTTACATAATAGAAGAGGCGAATCTGATGTCTTTGAAATCAGTGTAAATGAGTCAGGAGATTATAAGATTTCGTTTGTACTAAAATCCAATCTCATAAGTCTGGCCCAGCTGCCGATATCTATCTTCTGCAACAATATCTTTAAAACCACATTGAGTATTCAGGGAACGGAAGGCAGGACAATCGTAAAGGAAAAAGAACTGGGCTTTCTGACGAATGAAAACAATAATTATATAAGACTTTATTATGGCTCCAATGGGGTTGAGATTGAGAAAATAATAATAAAACCAATTAGCAGATAGAGAGAATTATACCTGTGTATAACATTAAAAAATCCAAAATGAATTCTTGATTAGGAATTCATTTTGGATTTTTATTATTTTTAAAATTAAAGAGACATAATTTGAATATTTGTTTCTTCTTTATCTCCGGTGGAACGAATAACTTTTCTGATACCGTTCATAGCTTTCTGGAAGCGTCCATATACCTCATAAGCATTATTGAATTGATTAAGCGCTTCTTCGCGGTCGCCCTTATCTTTGGCAGTCCATGAAGCGCAGGCATATTTATGAAGCTCTTCGTGTAAATCGACAGCCTGCTTAAAGTCAGATGAGCCTGTAATACGTGAATCTGTCTGACCGGCAACCCATTTACCGAATTTACAGCCTTTAGGGTTATTGAGCTGGTCAATTCTGAGATGTTCAAAATCAGCCAGGTTGTTATATACGCGCCATGTGAAAATCAAATGGTCAATCTCAAATACTGTAATCCAGTCCAGTGTGGAAAGTTTAGAATTATGCCGTGCCATATCGCTTCTTGCACGGTCGATATCGCGGGAAATACGGTATAAATGCTCTCCGGTTCCCACACATTCTTCAGACAGATTATTGTAGCTGTTTGCAATGTTGTCAATGGACGAAACAAAATCTCTGGTTAAAGCTGACTGGGTATTGATTTCGTCATAAATATTATCAATTTCAGAACTCATGGAATCAATCTGTTCCGCCATACCGGAAATATAACCTATGGAATTATGTACGCTTTCATTACCTGAACGCAGATGAGCGGTAGTTGTATTAACGGACTCATAAAGTGAAGAGATTCCTTCCATAAGTTCAGCTACATACTGTACTACATTTTCAGCAGAAGAGGTAGTGCTGGCTGATAAATCCCTCATCTGGTTAGCAACAACCGCAAAGCCCTTACCTGCATCTCCGGCGCGAGCAGCTTCAATAGAAGCATTTAACGCAAGCAAACCGCTCTTGCTGGCAATTTTCTTAACCATATCAATAATTTCGTTGATTTTAATTGCCTTTTCTTTAAAGTCAGCAACCTGTTCGTTGATAGCAAGAACCTGCTCAACGGATTCATCTACAATTTCTATGCTTTCTTTCATATCCTTAATACTGTGTTGAGATGTTTCTATTACAGTATGGGCATTTCCCTGAATATTCTGAACCGCACTTTGGATATTATGAATAGAATCCTGAAGTTCCTGACTTGAACTGCGCATATCGCTTATAGAGGCGGTCTGTGAATTTACCTGTTCAATCATTTCTTTTACACAGGAGCTATCACCGATTCGTGTCATGGAATCATTAAGGCGCATAACAAAATTATTATTAGCTTTCAAAAAAGTATCCAATAAAGCATTATACTTGCTGGCAAGCTCCGTATCGTGAAAACTTGATACATCAATTTCTGAAAAGTCGCCGCTTATCGCTTTATCCATGTATGAAAGTAATAACGCTTTGTCCTCAGCCTGGTAATCATTTTGTCTTTTCTTTTGCACTGATAGCCCTCCCGTTCACATTAGATATTTGTACATCTTTTATAAATAATAACATATTTTTGAAAAATATTAAATATATTTCTGAAAATTTCCTAATATTTGCAGTTGGAATTGTGCAAATTGAAGAATTTGGTAATGTAGGGCTATTTTGTTGTCAGGGATGTGATTTGATTCATAGACAAGTTTTAGCATTGAGTTGAAATGAAGTTTGAAAGAGGGTATAATTTTATTAATAATTTGTAGTTTTGGAAATATAAATAGCGTGTGTAATTAAATTGCTCATAGGGGAGGATTAATCATGAGAAAAGTAAATAAGTACATAGCGTCAATAATAATAACAATCGCTATTTTGATTGGCGGCATATATCAGACTCCGACCACATCATTGGCGGCAGATACTGATAAAATGGAGGTCCACTTTATCGATGTCGGACAGGGAGATGCTACCCTGATAAAGTGCGGTGAGCATGCCATGCTTATTGATGCCGGAGATGATTCTAAAGGAACTGCGGTTCAAAATTATCTTAAGAAGCAAAAGGTTGAAAAGCTGGACTATTTAGTGCTGACCCATCCGGATTCGGATCATATCGGAGGAGCACCTACAATTATTACCAAGTTTGAAATCAAAAAAGTATTTGTATCAAACTATGAAAAAGATAACAAAAGTTATCAAAAATTAATACAGGCTTTGGATGACAAGGATGTAAATTATTTAACTCCAAGGGTTGGTTGGCGGTATTATCTTGGAACGGCTTTGATAACAATTCTGGCACCGAATAAGGAATATGATAATCCCAATGACGCTTCTGTTTCGCTCATAATCAAGAATGGAGATAACAAGTTCCTTTTTTCCGGTGATGCGGGCGAAGACGCCGAAAAGGATATCCTGGATAATGATATTGATATATCGGCGGATGTATATCATGTGGCGCATCATGGAAGCAAAACCTCTACGTCCAAAGAATTTTTTAAGGCGATTAATCCGGATTATGCAGTAATAAGCTGCGCTGAAGGCAATTCTTACGGACATCCGCATGCCGAAACATTGAATACTCTTAGAACTAATGGTGTTAAAGTATATAGAACAGATGAAGCAGGCAGTATAGTAGCTACTGCTGATGGAAAGCAAATAACATTCAGCGTACCGGCATCAGAAACGTGGAAAGCAGGAGAACCTACAGGAAATACCGGAAGCAATAGTGCGAAGAAAACTTACACCGGGAAGACAACGCAGCCGACGGATGGGAAGACAACGCAGTCGCCGGGTGAGAACATAACGCAGCAGTCAGATGCAAATGCAGCACAGTCATCAGATACAAAGGCGGCACAGTCAGCAGATACGCAGGCTGGGCAGTCATCAAATAAAGAGGTCGCTTCGGAGGTAAAAGAGCCCGCGCCGGAGCCCCCGGCTTCTAACACAACAGAGCTTACATATGTTTTAAATGTAAAGACTATGAAATTCCATAAGCCGAGTTGTAATTCCCTGCCGACGGCAAACCGTAAGGATACATCCGAAAGCAGAGAGAGCATTATTGCACAGGGGTATGTACCTTGTAAAAAGTGCAATCCGTAGATGGAAATAAGTGGTAGACTTTAGACATTAGAGAGTGTTAATTTATAAATATGTTAAATATAATAAGTGAAAATAAATATTAAATCCAGATTTAATGTAATGAGTAACAGTTGCTAAAGGAGGCAAACACAATGAATGTATTAATGTTAAACGGAAGTCCCCGCATTAATGGGAATACTTCAATTGCTTTACAGGAGATGGAGAAAATTTTTGAATTAGAGGGTGTTAAAACAGAAATTATTCAAATTGGGAACAAGGATATTAGAGGATGCATAGCATGTAACACCTGTTATGAAAAGGGTAAGTGTGTGTTTGATGATGTTGTAAATGAGATTGCACCTAAGTTTGAGGCCTGTGACGGTCTTGTGGTGGCAAGTCCGGTGTATTACGCTTCTGCCAATGCAACGCTGGTGGCGTTATTGACCCGACTTTTTTACAGTACACATTTCGATAAGACAATGAAAGTCGGAGCCAGTGTGGTCTGTGCAAGAAGGGGCGGTCTGTCTGCAACTTATGATGAACTGAACAAATTTTTTACAATAAGCGGCATGCCTGTAGCCTCCAGCCAGTATTGGAACAGTATACACGGCAGAGATGCAGGTCAGGCCGCCGAGGATTTGGAAGGTCTGCAAACTATGCGTGTGCTGGCAAGAAATATGACATTTCTTATGAAAAGCATTGCACTTGGCAAGGAGAAATACGGCCTTCCCGAAAAAGAAGAATTTATCAGAACGAATTTTATACGCTGACTAAAGCTTTTTCCCTTACAAATATGGCTTTAAAGACTGTTCTGATCAACGGCTGGATGAAAAACAGCTGTGAAAAGAAGGCAAAAGGGAAGTTAAAGCATACCAGTTTGAGCCAGTTGGCAAGCAGCGTGAAGATATTAAAGCCATTGTAGAACGGATAGTAAAGTATAGCTGCTAAAAAGCTCATTATCGGGCACATTAACCCTACTGTGGCGCATATAATGGCTGTTTCAAATAAAACCGGATGCGTTTCTTTTGGGTTGAATACACGTGATGCCAATTTGAAGGAAAACGGACTTCCTACCAAAACTTCGAGGGCATAGGCAAGTATAAATTCAACCAGAACAATAGCCCATATAGGAACGTTTCGGCCAAGCATATATACGCCACCTTGCTTATTGATTGCATCAATAACACTTGTTGTTCCATTGATTGTGGTTAAGATACTTCCGTTTACAACGTATAAGCTGTAAAATACATATCCGTGTACTGTAACTAAGACTGTGAGAAGTGCAAACATCATTCTCTGAAATTGATTTTGTGGCATAATAAAACTCCTTTTCATAATTTAATCAGTTATGTAATTAAAATATTGGGCATAAAAAAACATGTGGTCAGGGCAAAATCTAAAAAGGAAAATGTTGCTGTTCCGTAATCAGATTTACGTGCCCAAAGCACTACATGTG
>CAMWKB010000071.1 GCA_947174705.1 uncultured Lachnospiraceae bacterium
ATTCGTTATGAATCGCAGCAAGCGGACTCAGCTTCATTGCACGAAGTGCAGGGAAGAAACCAGCCGCCATTCCGACCAGAACAGCAAAAACCAATGATATAAGAGCCAGCCAGAACGGAATATATGAAATAGACGACGATAGTCCCATCATATCACCTGCTCCTGATGCAAGTTTGTTAATCACTATAGACAGCGTAAAGCTAAGTATAAGTCCGATTATACCTCCTATAAAACCTATGAATCCGGCCTCCATCAAAAACAAGCTCCTGATATTGCGCAAGTCACAGCCAAGCACCTTCATAACGCCGATTTCCTTGGTACGCTCGTAAATAGACATCATCATCGTATTGGTAATTCCGATTGCCGCTACAAAAAGTGAAACCGCGCCGATACCGCCAAGCACCGCCTGAACATAACCCATTGTTTTTTGTTCCGACTCTATCCACTCGGCACTGGCATTTGTCTGATATCCCATATCATTAATTATCGACTGGACTGAGGTAACATTATCCATCTTGTCAACATCCACAATAAGCTGATTATAAAAAATTTCCTTATATGGTTTGCCTGTCTTGGTAGTTGGCTGCCCCGGAATCGGTTTGTTTTTAAAAATTCTTTTAAGTTCAGGCAGCAACTTATCAATATCACATATTGTAGCCCAGCAGTATCTGGTCCAGCTATCCTCAGCACTTTGTTCAATACCACAGGTATTTATTAAATACTTCTTAGGCGGCGCTACAACCGTTTCTCCGTCATTGTACTGTGACTGCCAATAGGCATCCATATCAAAAATAATGAAAATAGGGTCATTCATAAGGTCAATGTCCGGCAACTCTCCTGTTTCATAATAACTGTAGCCACCCTTATCGCTGTAAAAATCCTCCAAAATACGCGAGCCGTAAAAAAACCTCAGTTCGTCGTCCTGGGAAGAAGGAAGCGCGCCTTCACCTACTTCTATTCCCAGATTCTCAATCGCTTCAACCGGCATCCCCTGTATATTAAGATAACACTGATAACTGCCGTACTTAGCCAATGCAGACATCTGCATCATAGGATAAACCGCTTTTACATGCTCCATCCTGCTGATTGTCTCTATTAAATTGTCGTCCAGCCTTAAATCCTCATCCTGGGAATTGTCCCCACTCCAATAATATCCCGGCTCATAAATAGTAATCTGCGTCAGACTTCCGTAAGACTCATACTGTTCCATAAGCGAACGGCTAAGTCCTAGTCCCAGTGATATCATAACTACAATAGAAGCCACACCGATTACAACACCAAGAACCGTTAAGACCGTACGAACTTTCCTTTTCCATAAATTACTGCTGCTCATACGCAGTAAATCAAGAAATTTCATACTAATAACCTTGCCTTTCTCTCAAAGGGTAAAAAATTTATTTTTTACTCTAATCATCGGAATTATTATCTTCGTCTATGGATAACAAATCATCCGCTAACAACATTGCTGCTTTTTTCTTTTTCTTAAGATGTAAAAATACATACGTGCCGACGCCTCCGGCTATGACAAGCACAATAATAACAACGGCGATTATCCATCCCTTCTTTGGTTTGGGCTGTCCTTCACCTTCCATCATATCACCCATCATCATATCGTCTCCCATATAGTCATCAAAAAACTCTTCCATAACAACTAAGGTAACGGTTTTGGTTTCCGTCGTTACTTTTCCGGCATCATCTTCATAGGATATCTCTACATTTATTGTTCCGTCATCCATTGTTGCAGTTGCTCCGGTTAACATAACATCGACATTTCCGGTTGCACCTGAAGTAAGATTTCCTACAAATGCGGTTGCTTCATCAATAGAATCTGCGACAAATTTAACCTGCGTATTATAAAGCGTGGTCTTTCCGGTGTTATAAATGCTGAACATAACGTTGGACTGTGAACCTACCGAAATATCCGACGGAACTACCTCCGGTGTGCTGATATCGAAACGGCTCTCCTGCGAAATCGGAATTGATACGCTCGCCGTATCGGTTAAGTCAAACATTGAACCCGCATCATATTTCATATTAACGTCAAGCACATAAGGTTTTTGCGCCAAATCCGCCTTGGCAGTCATTTCTATCACTATATCGGCGTTGGTATTAGGAGAAATATTGTCCATATACACCGAACTTGCACCGGAAGTCGGCAGGAATGCCGAATATGTGTTCGTTTTATCCTCGCCCTCTACCGCTGCCTGCATATCGAATAAGCAGTTAGTAACCGCTACATCCTTGGAAGTATTTTTTATATGAATAGTCAGTACAAAAGTATCTCCTGCAAAAACCTCTGCCGGATTGGTTTCAAAGCCCGTAACCACGATTCTTGGCTTAGCATTGCTTGTATCTTCTCCGGTTCCGCCTATATTTCCGCTGCCCGGCTTACCGATTGTGCGCACATAAACAGTCAGCACTGCCGGTTCTTCGATACGAACTCCCGCCTTTGTATACGAAACATTGAATTTGAGGGGGTAATAACCGCTCATAACATCTTCTCTGGCAGTAAAATTAAAGGTAAACTCCCTTCTGTTTGCCATTGCTGCATCATAGGTTTTATTGCCCGGAATATAGGGCTCTGTCTGAATATAAGCTGTCTTATCAGGAACAAAAGGCCATTCAGATACAATAGTAGAAGTCTGTGGCGCAACAATAAGGTCATTTAACTCCTCTGTACCGAAGTTAATGATTGGAAGTACAATTGAAACACTGTTGCCATAGCTTACCGTCGGCGTCGTCCAGTTATCTCCTACCTGCAAAAACTCACTGGTTGTAGTAGTGACATTGGCTACCGCTGCCGATTCCATATTTCCCTTAACAGAAGTAACATAAGACCACAGCTCTGAAACAGTCATATCAGTATTTGCAATATAAAAAACCGCACTGTCAAAAACTTTATGAAGGTTTTCCATTACCTTTTTATCCAGATTATATCTTCTCTCAAGACTTAGCATATAATAATACAAATCTTCGTCCGCATCAGATCTGTCTTTATCGGTTATGATACGGCTGTCGGTATCCTGTGTGGTCTGAGCTGCAGATGCCTGATTTGCAGAAGGCTGGGCTGGGGCTGTCTGGTTCTGATTAGCCGCACTGGCTACCGCCGCCGCATCCATAGCCAATTTAGTCATAGAAACACGTTCTTTCATTTCCCCAAGCGTCGTTTCAGATGGTTTGATATTTGAAAGTACGTTGTCAACCAGCTTCTGTAGATTCTGCATTGTATTATCATCCAGCTTGTAAGAGGCTTTCAGACTTTGCATATAATCCTCCAGCTCCTTTTTTGCAGCAGCTTTATCATCTTCTGTTATCTTTTTTGAGGTATCTGATTCCCCGCCTTCTCCAGTTGTTCCGCCATTATCTCCCGGATTCTCTGTTCCCGGCTCCGACGCATTTACTATATTCACCGACGGCACCGTAAGCAGACACATACCTGCAACCGCTAAAGTCAACAATCCCTTTTTCCATACTTTCCGCAAACACATATTAAATCCCCTCCATAGTACAAGTTACTTTTTAATTTATATTTTTAATCTAACTATTAAGGATGACTATCAGGTATCTCACCCTCGCTTTTTCCCCTGTTATCCTCAACCTGAACTATCTTACCGTCACGAATATGTAAGATTATATCCGCAAATCCTGCAAGATAATTATCATGCGTTACCATTACAAGCGTCTGGTTCTTCTCCCTTACAATCCTCTTCATCAGGTTCATAACCTCAACTGAAGTATTTGAATCCAGATTTCCGGTAGGCTCATCCGCGAATATTATTTCCGGTTCAACCACCAATGCCCTTGCCACGCCGACTCTCTGCTGCTGTCCGCCGGACATCTGATTGGGTCTGTGCTTCTTATGCTTGGTAAGACCGACTAAATCCAGCATATCTTCTGCTTTCTTGTTGCGTGACTTCTTGTCCACTCCCTGAAACGTAAGCGGCAGCGCCACATTCTCTATGGCGTTCATTGTTCCCATTAAGTTAAAAGACTGAAAAATAAAACCAATATGCTCTCTCCTGAAAGCAACCAACTGATTTTCGGTCTTTTTCTCCATATGCTCACCGGCGATTATGATTTCTCCCTTAGTGGGTTTCTCTAAGCCCGCCATCATATTTAAAAGCGTAGATTTGCCTGAGCCCGAAGTTCCGACAATAGAGCAGAAATTTCCCCTGTCTATTGTAAAATCCACCCCGTTTAGAGCGCGAACCTTGGTCTCACCTACGCGGTATATCTTATATAAATCCTTGACACATATTACAGGTTCTGACTGACTCATAACACCAACCATACCTTTCTTTCTATCTGGTTATATATACCATATGAGAATCATTATAAACTATAATCACATAAAACGATACTGTTTTTATAAATCTTTTTCTTAATATTTTATTAATGCTATTATATTAATATTTCGGATTAATAATCATCTTTTTAAAGGAACTTATTTGATGATTTTCCTAATTATTCTAATATTCGACCAATAACTATTATATTCGCTACAGATTTATTTTTCAAGTTCTTTTTCGCCGTTAGCGAATTTTATACATCACTTGATTGTGTATATAATTTAAAATTTACTTTAGAATATACAAAAAGATAACCTAATTATATTCATAAGGAAGCAGATAATGAGCGAAACAAAATCCATAATAGGTAACAGAATACGCAATTTGAGAATGTCGCACAAATTAACACAGGCGCAGTTTGCCGAGCTTATCGATATTTCTGTTAATTTTCTTTCTGAAATTGAAAACGGCAAAAAAGGAATGTCGCAAGACACATTGTACAAGCTGTGTTCCAAATTTGCCGTTTCCGCTGATTATATTCTATTTGGTATTGAACCAGATAGTACCAATATCTCTTCCTCTATGATCATAGAATATGCTAACAGCTTAGATCACGATGAACTTGAAGCATTATCCAATTACATAACATCATTAATGGATTTGCGTAAAAACATTGTCTAATCTTCCGCCGGCGGTGCAGTCCTTTCAGCTACAAACTCCGGCACTTTACCGCTTATGAATGTATACTCAACATAACCCTTTTCATAAGGATTGTCTGCCTCACTTTTATACGAAATCGTAACCCGGTAATTACTATCCAGCATATCTGCAGGTATCCAGCCATTGCCATAATTATAACTTGTCGGATAAAGCCCCTTAACAATCTCTGCAATTTCCTGCGGGTCAGTAAAGTCCTCACTCACTATATACGACGTTTGTGACGTTGCCATCTCATCAAATCCATACTTCACATAATTCGGCTCATCTTCATAATTATAATTGGTTACCGAAAGAGTCAGAACATCTTCAGCATTTATCTCTAAAGGATAATAAGCATTATTTTCTTCAAGGCAGGCGATTGTGTTTGTAAAGTTTTCATATATCGGCAAACCTACCCTAATATAGCTTACTCCATAGAAGATATTGATATATCCGCAGGGCAGATTGTTTCTTGCCAGTGAGAAATTAAAGTTCTCCATATCTTTTAACCAGGCTTGCCTTATCTTCTCACTCTCTTTGTGAGGGATATTAGCTTCCACTACACCGTTTTTATAAGTGATAGTCGCATCAGGACGGCTTATCACATCAGCATTTTTTGCTATCTGGTATACTCCCTCCCTATACTCCTTTGTTCCCATTATCTTATCTAACAATGCCGCATTGGAAGCATCCGCAAAATCAATAGTGGCCTGCCTGCTTACTTTCCTGCCTGATTTAAGCCTGTATAAAATGAAAACGCCTTGTTTCTCAACCACATCCTCCATATCTTTCTGATTATTTTTTACAAGCTCTAAGACAGGTTCCACATCCGTTATAAACATATTGTCTCTCAGATAATTTCCCTCACCCATACCTCTTATGCTGCCATCGTTAAATCTTAAATACGAGTTTGAATACGGATTTATGCTGATTGCAATGCTCTCCACCTTATTTTTATCCGGCACATATGTGTCATATGAAAATATATCGAAATAAAATATACTGAATATCGCTATTGCAACTACTACTGAAATACCTGTACTGACAAGATTTTTCACCGCCGCACGCATATCGAATTCATATATTATTTCCATAATTCCGGCACACAATATCGTTCCGATTATCATGGCAAAAATTGCAAACGCCATATTTGAATATGAACCGTCATAGACTAATATATATATTATCATTCCTACAGTTGGTGCAATTATTACTTTCAAAAACGGGGTTATTACCTTATAAGCTATTGCTTTTCCTGCCGCTTCGGATGGCCTTTTTAAATAACAGAAAAATGCCAGTGCGCCTATAAGGAGCATTTCCACAAACCATCTTCCGCTTAAAGTCAATACGTTCTTTACAATATCCGGCATATCCAGCCACCTTATATAGCTGCTAGCTTCCATATGATTAAGGCAGATTGACAAAGTCGTCTCCATTTCGCGGTTATCAAAAAATGTACATTTGGTTTCAAAAAAATTATACTGCATATTTATGAAAAAGTACTGCCACAAATAACCTATGCTTAAAAATACTCCTATCGCAAGCGCTGTAATAAAAACATTTCCGGTTAACATAACTGCCAAGATTGCCATATTATATACTGCCAGAAAATATATAAGATTCATTAATAAAGCTAATCCGCACTCCGCCAAAGCGCCGGAACTCATTCCTCCCTGCACTGCTGCCATAATAATCGCAAGCGCTACGCTTATAAGACATGGAATGACATAGGTTAACACTCCGCTTAAATAAATCACAACAAATCTTCTTTTTGCTGAAACAGGAACACTATGATACATATCAATCTTTTTCCTGCTGTACAGATAGGAAAATCCCTGTACGCCTATGATTATGGCAAGAAAAGTAATCGCTACCGTAATAAATTTATGAAACCCAAGCGCATCCGTAACGGCGCTGCAAAGCGCCCTCTTATACAATTCTGCAGTTGCATAAGCACCGTCCTTATTCCAAAATTTAATCCGGCTTATATACATTGTCATTATTCCCGGATACGTCAATAACATTGTTAAAAAGCTGACAATCCATACCCAGATTCTTCTTTTATTATTTTCCTTCAGACTAACCAAGAATGATCTTTTTGATGTCATAACCCACTACCTCCGTTTCGCTGATAAATATCTCTTCCAAGGACAATGGAAGCACCTCAAAGAACACCGTATTTACCACTGCAAAATGAGCAATTACCTCTTCTCTGGTACTGCGCAATGTAATAGTGCTGAGCGAGCCCCTCTTATCATTTTGTAAAACCTCAAGTCCATTCAGCGCCTTATCCTCATCCTCTTTAGCTGAAAATACACACTGAACCTTCTGGATATTACATTTCATATCCTCCAAATCCTTAGATAACAATACTCCGCCCTTATGGAGCAGCCCCACATGGTCGCAGATATCCTCAAGCTCCCTTAAGTTGTGGGATGCAATAACAGGCGTCAGTCCTCTTTCTTCCATTTCTTTGGCAAAGATACTTTTTACGCCCTGACGCATCACCGGATCAAGTCCGTCAAAGGTCTCGTCGCATAAAAGATACTTCGTATGAGAACAAATTCCAAGAAGAAGCGCAAGCTGTTTTTTCATTCCTTTGGAAAAAGTACTTATCTTCCTGCGTCTGTCCAGATTAAAGTTATCCAGATACTTGTAAAATTCTTCCCTGTCAAAATTTTCATAAATACTGCTATAGTAACGCTCCATAGTCTCTGCGCTGCTGCCCGCAAAAAAGTACGGTTCATCAGCTATAAAAAAGAGCTTATTCTTAGCCTCTTCATTGTCATAAACCGGCATGTTATCAACCGCTATCGTTCCCTCGTCCGGCTTAAAGACACCGGTTATCATGCGAAGCGCCGTACTCTTACCTGCGCCGTTGGTTCCAATCAGACCAAATACTGTATTTTCTTTAATCGTAACGCTGACCGAATCTACTGCCTTAATAGAATCAAAAGCCTTGGTTACGTTATACATTTCTATCATAACAATCCTCCATTCTTGCTCAAACTCGCTGGTGAAATTTCTAATTTCACCCTACTTACTGCCGCCTATATTTCGGCTTCCTGAATCTGCGCTATGATTTCTTCCTTGCTCATTCCATACTCTATTGCTTCCTCCGCAAGACTTAAAATCTTCTCCATACAGCTTCTCTGCCGCTGCGTAAGAAGATGTTCGCTGCCTGTGACAAAGTTTCCCCTGCCTTTTACGGTATATATGAAGCCCTCTCGCTCTAACTGCGAGTATGCTTTCTGGATTGTGTTAGGATTAATCGATAACTCCATTGCCAGATTCCTGACCGACGGCATCTGCTCGTCGGGTTTAAGCACCCCTTTTAATATGAGGTTCTTGAATTTCTCGGCAACTTGTTCATAGATTGGTCTGGTGTCTTTGTAATCTATGATGATCATAAGGTCCTCCTTTCTATAGCGTATATTAAGTGTACTACTATTATTAATACACTTAGTATACAGTGTGGGAATGGTAGTGTCAAGAGTTTTTTGCAATAAAAAAGCGAGGCACCTTTAAGCCCCGCTTTTCTCCATGCATTTTTCATACTCATCCTCCGGCATCGGCCTTGCAAAATAATAACCCTGAATCATATTGCAATCGATACTCTTTAGGAATTCATACTGTTCCTGCGTTTCTACGCCCTCTGCCGTTACCTCGATATTCAAATCCTGCGCCATCTGCATAACCCGGCGTATGATCTGCTCTCCTTTTACATCATTATAGTCATCTACAAAGCTCTTATCCAGTTTCATGACATCAACCGGAACGGATTTAAGCATCATAAGTGATGAATAACCTGTACCGAAATCATCCATGAGTATAATAAAGCCCAGCTGGTGAAGTCTATCCATAATGGCTATTAATTCATCCTGTTTATCAAGTATGGCGCTCTCCGTAATTTCAAGCTGTATGTACTCAATCGGCACCCCCGACTCATCCAGTATTTTTTTATATTCATCGATAAAATCCGGATTTTCCAAGTGCCTTCTGGAAAGGTTTACGGATATTGGGACAACCGACAGTCCTTGGTCTAACCAGCGTTTTTGCGCAAAACAAACCTCTCTAAATATGTATTCATCCAGCTTACGGACAAAACCGCTCTCTTCCGCAAGCGGAACAAAAAGCCCCGGAGATACCATCTGCCCGTTGGATTTGCGCCAACGTATTAAAGCTTCCGCTCCTGCAAGCTTCTGTGTTTTAGAATCATACTTCGGCTGATAATATGCAACAAATTCATGATTCATATACGCATGCTCAATCTGGTCTGAAAGCTGCTTTTTCTGAAGTATTCCTTCTTTCATCATATCCGTATAGATTTTATAGACCTCATTTCTGTCCCCCTTCGCATGATTATGCGCAAGTGTGGCACAGTCCAACATGACATCTATATCTTCATCGAATTTGTCCACATAATAAATTCCGAATACCGGGTTCAGAATATATTCCGAATCTTTATTCATAAAGCATCTCTGTATTCCTGCCGTTATCTTTAAAATTCTTTCTTCAATCTCTTTCTTCTTTTCAAAATAAAGCAGCATGTAAAAGTGATCTGAAAATCCGTGGCCTGCAAGCTCATCTTTGCTGCAGTTGTTTTGAATAGTTTCCCAGATACGACATAAAACAGAATTGCCTTCATCATATCCAAACAGTTCGTTGACAAGCTTAAAATCGTCCAAATCCATCTCGATAAGGGCGGCATTATCATTATTCCCATTGTTCCCGATAATCCGTTCCTGTACATCAAGCTTGAACTTTGCAAGCGTACTGCCGCCTGTCAATTCGTCAACATAGAGAAGATTCTGCATCTCCTGCTTCTTCCTGCGTTCTTCCCAGAAAATTGTGAGAGCAATAATAACACAGACAACTGTCAATATAGCACACAAAACATATGTTCTGCTTATTATATAATTAGATGAAAGCTCCATAAAATCTACCGGAACCACATCCGCTAAAAACCAGTCATTAATGCCAAGCGGTGTAACATACATATATTTACTGATTTTATTATAAAAAATAACATAACCTGTCTTGCGGTTTTTCAACATATATTTTAGTTCCGTAACCACCTTAGAGTTGCGTTCATCAGCCTTTTCCATGGAAGTAAAAATATTTTTCATATTCTGAAAACTCGTCGAATCGACAGAGTCCACTACCTTGCTTCCGTCGCTCTGAATGATATATGTATATCCTTCTCCATCAAAAGAAGATACGGCTAATATTTCTTTCAGACTTTCCACGCGATAAGTCGCAAAAATCACACCGATAATATCATTCTCGTTTCTGACAGGCGCCGTGAATACAATAATCTCCTCTTCATCCAATGAATCCAGCTCAAGATCGGCTATATAATTCTCCCCCTGCATGGAAGCTATGAAAGCCGCTTTTTCCGAAATATCAATATAGCGGGCATCCGTTGTGTACGCCATTCCATCCTCACGTGCAAAACCCATTCTTTTAAAAGAATAGCGAGATACAACTTCATTTAAAAAATCCATAATCTCATCTTCAGAGCTCTGCAGTAAACTGATGTGTTCCGCAACCTCCGTCAACGCATCCAAATCGCCCTCTATTTCTTTCTGCACGACAAGAACATTCTGATTGGAAACTTCCTTAAGCGTGTCACGCACCAGTTCACTCAATTTATTTCTCAGAATATTAGAATACCATACAAACGATATTACGACGATTAGCAGCAACGCAATCATATAACCAAGTCGAAATACCCATTTACCTTTTATCTTCATCATAATAATACCCCTTATCATCCGTCATAAGGCTTAACATTAGATGTTTAAGATAATTACCCCAAATTACCCCAACACTATTTTAAATAATCAAGTAATAAATTAATAAGCAAATAATAAAATAGTCATTTAATAATAAACTACTTAACAAGCAATGACTCCCCAGTCATCTCGGCAGGCTGTTCTTTACCCATAAGCTCAATAAGAGTAGGTACAATGTCTGCGAGGCAGCCGCCTTCGCGAAGCTTATATGAAGGATCTGCATTTACCAGAATAAACGGTACCGGATTGGTCGTATGCGCGGTAAAAGGAGCTCCTGTCTCATAGTCAACAAGCTGTTCTGCATTTCCGTGATCTGCACAGATGAACATTACGCCGTCCACTTCCTTGATTGCATCCACTGCTTTTCCGACACATTCATCAACTGCTTCTACAGCTTTAATTGCCGCAGCTTCTACGCCGGTATGTCCAACCATGTCCGGATTGGCAAAATTAATAATGATCACATCATATTTATCTGATTTAATAGCTTCAACCAACCTGTCGCATACCTCATATGCGCTCATTTGAGGTTTTAAATCGTAGGTTGCAACATCCTTAGGTGAATTTACAAGAATTCTGTCCTCACCCTCATTAGGCTCTTCCACACCGCCATTGAAAAAGAAAGTAACATGTGCATATTTCTCTGTTTCCGCAATTCTTGCCTGCGTCATATTATTGGCAGCAAGCCATTCGCCAAAAGTATTGGTAACAGAAATTTTATGGAAAGCAACTTCCTTATTCGGAATAGTCGGATCATAATCTGAAAAGCAGACATAAGTAAGCTGTAATCTCTTTTCCCTGTTAAAGCCAGTAAAATCATTGTCACAAAAAGCTCTTGTAATCTCCCTTGCCCTGTCGGGTCTGAAATTAAAGAAAACAACAGAATCGCCGTCTTTAATAGTAGCTGTCGGTGCGCCGTTTTTCATAACTACAATGGGCTTTACAAATTCGTCGGTTTCGTCTTTATCATAAGACGCCTGAATACCGCCCGTTGCGCTGTCTGCAGCCACTCCTTCACCTTTTGTCAGGGCTATATAAGCCTTTTCTACCCTGTCATAGTTATTATCCCTGTCCATTGCATAATAACGGCCTGTAACGGTTGCAACTTCGCCAACGCCTATTTTTTTCATCTCTGCTTCCAAATCCTCAATGAAGCCTTTTCCGCTCTTAGGAGGTGTATCACGCCCGTCCATGAAAGCATGTACATAAACCTTCGATAAACCGTTTCTTTTTGCAAGTTCCAGCAGACCGTATAAATGTGTATTGTGGCTGTGTACGCCGCCGTCAGATAAAAGTCCGTACATATGAAGTGATGAATCGTTCTTCTTGCAGTTATTTACCGCATCAAGAAGCGCCGGATTTTCAAAAAAAGTACCGTCCTGAATCTCTTTGGTTATTCTGGTCAGTTCCTGATATACAATACGTCCTGCACCCATATTAAGATGTCCGACCTCAGAGTTTCCCATCTGTCCGTCGGGAAGTCCTACCGCCATTCCGCTAGCATTTCCTTTTACATAAGGACATTCTGACATCAGTTTATCCATAACCGGTGTCTTTGCCTGGGCTACTGCATTAGCCTCTTTTTTCTCATTCAGGCCGTATCCATCTAAAATCATCAATACTGTAGGTTTCTTTGCCATTTCTTTATTCTCCTTTATAAAAAATATATTTTATCAATAACTGGTCCGCCACTCATGCTCTCCGCCCCAGTCTCCGACAGCCTCCGTTTCGGTGCCTTCCTCCGTGGTGGTAATCGTATTAAAACGATAATTCATCTTCACATCGGTGCCGTTTTCTAAGACATTGCTGTATTCGTAGCTTATTACATACTCCATATGAGGATAGTATTCCCCGTTTTTACCGGCCGGCTCATAGGAAATGGTGGTTCGCTGCACACCGTCATCCAACTGCCTGCTTCCCCATACGGTGATTACTCCCTGTGGGTTATCATAATCATCAAACTTAAGCCAAAAGAATTTAAAACCTTCTTCCGTCTTATGAATCGCCATTTTCTCCTGATTTATCGGAATAGCGGAAGCTCCTTCCCAATACTTATTCTCTCCATCTATAAACGAATCCCTAAGCTGTACATAAGTATCGCTCACTATAAATTCCTTAGCGCTCTCATAATTTCCTTGTGAAAATTCTGTAAATATATCTGCAAAATCTTCCTGCGTTTTAATCGCATCCGCAAGACACGTCATTAACTCTTCAACGTTTTTATCAGGTACTGATGCATTTATATCTTCAAGCAATTTATGATAATCTGTTAAATAATTGACGTCTAAGTAGACATATTCAGTATCTATTACGGCATACTCAGCTAAAAGGTTTCCGATTTCTTTTGACTTAGTATCCTTGTATAATTTAAGTATTGCGCGAAGTTCTTGTTCGTAGTCCTTGTACTGACTATTGTCATATTTATTGTCTTCATCACTTCCGGCATACAATCTTTCATAGCAAGTCCCTAACAAAGACAACGCATCCTCATTATCCGGTATAAGCTGCAACACCTGAATACACTTATCAACCGTCTCAAGGCTGCACTCTTTTTCATTAATCTGTGCAACCGCTTCATTCAATATTATGGTGCAATAATACTTTAGCAAACTCTCATCCTGGGTATTCTCCCAGCCTGAATAAAGGATTTCCTTCGCCGCCGCGCTGTCATCCTGGGCATCATGATTCTGCGCCAGACAGCGATACGCTTCAACCGTTCCGGAATCAATCTTAAGCGCTTCCTCATAGGATTTCTGCGCCATCTCATAATCCCCTCCGGCGGTATATTTATCTCCGGCAGCCATTTTTCTCGATAGCCTTAAAGAAGGAATATTCCAGACAAATGCTCCGGCAACTAAGCATACAATAAGTATAGTAACCGCTAATATACATATTTTATACATTCTGACCTGTCTGTATCGCCGCTCACGCCTTCTGGCCCGCTCAGCATCCCGGTCCCAAACCTTTTCCTTTTCTACATTACCAGCCTGTCCTGAGCCTTTACCATTTACCTCAGCCGCTCTTCTTTTTGCATCCGATGCATTTCTTTTTATCTGACGCGCCTTTTTCGCTCTGCCTGCCTGTACTTTCTTCCTGATATTATTATTTACAGACTGCTTATCTAAATTATCTTCCCATTTATCTACATTATCC
>CAMWKB010000072.1 GCA_947174705.1 uncultured Lachnospiraceae bacterium
CTTTTTCTACTAAAAGTTCCATGGTGGTGTCGTCACTGCATTGATATGTTTTCTTGATATCCGTATCCGCTGAAAAACCTCCGGTTCTCTGATAATAAACTGAGTAATCACTTTCAACTACAAGCTGCCCTTCTTCACCCTCATAACTGTATCTTGCCAGTATTATAATATCCTTCAAGCCGTCGCCGTCAATGTCTCGGCAATTGATTCCCTTGAGCGCATACAGGTTATCATAGTCGCCCATAGGCTGCAAACTGGATACAATATTGCCCTGTTCATCAACAAGATAAATCATAAAAACATCATAATTTGAAATGCGATATGTTCCCGGCACTACCTGCAGACGCCCAAGTTTCTCAAAGTTCCTAAAATAACATTGTTCCGAAATAATATACAAGCCATGCCTTTGCAGTTCTCTCAAAGTAGCTGCCGTATATAAAAATTCAGTTGAGCGGTCATCTCTTACAAATGCGGTTATCATCTCCGCACTTTTACTCATTCCAAAGCGGTTAATTTTATCCGAAATACGATAATCGCGGTAAAAACCGACAATCTCTCTGCTTTGGAAAAGCACGTCTCCCAATTTGTAAGTTTCCCCTCTATAGCCTTCGCTTTCGCAAGCTGTAATCAGTATAATATCCATCAACCCGTCTTCATCCAGATCCCGAAACGAAACCGCTGCAATTTCACACTTCGGCTGCTTCATCTGTCCGACTGCACGATGGTTAGTCTCTAATTGCTCGGTTTTATATATTACATTTCCGTTTTCATCTGCAAAAAACATCGCCAGACGGTTATATTTCCTGTCAAAGGCAGGCATTAATGACACTTCACCATATCCTTCTAATTCTATGGGAAAAATCTGATTTGATATAATTCTGAAACCGTTGGTTGGAATGTCGGATGTGTATGATATGGAATTCAGGCGGGTCAGATATTCCTGGTAGTCAGCTAAGACAGTGTCGTCGGCAGTGGATTGGTCGGATTGGGATTCAGAAGAATTGACAGTCTGGTTAGCTTCTGACTCGGATGCGTTGACAAGCATGAGCTTATCGCTACTGACATTTTGGGATATATGAGTAAAAAATAAAAACAGAGCTATAAGAGATATGAACTTAATATATTTTGAAATTACCGAACGGTTCATTTTGTCCCTCCTAACGCCTGTTTTTGTTTGACACAATCTACCTTTGTCACTATTTTAGCACAAACGTGTAAAAATTCAATTACAATAAATGGGCACGAGGAATATATTATTCATGAAGTAAATAACACAAGAAAAGAGGCAGGTGTTCCTGCCTCTTTCCCGTGTAGTTTTATTTAATCACAAATGTCTTCGTAATCGCTTTTCTGGTAAAGTAATTTCCCTTACCGACAATCGTAACTGTTCCGATTGTTGTACCGCTTCGTTTGACATTGTTGCTGTAGGTCACGGTATAATCTTTACCTGCTTTCAGCTTCTTGCCATTCACCTTAATGGTGAGTGCCGGCGTCAACGCTTTACCCTTGTAAGTCTGTATTGCAATATCGGCAACATCCGTCTCTACGATCTCCTGCTGATCGATAGTAAACTCTGTCTCGTACTGCGTTGTAGTCTTATCACTATTATTTGTAATCCAGCCCTTGCCTTTAACCTTGACCGTTACTTTTGGTTTCTTGGCAGTATCCATGCCAAGAAGAGTCGCAAACTTATTGTTCTTGTATGTCACTGTGTAAGCTGTGCCGAGTTTAAGATCGACTACCGTACCATCCGTCTTCTTACTGAATGTAACGGACGGTTTTACTGCCTTACCACCGTTATGGCTTATCTCACTGACCTCGATATTGAGTTCTTTAAGATTCTGTGCTGTCAGTGTAAACATATTCTGAATCTTTACGCTGCCGCTGTAGTTGCCTTTGCCTTTAACAGTTGCCGTGACAGGGGCCTTACCATTTACCCATTTGCCTACCGAATAGGAAACCGTGTAGTCGCTGTTAGAAAGTCCGTGAGGGGTTCCATTATTATCAGCATTAAACGTGAAATCCGGATTCAATGTGTAGCCGGTATAAGGAATTGACAGTGTACCTTTTTCTCCTGTATCTCTGTTGATCAGATTACCACTGTCACTTGGAGTCCAACTTCCATCCAGCTTAGTCTTGATATTCTTTGCAGACAATGTCGTTGTCTGAATCACTCCCTTGGCAGCCTTTTCTTTTGCATCATTAGCATTCTTTAACGATGTTGTGAGCGTTCTCTTTCCTATTGCAAATGTAGCTGTCTTCTTACCAACATATTCTCCTGTACCGGTAATAGTTATCGTAGCCCTGCCTGCATTGATGTTGTTCTCATATTTCACATAATAACCATCTTCCGTTGCATTAGCACTGTCGCGCTCCGTCAGTATAACCGCATCTTTACCGGAACCTGCTACAACCTTCAATTCAGGATTCTCTGCTTTAGAATTCAACTCAATTGCGCTTCCTGTGAAATAGAACTTACCGCTGATAGTAATCTTAGCGTTGGATATCAGGTACTTTTTATCCTTTACTTCAAAGCGTGCAGTCTGTACCCCTGAATAATTACTGTTGTTCTTGCCCTCAACTGTAACTTCGTATTTACCTGTCTCTGTCAACTTAATACTTCCTGTCGTTGCCTTTTTCTTGTCTTTTTCTTTTTGATTAAAAGTGTAGACAGGGTCGGCTTTGCCATCCTTCATGATCTTCGTGATCACATATTGGTTTGCCGCTAGCGTCTTTGTTCCGTCCTTCACAGTCAGCTTCGGCGCTGTACCACTCTTGCTCTGCACCAAATCTGCCGCTGTTATCGTCGCATGCTCAATGCTTCTTTGATTGATAACAAATTCAATCTTGTTTCCTTTTGCCTTTCCTTTATCATCAACCTCAAAGGTGGTTCTTGTTCCCGTAAAGTTACCCTTACCGGTAATCTTAATCGTCGCCTTCTTTTTCGGATTACCACTATTATCCTTCTGGGTAGCATTTACGTTATTGCTGTAGGTAACTGCATAATCCGTTCCCTTCGACAAGGTTGTTGTCGTGCCGTCCTTATATTTCAGCGTTACGGTCACCTCAGGTTCTACCTTCTTACCGGTATAGTATTGACTCTGATTCGATACGCTGACTGTCACATCTTTATTATTAACCGGACACTTCGCAATCGTAAAGGTTGTCGTCACGGAGCCTTCCTTGTAAGCCGTCTTAAGTCCTTCATCCGTTGGCAATACCACTACCGTTGCCTTACCAATCTTCTTATTATTATGATAATATACTACATAGTCTTTCGGATTGGCTACAGTATTTCCATCTTTCACACTAATCTCAGGTTCCAGTTTTGTCTGCTTTCCAAGATAATAAATGCTCTTAGCAGGAGTTGTTCCGTCACCCTTATCGGGGTTAACTAAGGTAACCTTCAGCTTGGAAAAGTCTTTTCTTGTATCATCCTTAATGGTAAATTTAATCTGTCTCGTACCTTCAAATCGGTCACCCTTTCCCGTCAACGTAATCGTTGCATCGGATGACTTATTCTTGTTGTTAGTGTAGCTGACAGTATAATCCTTCGAGGTCAGTTTGTATCCCTTGTAAGACAGTTCCATCTCAGGTGTAATGTTCTTGCCAGTGTACCACTGATCGTCAATCGGGTTATCCCCATCTTTTCCATTCACCAGAACAAGATATTTGTCTCCATCCTTTGCATCCAGTGAAATCTTCGTTGAACTATTACCAAATACACTCTCAAATGTGGCAGATACTGTCACATTACCGTTGGGCATTGTAAAGCTCTCATCCTTGATATCCGCAGTCTCAGGCGGATAGGTCAGAACTGCCGCATTTACCGCACCATCAGCAGCTGCCTGGAAGGTTACCTCTCCATTGCTGCTGGTAAAAATACCAGTCAGATTTTCAGCTGTTATACTTGCACCGGAAAGTGTCAGTTTCTTTAAATAATATCCGCTGTCAGGTATAGCCTTAATCCAGACTTTCTCACCGCTGGACGCTTTCAGAACGCTGGTTTCTACTGTACCACCATCGCACTCTTCTGTAGTGACACTGTGGGTTCCACACAGATAGAAGTCATCCATACTTCCCCAAGCGCCGGACGCTGTCGTCGTTATCTCCACACCAATTTTTACTCTGTCATCTTTAGAAACCGTGATTCCTGTAATCTCCGGTTCACTCCAGTTCATATAACCGTCTAATGTAAATTTAGCCTGCTTACGTAATTTCTGATTACCATTCTTATCACAGACTTCTACAAACAGATACTGCTCATCCTCTGCTGCTGCACCGCCACCTTGAACATAACCGCCAAGGGTGTAGGTACCGGGTTCCGGCGTTACTGTCTGGGAAACAGTGACTTTGCTCTCAGTTCCATCAGTATAAACATTAGGATCAAACCAGAAATGCAAACCGTAACTTCCTGTTCTTGCATTACTTCCCCACTGCTTTGCATCACTAGTAACCGCACCACCTGTTACATCCCATCCTGCGTGATCCGTTCCGTCTTCTTCAAATCCGGGATTTCTCAATATATTGCTGGCCGCACTGCGAATCACATCTATTGTCAGGGTCACTTTATAATCCTTACCGCCTGCGTTTACAGTACCATGAACAACATACTCGCCTATTTTATTTGAATTGACCAGTTTCTGTTCATCCTCATCCCATCTGACTTCCTTGTTTTCTGTATCCCCGTTGTTATATTTAATCTCTACTGTAGGATATTCAAAGTCGCTGCCTACTTCAAACTCAAGTGTAAGGTTGTTCTTCACAGTTGAAACCACAATTTCAGAAGGTTCTGCACCGGTTCTGATATAGCTGTAAATCTTCGCTGTAGGAAGTGCCGTGCCATAGAAATCAAACCATGCCTGGTTGTCAATCGCACTACCGCCATACCATTTACCCGCGTCGTCTGGATCATATTCTGTCGAATAGCTGGATGCCCAACCGGAGCCATACTTCTCCCAAAGTGCTTTATTTTCATTATAAAGGCTATCAATCCGGTTACCGTCCCCATCATAGACATAATTAGGAGAAATCCATGCAGGTTCCCAGTAGAATACGCCAATGGCGCTGCCACTTACCACGCCTTCAACTTCATTCACCGCATTGGTTGCCGCAACCACAGCCCTTATCTCATCCGCCTGTCCCTGAATGGAAACATCATAATTTAAATCCTGTCCAACTGTCTTAGGCGCCGTATTATCATGCCCGTCACCGTCTTCCCAAGTGGTTACCCATGATGTCTCTGCCACCATAACCTTCTTGCCTGTCTTAGCAACAGCCGTCAACTGCTCTGTCAGGTTTGTTGTCGTTCCGTGCCAGAACGGATAGTAGGAGGTTGCAAACACATCATAATCAACCGGTGAAAACTTATTTGCAACCGATGCATAGTTGCCTCTCTCCGGGTTAGTAAAATGTATTGCCACAAGACAATTCTTATCAAAATCTCTCACTGCCTTACTTCCGGCGTTAAATATCGTAATCATGTTAGCAGTTGACGTCTCACCGCAGATACCATTGTTGGTCTCGTTGCCGACCTGTACCATACCGACATCAACACCTGCCGCTTTCAACGCATTCAAGCTACTGAATGTATAGTTATAAACTGCATCTTTCTTCTGATCAATTGAATAAGCTTTCCATGCCTTAGGTGCATCCTGCTTTCCCGGATCTGCCCAGAAATCCGAATAGTGAAAGTCAATCAGGACTCTCATACCTGCATCAGTTGCCAGCTTGCCGAGAATCTTCGCTTTCTCTAAATCGTTATTTCCACCGCCGTATCCCTTTCCGCTGCTGGTGTAGGGATCGTTCCAAACACGGATACGCGCCCAGTTTGTGCCTCCATCATAAAGGTACTTGAAAAATTGCGCATCTGTTAACGGATTACCCTTCTCATCCTTAAACTCAACGCCGCTCTCTTTCAGTGCATAATAGGAGGATAAATCTGCACCTGTAATGAAATCATCGCTCAATGCTACACGATTCACATTAATCTCCGCTTTCTGCGCCTCGATATCCTCAACCAAAGCTGCCATTGCGTCCTTCAGAGCGTTGTATGCCGTCCTGATTTCATCGTCAGCCGGCTCTTCTTTAGCAACCACTACCTTTGCCTCCGAAAGCGCTGTCACAAACGCTGTCCAACCCTCTTTATAATCTTCCTCGTTCAGCTTATCTGCCTTAGCGATCAGTGCCTCCAGCATTTCTTTAGTAATCCTGAACTGTTCCTCTACTTCCTCTTTGGTAGCGTAGAAATTGCCATTGTAGTAGAAATTACTGCCCGTAAATACAGGAGTAAAATCAGTTTCCCAATCCTTGTCGCTTGAACCATTTACTAAATCTGTATACCACGCATATGTGTCGTCTGCATAATAATATAAATTAGCTATCTTGGCACTATCAAAATTCAGATTGCCCGGCGCAATAAACTGCAGCTGATACCAATTCGTATCTCCCTCTTTAGTCATATGGTAAGCGGTCTTACCATCTCCAGTTACCGCATTAGGAACATCTGTTATTTCACCTGTAGTTTCATTAACCACAGTTAACTTATCCACTGGGGCACCACCCATTTGGATTACCGGTATCTTATCCTCACTGTATACATGCCAGATTACGTTTCTAAGGAGCGCTGTTCCCTCGCAGCACACATTACCTTTCACCGCATAAGAGGTTCCAGTGCCTGCCGCCAGCTTCGTATAAATCGCTTCCGTTGTCTTACTTGCATCGTACTCCTCTATTACCGCAGCCTCCGAACCATTGTATTTATGAATGGAAAAACCGGCAGAGGCTCCCCCATTCGCAAACTGGAGCGGAATGCTATACCAGCCTGAATAATCGGTAGCAGTCATTTTATAGGTAGCCTGAGTGCCATTCCATCCATGCCACCCTTCCGCCTCTTGTGCACTAGTCGAAATATTGGAGCTTCCGGAATCATCCCAATAGCATAATCCTACCTCTTTGATGTCACTCGATTCACCGACATAATAATATAATGTTATGTTTGTCGCCTTAGGCACCAGAGCCTTCTTTGCCGAATCTAAATCCGAATATGCATCCGCGATCTCATCGTCAGTAGCAACAGGATCTTCTTTGGCAACCACTGCCTTTGCTGCCGAAAGTGCTGCCGCAAATGCTGTCCAGCCCTCTTTATAATCTGTCTCTTCCAGCTTCTCTGCCTCGGTAATCAGCTCCTCCAGCTTCTCTTTAGTAATCTTAAACTGATCCTCTACTTCCGCTTTGGTGGCATAGAAAGTTCCATCGTAGAAAAAAATATTTCCTGCAAATACAGGGGTGAAAGCAATACTGTACTCGTCTGTTTTTGAACCATTAAATATATCTTTGTTCCATTCATATGTACCATTATTTTTATAAAACAGACCACATATCTTGGCATTATTAAATTCCAGATTACCTGGTACAATAAATTGCAGCTTATACCAATTCGTATCATCCTCTCTAGTCAACTCCCAAACAGGATTGTTATAATTGTCAACTCCCGAAGAGGTAATGTCTGATATTTCACCTGTAGTTTCATCCACCTTAGTCAACTTTGTAGCCGCAGAGTTATTATCCAATTGGAGTGCAGGTATCTTATCCTCACTGTATACATACAAAGTTACGTTTCTAAGGTGCGCTGCAATATCATCTTTGCCCTCGTAGCACGCCTCACCACTTACCGCATAAACGGACTCCGTGCCTGTCGCCAGTTTATTGTAGATTATCGTCTCATTACCTGCTCCACCGTGTTGCTTTACTTCCGTCGCCGTGGTTCCATCATATGTATGGATAGAGAAACCAGATTCGTCGCCACCATTCTTGAACTGAAGCGGAATACTGTACCAGCCTGAATAACCTGTGGCTGTCAGTTTATAACTCTTATTATTATCCGCTTCATTATTCCATCCATACCAGCCTAACAATTCAGCGCTAGTATCAATATTGGGACCCCAATGGCATAATCCTACTTCTTTGATATCACTTGATTCACCGACATAATAATACAATGTTATGGTAGTTGCTTTAGACACCAACTCTTTCTTCGCCGTCTCTAAATCCGCATATGCCGCTGTAATCGCATCAACATCTGTGCTATTGCTATCCACCAGCGCCTGTGCCGTAGTCTTCTTCTCCGCAAAGTTAGTCCAGCTTTCTGCGGTATAGTCACTTTCATTAAGCTTGTTTGCTTCCTCAAGAAGTGTACTTAAATCCTCTAAAGTATAAGTCTTCTTGGTCAATTCAACATTGTCGATATCAATATATTTATCTGCCGACAACGTACCCGAAATCGTAAGTTTTATATCAGCCTGCGTTTTTCCAGTTGGTACTGATATTTCAAAACTATCTGTCTTGATATCACTCCACTTATCCCATCCAAGACCAGCGCCCAGACTCTTCTGTGTCAAAGGTGCCTCCTCTTCATCAGTATTAAATCTTTCTACTTTAATCGAAATTGAGGTTTCCTCAGTTTCTGTATAGCTTCCATCTGTTTGCAAAGACACTTCATAAACGCCAGGTTCCACATTCTCAATCTCCTGGCTTAAGGAAAATGTACCCCCATTTTCACTGTAGAAATTTACAAAATTTGTTAAATTATTCTCAGCCCATTCATTACCTGCATTTGTTTTATTCTCCCACTTGCAATTTTCTCCTGATCCTGTCCATGAAGCTACCCACCAGTCAGCGAGCTCCTCAAAATCCCCATTCTGCAGAGTCCCATAGCCCTCTCTCGGACTTATAGCCTGCTCATCACCCTCTTCTTCAGAGAACTGGGGTTCCTCGCTTATCAAATCTTCCTGCTCATTCTTCGGAGCATCCTGAGCATCATCGCCGTCTAGGTCGTCGCTATCTAAGTCATCACTGTCTAAATCGCCCCCCCCTTCTAATCCGGAGCCTTGCTCTTCATTCCCAGCTTCAACTGCACCTGTGGATTCTTCCACAAGCGTCTCATCTTCGTTTTCCACCGTCACGCCCGCCTCATCCTGCGGCGCTGCATAGACGGTCATGTCTGGTACGGTCAAACTTGCCACGATCATCGCAGCACTCAGCATACCGCACAGACTTCTTCGTAAATACTGTTTTACTTGTTTCCTCATGCTTACCCTCCAATTCTTTAATTTCACTACGCACCTTCTTTAAAGCGAATACAACGCAACCGTTGCGCAATCGGTTGCGCTATCTTATGTTCATTATATAGCATAGAACTATTTTTTACAAGGAATTTTACCCCATTTAATTTAGAAAATTTTGTATAAACAAACATTTTCAGCCAGCCACCTTGCCACACCATCATCATCATTACTCCCCACAATACCTGTAGCCAACGCCTTTAATTCGGGAACGGCATTTTCCACGGCATAACATTCATCCGAAATTTCAAACATCGGAATATCATTGATTGCATCCCCAAATGACACAACTCTATCGCACTGCCATAATTCCTTCAATGCTTTTATGGCTTCCGCCTTAGTTGCTTTCCTTGGCATAATCTCACACCAGTATTCCGGTCGGTACAACTCCTGCTGTATAGTACACTTAAACCTGTCATCTTGTGAAAAAGTGTTATATATCGGCATCAATCCTTCTTTTTCACCAATACATGTATAATAAAAAGTCTCCCCGTCATATAAGCCTTCTTCATTCGCTAATGCCCTGAGCCTTTTATCTCCCTTACGGTTGGATAGATATCTGTTAATACCCTCGTTTTCCCTTTTTGTATTCCAGGACACTCTTTCAACATTCTCTACATAAGAATACACTAATGGACTGATATTATTTTCCTCAAGATTTCTTCTTATAAATTCCGCTTCCTCTTTTGTAAAAAATAAAGATGATATAATTTCACCTGTACGCGGATGTATAATGAAAGCGCCGTTATACGCAATAACCGGAATATCCGTAGTCAGCCCCTTAGTCACTACCGAAGCCGATACCAACGACCTTGCGGTTGCATATGTAAATAACATTCCCTTATCCACAAGTTCATTAATAATACGGATGCTCTCAGGATTAATTCTATCTTTTGTATTAAGTAAGGTTCCGTCCAAGTCTGTTACATATAAGGTTTTCTTGGAATTCATAATACCCTCCCCATCGCGTCTTATGTTACAACTTTGATGCAAAAATGATTCTCTTTTGATGCAAATATGATTCTCTTTTGATACAAAAATGATGCAGCTATGATGCCTTCATACTATACCATAAATACCAACAGCTTAACAGTGTTTAATACAAAATTACCAATCGAAAGGAGCTATTATAAAAATGAAAAAACACAGAAGATTATTATGCTTATTTTCCGCACTGCTGCTTCTTGCCACCTGTGCGCCTGTAGTGCATGCAGAAGCGGAATCCGTGGAAAATGAGGACAGAACCCTTTCCCCATATTTCTATGTAGAAAGCGAAGAAGTAGGGGTGGATTGTTTTCCCTTAAAAAAGACCGATGTAAACACAACAATCGAGGGCATCATAGCTGATACTTATGTAGTTCAGACTTATGCCAATGAGGGAACGAAACCCATCAATGCAAGTTACATTTTCCCTGCATCCACCAAGGTTACCATACATGGAATGAAAATGCAGATCGGGAATCAGATTGTAACTGCAACAATTAAGGAAAAAGAAGAAGCTAAAGAGGAATTTGAAGCTGCCAAAAGCGAGGGCAAAAGCGCATCCATGCTTTCCGAAGAAAGAGCAAATGTTTTTACTATGGATGTAGCCAATATCATGCCCGGTGATAATGTCAGCATTGAATTGCATTATACGGAATTGATCATGCCAAACGAGGGAACTTATCAATTTGTTTTTCCTACCGTTACCGGTCCGCGCTATGTAAGTCCTGTCAGAGACGACTGCGGTACCCGTGATGAATGGAGCGCTGCACCCTACCTCACCGAAGGCGCGACTCCACCTGATACATACAATATTAATGTCAATATTTCTGCCGGCGTACCTATCTCGTCACTCTCAAGCAGCTCACACAATATTGATATTGAATGGAAAGAAAATACTGCCGCTAATATCAGTCTGGCTAATTCTTCGGAATATGCCGGAAACCGCGATTTTATTCTTGACTATAAACTCACCGGAGAGACAATCGGAAGCGGTCTGATGGTAGATAAGGGGCAAAACGAAAACTATTTTATGCTGATGATACAGCCGCCGGAACGCTGCGAAGCCACGGATATACCTCCAAGGGAATATATTTTTGTTCTGGATGTATCCGGCTCAATGTCCGGTTTCCCATTGGATACCGCCAAGGAATTGATTAACAATCTTGTGTCGGGTCTTCGCGAGACAGACACCTTTAATTTGATTTTGTTCTCCGGAACATCTTATAAAATGGCAAGTCGCTCTCTTCCTGCCACACAGGAAAATGTCGATGCTGCAATCAAACTTATTAAAGAGCAGAAAGGCGCAGGCGGTACAGAGCTTGCCGATGCATTGGAAGATGCGCTGAATATACCCGGGGATGAAAATACATCCCGCAATATTGTAATTATTACCGATGGTTACATATACGGCGAGTCAGACATTTTTAAACTTATTAACGACAACTTGAATCAGGCAGATTTCTTTTCGTTCGGAATAGGTTCAGGCGTAAACCGCTATTTAATCGAAGGGATTGCATCCATAGGACAAGGCGAACCCTTTATAGTTACTAAATCAGAAGAGGCTCCCGAAGCTGCAGAGCGGTTCCGTACATACATACAATCGCCGGTTTTAACCGATATTCAGGTATCGTTCAACGGCTTTGACGCCTATGATGTTGAGCCTGCTATTCTGCCTACGCTCTATGCCCAGAAACCCATCGTCCTGCTTGGAAAATGGAAAGGTGAAACCACAGGTAGCATTCAGATTAAAGGCACTACCGGCAACGGTGAGTATTCCCAAAGTATTGATGTATCCGAGGCATTATCCGGTGAAAACAACGCAATCGGGCATCTATGGGCACGCAAGCGCGTGGAGCGTCTGACTGATTACGGCACTAACGGAAATAACGACGCCGTAAAAGCAGAGGTTACACAAATCGGCTTAGAACATACTATGATAACTCCATATACTTCATTCATTGCTGTATTAGATGTAGTACGAAATCCTGAAGGCGAAGCCACTGATGTTAACCAGCCGCTTCCTCTTCCGCTTGAGGTTTCCAATCTGGCTGTAGGTTATCGTATAGGTTCGGAGCCAAGTACAATGATTCTTGTAAGTGCATTGGCAGTATTTGTACTAATGCCGATTATTATTAAAAAGAGGAAATTGCAGAAACAGTATCAATAGGAATAAACTTAGACAAGTTATGGTTATTGAAATGAGATTTCTCAATCAACTGCTAAAAAATATTAGAAGGAAAGAATTATTATATGAAATACTTACATATAGAATCTTCACATGTAAAAGACATTATTAAAAAGCATTGGATTATTTACGGTTTAACGATTATTGTTGCACTTGTTATGAGATATTTCTGCAAGACAAATGACAGCGACACGCTAAAATGGATACTGACACCCACCACCCGGTGGGTCAGTACCCTTAGCGGTATTTCTTTTGAATATATTCCTCACAGGGGATATATTAATCACTTTTATCAATTTCTGATTGCTCCCTCTTGTTCGGGAAGCAGGTTTATGATGCTTACTTTTATTATGCTGATATTTTCCTTTTTATATCAGATAGACTCCACTTTAAAAGGATTTGTATGGTTTATTTTCAGCGCCATATTTTCCTATGCGTCTACAATTTTTGTCAACTGCATCCGCATTATTGCCTCCATTTGTCTTCCTATAAAATTGGAAGATTTGCAGCTTATTCATGGATGGCTGACACAGGACAGACTTCATACAATCATTGGAAGTACAGTTTATTTTTCTGGACTGTGCCTAATATATATTCTTGTATCCTTAATTTTCAAACGTATAGTTTTATCTACAGGATTCAGCACAATTATTGCTCCTGCTTTTTGGTATATGTTAATAGTTCTGGCTCTTCCGTTTTTAAAAAGACTATATAAAAATGAATGGGAAGGTTTTGCGTGTTACGCTGCGCTTGTTATCGGCATATGCTTTATCGTTACAATTCTTTTCCGTTTAATCCTCATTCCGCTTTTTCATAAACCGGGACATGAAAAAAATATTTAATAAACGGATACGGCCTACAGTTCCTCTAACAATGACTGCAGTATAAAAATATGATACTCCTCATCCTTTATAATTCTTTCCAGAACGGCATCGACACAATCATCATCAATCAATTGGATATGCTTTTTATACTGGCTTATAGCATCTCTCTCAGCGTCTATATCTGCCAAAAGCATATTTTCAGTTTTCTTAGGAATAGTCAGGTACTCCGGTGTCCACATTACCTGCTTGCCATTGCTGTATTTTGCGGAAAAATCAATAGTGCCGCCCAGTAAAGTGATCAGTTCTCCCAATTTTTGCAAATGCATCATTTCCGCCATTGCAATTCCTAAAATTGTTTTTGCCATAGGACATCTGTCGCAGAACATGCGGTTTTCGTTATTAATATACTGTGTAATTGCCGACAGCTCCGACACCGAACCGCAGTAATCCATACTGAGTAAATCTGCATAATCTAGGTTGCGTTCCCTCACCTGAATCTTTGGATACGGCAAATCCACCATTATCGGTTTTATATTCATAAAACTACAATCGCTGGTTAAAAGGCGTTTATTTTCTTCCATAACATAATCCACTCCTAAATATATTTTATGTATTCATATCTATATAGCATATTGCGATGGCAATAATTTAGATTTTTATTGCAAATTTC
>CAMWKB010000073.1 GCA_947174705.1 uncultured Lachnospiraceae bacterium
GGAATATATACGTCCTCTCGGAATTCCGGTAATTTTTATTACGGCCAAGCATGAAGTCAAGGACAGGGTAAAAGGACTTAAGTTAGGGGCGGATGATTATCTGGTGAAGCCTTTTGACGTGGTGGAGCTGGTTGCGCGGGTAGAAGCGGTGCTTCGCCGATATAATAAGGCTGAACAGAAGTTGACGGCAGGAGATGTAACGGTTGATGTGGATGCGCACAGGGTAACCAAGGCGGGAAGACCTGTAGAGCTTACCAACAAAGAGTTCGGACTTCTTGTGCTTTTTATTAAAAATATAAATGTTGCGCTGTTTCGCGAAACGCTGTATGAAAAGGTCTGGGAGGAAGAATATTTCGGAGACAGCCGTACTCTGGATCTGCATGTACAGCGACTGCGAAAAAAACTTGGCTGGGAGCATAGTCTTGTAGCGGTATATAAAGTAGGTTATCGTTTAGAGATATAGAGTAATAAGAGAAGGGTACATATATGAAATTTTCATTAAAAATACTGCTGTGGATGATTATTGTCATGGCACTGGGACTGGGATTCAGCGGTTTCTATTTTGTGAATTATGTGTTTGAGACTTCTCTTGAGAGAGAGGTAGGGCAGGCATTGGACGAGAACAGCATATTGAGCTTTGCTTTTGAAACGGCTGCGCTCAGTGTACCTGCCAAGTACAGTGTTATGCCGGACACTACTGTAGAAGAAATTGCTTCTAATCTGGAAAAAAGCGGACAAGGCGGAAGGCTGCTTAGAATTTCCGATGAAGAGAAGAATTCCTTATATGCGAGCGACGGCTTTGAGGCAAATGATGAACTGCTTATGCAGACCAGTGACAACTTAAAGACTTATCAGATAATACAGTTAGGCAGCAAATACTATATTAATACGGGAACTGCAATTACTGCACTTAACAGGGTGCTGTATCTGGAGACCATGAGGGATGTTTCAGAAGTTTTTGAGGAGCGGACAATAGGCTTTTCCCTGTATAGACGTGTAATACTTATAATACTTGTTGCTGCAGCGGTAATTATGATTTTTATATCATCCATGCTTACTAAGCCTATACGGCTGTTGACCAATGCAACCAAAAAAATGGCAGCCGGAGATTATTCGTATCGTGCAAAGCAGGTTAGTCACGACGAACTTGGACAGCTTACATGCGACTTTAACAGCATGGCGGAAACGTTGGAACAGAACATAGAAGCTCTGGAAGAAGAGATTAAGGCGAGGGAAGAATTTATGGGTGATTTTGCCCATGAGCTGAAAACTCCGTTAACGGCCATCATAGGATATGCGGATATGCTGCGTTCCCACAAGCTTGATGAGGAGCAGAGTTTTATGTCTGCCAATTACATTTATACGGAAGGAAAGCGTCTTGAAGCAATGTCTTTCCGTCTGTTGGATATTATTGTTGCCGGCAAAAAAGAAGCCCATTTACAAAGCCTTTCCGTAGAGTCGCTGTTTGAGTATCTAAAAGATATGTATGCTGCAAACAAGGAAATGGAATTTGCTTTTCAATATGACCAGGGAGAAATTCAGGCGGAGGCCAATCTGATTAAAACGGTGCTTGTCAATTTAATTGATAATGCGTGCAAAGCTTCGGAGCCGGGTTCTAAAATCGAAGTAAACGGATACGCGCTGGAAGAAGGTTACCGCTTTGCAGTCAAAGATTACGGAATCGGTATTCCACAGGAGGAACAGCATAAGATAACCAAGGCTTTTTACATGGTGGATAAATCGCGTGCAAGAAGCAAGAACGGAGCCGGCCTTGGGCTTGCGCTATGTGTGGAAATTCTTAAGATTCATGACAGTGAATTGGAAATAGAGAGCGAGGCAGGCAATGGCGCATGTTTTAGCTTTGTATTAAAATACGAGAGTGGGGAGCAATAAATGAAATACAATATGAAGACAATAGCATTCCTTCTCCTTGCAATATTTGCACTGGCGCTGTCCATATGGGGACCGGAGGCTTTGGCGAAATATCAGGATAGGGGAACGTTAAATAAAATACAGTCGCAGACCGTAGAGACGGCGGGAGAAGGCTATAGCTATAAGCTGAATGCCAACGAAAAACTTTATATACTTTCAAGATGCTTAAGTTCGCAGACAATTCCCGAAAGTGAACAGAACGCTATGACTCATACGGACGATGCAGTTATTTATCAAGACCTGGAAGGCTCATATGCTTTTGTGGCAAACTACAGAAGTCCGTCCGACCAGGAAATTACTGACGACCAGGTATATGAAACTTGTAATTGCGCAATGGCGCTTTTAAAAGAAGCAGGGATACTGCCACAGGAAGTAAAGGAAGTCGTTCCTTCTTCATACGATGCTACTTTGTATTTTGCCATTGATGTATTAGAGCCGAGAAATAATATTGCGGTCTGGAAGCTCAGTTTATCAAACAGCCATGTAAATGCCGATAAGGAGAACCGCCTTATTGATGCATATATCGGTGCAGAGGATGGAAAGATATATGAATTTTATGCAAGGACTTCTCTATTATGGGATGATATTGATGCGGATGCGATAGTGGAAGAATGGGGCAGATACATGGGTCTTAATTCACCCATGCCTTATGAATCGGACAATCCTCTGCTCGAAACAACGCCGTATTTCAAAAAGTATGTTTTCTCAGGGATGGGCGAAAACAGAACGATTGTGACGGTTGGCTTTTATGAAGGGATAAATGAACTTTTCCTCAAAATATCGTAGTGAAAAATATGATGCAAAAATGATGCAAATATTATGTGAATTTGATACAAAAATGATGATTTTATGATGCAGCTTCCATGTAATCTTATATTAAAGAGATTACATGGGAGCTTTTTTAATAGATGGTTTTGTCTATGGAAGATGCAGGATAAGGAGAGTGTGAGATGTACGCAGAGGGGACATATTTGACATCGTATTGCTGTAATTACATAAGAAGGGAAAAGAAGATTAAGCTTGGTAAGCGTATTTTAGCTGCATCTATGGCGTTATGTGTGACAGGGGCAGCGGTTTTGATTGCGTGCAAGATGCCTCTTAGTAACCTTATAGCAGCTAGGGAGAGTGTGGAAATAAGCAGTGAGAGTGTAGAAATAAGTAGTGGAATTGTAGCTATCAGTGAAGATTTGGCGGCGGTGAATAATTATGTCATTACGATAGATAAGAACATGGAAGCGACAGGTAGTGAAGCCATTGTAGTAGGTGATGTGGATGCATATAACATAGAGGGCAGCGGCGCCGTCTTTGAAAAGTTGATCTATAAGAACGTAACAGAGGCAGCAGTTATGCTTGAAGAAGCGAAACCTCCGGTTATTTTTGTGGATGCGGGACATGGCGGAATGGATGGGGGCTGCGTAAGTGGCAAGGTAATAGAGAAAGATGTAAATCTTGCAATTGCCAAGATAGTTAAAGAGCGTCTTGAAGATTCGGGATATAAGGTTATCATGGCAAGAGAAGATGATTCGTTTGTAAGTAAAGAAGAACGGGTAGAGGCCGCCAATAGCGTCAAGGCAGACCTCTATGTGAGCATACATCAGAATTTTTCCGAAGATTCTAAAGTGAGCGGAATGGAAGTGTGGTATGACGGAGCAGATAATACACGCGATAATGAAAGGTTGGCGAGACTGCTCAAGCAGCAGATTACTAAGACAACTGCGAGTGTAGAAAGAGAGCTTAGAGGAAATGCAGATTTTTACGTGACCGGAAGTACAACTATGCCATCCTGTCTTATAGAAACCGGATTTTTATCTAACGCAGCAGAGCGCCAGAAACTTGTTTCCGAGGAATACCAGAGACAGATTGCAGATGGAATAGTAAACGGAATTTCGTACTATATCAGCCCTAAAACCATGTATTTAACATTCGACGACGGTCCCACAGAGGAAAACACCGTTAGGGTTCTGGATATTTTAAAAGAAAGAGGAGTCAAAGCAACCTTTTTTCTGATAGGGGAAAATGTAAGAAAGAATCCGGAAATCGCACGTCGGATTGTAGCTGAGGGACACACAATAGGAATACATAGTGATTCGCATAATTATGATACTATATACGAAAGTACGGATAGCTTTATTCGCGATTTTGATAATGCGCATCAGACAGTACTAGAGGTGACGGGGGTGGATGTTAAATTATTCCGTTTTCCGGGCGGAAGCATCAATGCTTATAACAAGGACGTAAGCGATGAAATCATCGAAAAAATGACTGAACGTGGATATATTTATTATGACTGGAACGCCAGTTTAGAGGATGCGGACACCCAAAAGAATTATAAGACAGAGGACCTGATTGCAAACGCTGTAGACAGCACTCTTGGACGAAATAAAATAGTTATGCTTGCGCATGATGCCGTATATAATACAGGGCTGTGTCTGGATGAGCTTTTGGACAACTTTCCGGAATATGAGATAAAGCCGCTTAGCGAGGATGTTACGCCGATACAGTTTTGAGGTTTAGTGTAAAACTTTATCTATATGTTCTTTCCTAAAATCTTTTGGACTGTTTCCGGAGATTTTATTAAATATTTTGCAGAAATAATTCGGATTGCAAAATCCCAATTCATCTGAAATCTGCGAGATGGAAAGTTTGGTATTTACGAGTAAGTTCTGTGCTAAACGTATTTTGTAGCAATGTAAGTATGTTTTATAAGAAGAACCCACACATTCACGAAACCGCTTCATAAAGTGTGATGCTGATAATCCGGCCAGAGCGGCGAGGGTTTCAATGGAGGGATTTTCAGCATAATGAAGATCTAAATAATCTAAGATTTCATTGATTGCTTCATCCTGAATATTAAGCTTAACATCCGCGGATTCCGCAACTTTTCCTTCCCTTAAAAGCGTTATTATTAAGCGGCTGAGGATTCCTTCAATAATAAATTCTGAATTAGAATCATAATGTTCATATTCATAAAGCATATCATCAAACATCTGTCTTACTTTCACTTGGCACTCCGGAGATAATTCATAGCATAAATGCGACATAACCTTGTTAAAATTCTTTTCTCCAATTTGTTCTATACATCGTTTGGCAATCTTGGGCGTAAATTTCATGCCGTATCTTTTATAGGGCGCATCGGATAAGGAAGAAGTACGGTGATAAACGCCTATCGTCATTGGTGTTACGTTTCCGGCATGAATGAAAGCGATCCTGTCAGGCGTAGTAGTCTGTCGGTCACCACTTACGATAAGACCAATTCCATAAAATTCTTCATATATGTCAATCGCACGCATTGCATAATTATGTGGTTTTTCTATATATTCAACATGAACATTATAACCTTTCTTAAGTGGCTTGGGCATTCTTCTTTTTCTCCTTATGACTTTATATTAATAATATATTTGCATAGAAAATGCGTAAATTCAATAGGAAAATAAAAGAAAAACTATATAAAAATATTGTATAGTTCAGAGTGTAAAGAGATTTTCTGATTTTTCGGCTTGCGAGATATAGTGCTGAATGTTGACCTCCGGCACAAACTCGCAGGCTGAGAAAGGAGCATGGTTACTAATATGAAAAGCTTAATTAAATATGCAAAACCTTATTTTACGTATATTGTGATTGCAATACTTTCAAGTATCGGCTGTTCCGTTGCAAACGTATGGATTGTTGATATCCTGAAACAGCTGATTGACGAATCCGTAAAAGGAGAAATCGCTTCCGCGTTGGCAGGAACAGCCGTGAAGGCCATGTTGGCAATTATCATAGGGTTGCTGGCAAATTATTTAGTTATCTATACAACCGGATATTTCGGTACCGGAGTTTTAAAGGATTTACGGCATGACTTAGTAAATCACATTATGAAGATAGCGCCGGACTTTATGGAGAAAAATAATTTCGGAGATATAATTGAGAGGGCGTCATCGGATGTCAGCGGAATAGCCGGATATATGCAGACTTATTTTAAAGATTGTCTGTATGTGCCAATCATAGTTATTGTGTTTGCGATTTATTTGTTTTCATTAAATCCATTACTTGCGGCAGCCTGTCTGGGACCGTTAGTTATTATGGTGCCATTGAGCATTATGCTTATGAAACCGGTTAAAGTAGCACAGTTTGAATATGGAAGGCTCTTGGGATTGACAAATAATAATATTCAGGAAGCTTATAACGGGGCGGATGTAATTAAATCCTATAATCTCCAGAAAAAAATGCAGGACAAATATTACATAGCGTTAAAAGAACCCTTTGATATTTCAAATCGAAATGATTTATGCCAATATAATATTGAGCCGCTTTCATGTCTTATCAGAATGGCGCCGATAGCTGTCTCGCTATGTGTGGGAGGTTATCTTGCGTTTCAAGGGAGTGTGACATTAGGAATATTAATAGCATTTATCGGCGGAATTGAGAAAATAAACGATCCGCTTGTGGGAGCATATCAGTTGGTTGTCAGAACACAGATGGCAATGATATCAGTAAAGAGGGTATTTGAAATTATGGATATGCCAATAGAAGACGTAGGAGATAAACCAACAGAAGTAGATAAAAGTGGTGAACGTGTGTTTGAATTGAAAAATGTGTCGTTTTCATATACAGGAATGCCGGAAAATGTATTGGAGAATTTGAATTTAACAGTCGGAAAAGGAAAGAGAATTGCGCTGGTTGGACGAAGCGGCTGTGGTAAGAGCACGATCATCAAATTAATGTGCAGACAGTATGAAGTCTGCAATGGTGAAATTTCATTTTATGGAAATAAATATTCGGATATCAGTCCGGAAGCCGTTAGAAGAGATTTAGCGCTCATATCACAGGACACCGTAATTTTTCCAATGAGCGTGTCGGATAATATACGCATTGGCAGGCCGGAAGCCTGCCGCAACGAGATAATAGACGCGGCAAAGAAAGCGGGCTGCGATGACTTTATCAAAGAACTGCCGGACGGATATGATACCATGCTTGAAGAAAGAGGAAGTAATTTATCCGGCGGTCAAAGGCAGCGTATTTCCATTGCGAGAGCAATTTTAAAGGATGCACCGATTCTTTTATTGGACGAGCCGACTTCTGCATTGGATAAGGAAACAGAAGCGTATGTTAATGAGACGTTAAAAATAATTTCGCAGAATAAGACAGTAGTTACCGTGGCGCACCGCCTTACCACAATAACGGATTATGACGAAATCATTGTATTTGAAGAGGGGAAGATTGTGGAAGCGGGCACACACGAGGAACTTCTTTGCGCGGGCGGAAAATACTGTCAGATGTATCATAATTATATAGAGTCAGGAGGCGAATTAGAGTGAAAGAATTAAAAAGATATATTTCCTATATCGGAAAATATAAATTTGTGTATTGGAGCATTTTCATAGTAACGCTCGTTTCATCGGTTATACTGACTCTTATTTATCCGTATATGAATAAGCTGATTTTTAATGCGTTAGAATACGGTGATAAGGACCTGTTTTTGCGGGCTGTCGTATTATGTATTGTACTGCTCGTGTTAGATTGTCTTTCGCCATATTTGAGATATTTTCAAATTAAAACTGTCAGAAAGATTGTATTTGACATTAAAATCAGACTGTTTGAAAAACTGATGAAGCTAGACATGAATTATTATGAAAGCCATCATAGCGGTGAAGCGCTTAAAACCCTGAACTGGGACGCCGATTCTCTTAAAGAGTCTTATTTTTCACATATTTATTGGGTTTTTGGAAGACTGATAGGCGGAGTAGTATCAATTATCGCAATGATTGTATACAGTCCGTTGCTTACGCTTATTTCGATTAGCTTTTGTCTGGTGACAGTGTTTGTTTCTATTAAAATTAATCAGCAGATAAAGCGGATGGATAAGGATATCCAAAACAAAATAGCGAGACTTACTGAACGCTTAAGCGATATTTTATCAGGCTTTGCAACACTTAAAATGTTTCGTGGGTCTTCCATTGTCCTGGATTGTTTTCAAAGCGAAAATGAGCAAGCGGCAAATGAAGAAATAAAAAAGAGCCGGAAAAGGGCAGTTCTTGAAATGCTGTCTTTTTTCTTAGGGATTCTGGCAAGTTTTGGAACAATCGGCGCGGGCGCATTCTTAGTGGCACGCGGAAGTCTTGACTACGGAACAGTTATGGCAATCGTGGTATTGCAGATGGACGTCAGTTCTATGGTGCAAAGCTTTGGTGGGGCATTGACCACATTTTCTTCATCACTGGTGAGAGCCGGAAGGGTTTTTGATTTCCTTGAATTAGACTGCGAAGAGCCGGAATATAGCAATATTGTAGAATTGCAAAAGGGCTGCGCGCCAATCGCAATAGAAAACCTGACATTTTCTTATGGCGGGAAAAGTGATGTTTTACAAAATTTTTCTATGGAAGCTGCGGACGGTGAGAAGATTATTATTATGGGCGAATCGGGATGCGGAAAGAGTACCCTGCTTAAACTATTGTTAAATTTTTATCAAACTGCTTCGGGTAAAATTATGCTGTACGGACATGATATAAATGAATATCCGCTTTCACAGTTAAGGCAGATGCTTACATATATCCCGCAAAACAGTTATTTGTTTGAAGGCAGTATTCGTGAAAATATTGCGTTTGGATATGCAGGAAAAGGGCAGGTGAGCGATGCGGAAATTATTAGGGCGGCAAAGTCGGCATATGCAGAGGAATTTATTAAGATGCTGCCGCAGGGGTATGATACACATTTGGATGCAGGAGGCAGTAATCTATCCGGAGGTCAGCGTCAGCGCATTGCAATAGCGAGAGCATTTTTGAAAGACTCGCCAATCATTTTGATGGATGAACCCTCCTCTGCGTTAGACGTTCAGAGTGAGAAAATGATTAATCAGGCGATAAAAGAACTGATGAAACAAAAAGTAGTGCTTATGGTTACTCACCGGACAACTTCGTTTGAGGAGTTTGACAGGGTTGTTAAGCTGTAGACAAAACAATAAACGGAAGCGCAAAAAGAAAAAATAGGGTTTCCTTTTTATGGTTAATGAGGTATAATTACATCAAATATTAAGGTGGACAGCCTGAGTATAAAAATTTTTTATGGAGGTAGAGAAAATGTTAGTTTCAGCAACAGAAATGCTTCAAAAAGCAGTAGCCGGTCATTATGCGGTAGGACAGTTCAATATTAATAACCTTGAATGGACAAAAGCAATCCTTTTAACAGCACAGGAATGTAATTCACCGGTTATCCTTGGCGTATCTGAAGGCGCAGGAAAGTATATGGGCGGATATGATGTAGTAATGGGTATGGTAAATGGTTTGATTAAAGACCAGAATATCACAGTACCCGTAGCAGTACATTTGGATCATGGTTCTTATGATCACTGCTATAAATGTATGGAAGCAGGTTTCCCGTCAGTTATGTTTGACGGCTCTCACTATTCAATTGAAGAAAATCTTGCTAAGACTAAAGAGTTGGTTGAAGCTGCTCATGCTAAGGGAATTTCTATTGAAGCAGAAGTCGGCTCTATCGGCGGTGAAGAAGATGGCGTAGTAGGAATGGGCGAGTGTGCAGATCCTGCTGAATGTAAGCAGATTGCAGATCTCGGAGTAGATTTCCTTGCAGCAGGAATCGGTAATATTCATGGTAAATATCCTGCAAATTGGCAGGGATTACAGTTCAACGTACTTGAAGCTGTTCAGGAGAAGACAGGTACTCTTCCGTTAGTTCTTCATGGCGGTACAGGTATTCCGGATGACATGATTAAGAAAGCTATTTCTCTCGGCGTTGCTAAGATCAATGTTAATACAGAGTGTCAGTTAGTATTTGCAGAAGCTACACGTAAGTATGTCGAAGCAGGCAAAGACCTTGAAGGCAAAGGCTTTGATCCTCGTAAGCTCCTTGCTCCAGGTTTTGAAGCAATCAAAGCTAAGGTTAAAGAGAAAATGGAACTGTTCGGTTCTGTTGGCAAGGCTTAAGATATATAAGCAAAAATATAATTACACTTTAGGGTTGCCTGTATAGGCAACCCTTTTCATGAAAGGAAAAAGATAATGGCAGCATCATGGAATGTAGCAATTGATGGCAGCTACTATAATGTTGAATATATAAATAATAATAAAGTTGCTGTAAACGGTCAGAAATTAAAACTTAAGGATTATAAAGTGAAAACCAGTTTCATTCAAACGGAATATGATATCCCTGTCGGCCCTAAATCAGCGCGTCTGGTAATAACGACTTTGAAACAGCCGCAGCTTGTGATTGATGGCAGGGATTGTGTAACCGGAGCGGAATATGTTCCCATTAAAATACCTATATGGTCGTACATATTTATAGTTCTGCACTGCATTAATTTTCAGGGCGGCGCAATTGGTGGCGCGCTGGCAGCGGTAGGTATTCTGGCGACAGCATCTGTTTCAACTAACAATAAAATGAATATTGCTTTAAAAATATTGATCAATCTGGCAATTCTTATTGTTATAAATGTGATTTTGTTCGGAATAGAGTTTATTATTAGAAGTTTAATGTAGTTTATGACATATAGCCGAAGCTTTTTATAAAATGCAAAGTTGGTCTTTATTAAATAATAGATTAAGCTATATACTAATCCCCTCTAATAAGTCTATTAGAATGAATTGACTTATTAGGGGAGATATATTATTAAATGCAATATTTTTAGTAATGTATTAATTCTATCAAAGTGTTTGATACTATATACCTATCTTATGAAATAGAATTTTCCTGCATCTTCTGTATTTCAGGATCATACGAAAGTATAGGCTTCTCATTTTTACCTTTGAGAACTCGGTTTACATAATTCGCAGTAATCTTATATACCAGAGGAGATAGAACCAGTACACCGATTAAGTTGGGGAGCATCATAAGGCCGTTAAAGGTATCAGCTAAATCCCATGCAAGGTTGTCACCCATTACAGCGCCGCCATAGATCGCGACTACGAAAATCACTCTGTAAACGATGGTGAACTTTTCACCAAACAAAAATTCACAGGCCTTAGTTCCGTAGTGGCTCCAGCCAAGCGATGTAGAGAAAGCAAACAGCATAACCGCAATTGCTACAAAAGCGGCTCCCGCTTTTCCAAAATGCATGGAAAATACTGTGGATACAATGTTAGCCTTGGTTAATTCAATTCCGTTATATGTATCGAGCGCCACACCGGTTTCCAAATCTATCAGACCGGAAGAAAGTACGGAAAAAGCCGTCAAAGTACAGACAATAATTGTATCTGCAAATACTTCAAAGATTCCCCACATGCCCTGGCGTACAGGTTCGCTTACGTTGGAATTGGAATGAACCATAACTGAGGAGCCAAGTCCCGCTTCATTAGAGAAAACGCCTCGTTTCATACCCTGTTCAATTGCCAGTTTAACGCCGTAGCCTACTATACCGCCGCCTGCCGCTTTTGCTGCAAATGCACCTTTAAAAATAGCACCAAACACAGCGCCAATGTGGGAAATGTTTGTGATAAGTATTACAATGCTTCCTACTATATAAATCACAACCATGAAAGGAACAATTTTTTCCGTAACTGAAGCAATACGTTTAAGACCGCCGACAATTACCAGACCACCGATGATCATGACAACTATACCTGTAATCCATGTAGGAACTCCGAATACAGTGTTCATGTTTCCTGAAATAGAGTTAATCTGCGTCATATTGCCGATTCCGAAGGAGGCAAGTAAACAGAAGATTGAAAATAGTACGGCAAGAACCATACCAATCTGCTTGCAGCCTTTTTTAGAGCCAAGACCGTCTTTTAAGTAGTACATAGCGCCGCCAGACCATTCGTCGTTACTGTTTTTACGGCGATAGTAAATACCAAGTACATTTTCCGAATAATTAGTCATCATTCCGAAGAATGCGATGAGCCACATCCAGAATACCGCGCCGGGTCCGCCGACCATAATTGCGCCTGCCACACCGACAATATTTCCTGTACCTACAGTAGCAGCCAGTGCGGTACACAGTGATTGAAACTGGGAAATGGATTTGTCCTCTGTATGTCCGACAACATCCTTATCCTTGAAAATAGCACCGATTGTCATCTTCATCCAGTGTCCTATATGGCCGATTTGGAAAAATTTAGTCAGGATAGTCATAAGAACACCAACTACCGATAAAAGAATCAGGGCCGGCCAGCCCCATACAAAGCTGTTTACAGCATTGTTCACATTTGTAATAAATTCTAACATAACATCCTCCATTCTTATGCATTAAATAAGGGTATAATAGATTTAAATAATAAACTATTACACCCTTGTAACGATACTTATTTTATAATATATGAGGGAATATGTCAATATATATGTATAATTGTATACAACCTTACCTGTGAAGTATCATTCTGTCATATTGTATATCATCTAAAAATACTTTCTCCACATACGTAAATCCCAGCTTTTCACAAAGCATCTTTGATATTTTATTTCCTTCCATTATAAGCACCTGAAATGCAGTAAATCCAAGTTCTTTATGACCGTACTCAATTATAGCACTACAGATTTCATAGGCATAACCTTGTCTCTGAAACGGTACGGCAATAACAAATCCAAGTTCCGGAATATCGAAGCCTTCACGCCAGTTGATACCGGCTCTGCCAATAATCTCCATACCGGCTTTATCTAATACCGTCCACATGCCGTATCCGTAGAAGGCATAAACATTTTTGATGTAATCCTGAATATATGCGATTTCTTCATCCTTATCCGTATATAGGTTTTCCATATATTGTGTGATTGAGGGTTCCGCATATATTTCATAAAAGCTGTCCACATCGTCTAACGTGCTTTCCCTGATTATGCATCTGTTTGTTTCCAAAATAGTCCAAGGTTGTCCGGTTAGGCGTTGATAGGCAAGTTTAAGGGATTCATATTCAATTTCATCTATATTCTCAATAGCGTATTCGGCGTATGAAAAAATTTTATCACGGTTGTTATCATGAAGATAGACGATGACCGGCAGGGAATTATCGCAGAGAAATTTATGATAGAGGGGATTATCTGTAATATAGAGTGTAGGGATATTTTCAGCCTTAAGCTCTGAGGAAAAACAGTCTGCAGGCTTTCTAAAAGGAACGCCTAAAATTTGTACTTTTATCCCATACAAAGAAAGCTCGTCCGCGAGTGTTTCAATTCCTGCGATTGCCTGTTCATCATCCAAAATAAAAATAATCTTTTTAAACATCCCTCTTTACCTTCTTGGCTATTTACTATAAAATTATTATATTATAAAATCAGAAAGGAATCAAAACTATGTCACAAAATCCAATAGTTACATTTACAATGAAAAACGGAGACGTTATTAAAGCTGAATTATATCCTGAAATTGCTCCGACATCGGTCAATAATTTTATAAATCTTATTCAGAATAAATTCTATGACGGTCTTATTTTTCACAGGGTTATAAAAAATTTTATGATTCAGGGCGGAGATCCGGAAGGCACCGGTATGGGTGGTCCGGGCTATTCCATTCGCGGCGAGTTTGCACAGAATGGCTTTCAGAATGATCTGAAACATACAGCAGGCGTTTTATCTATGGCAAGAAGTATGCATCCCGATTCCGCAGGAAGCCAGTTTTTTATCATGCACAAGACAAGCCCGCATCTTGACGGTGCTTATGCGGCGTTTGGAAAAGTAATAGAAGGTTTGGAAGTTGTAAACAAAATTGCAGAGACGGCTACTGATTATAACGACAGACCGCTGGAAGAGCAGGTAATGCAGACCGTTACTGTTGATACGTTCGGAGTGGAATATCCGGAGCCGGAGAAACTCTAAGGAATTTATGAAAAAGTGGTTGACTTGGATGTTGTTCATAATTTGTTCATATTTATTTTA
>CAMWKB010000074.1 GCA_947174705.1 uncultured Lachnospiraceae bacterium
ACCGTAATCATCAAAGCCCGCATGACCGCTGCATGTAAAGCCTGTATACTCTCCTGACTTTGTTTTATGAAATGTTATTGTTGTCATTTCACACCTTTAAGCATTTATCCGGAAAAATTATGCGTTAATCTTATCAATTTTTACCTGAGTGTATGCTTGTCTATGACCGTTTTTCTTATGATAGCCGGATTTTCTCTTATACTTGTAAACGATAACTTTACGAGCGCGTCCCTGATCCATAACTGTTCCGGATACGGTTGCACCTGCAACATCGCCTGCTACCTTAAGCTCTTTGTCACTGATTGCGATTACCTGGTCAAATGTAACAGTAGCTCCTACCTCGACGTTTAATTTTTCAATCTTAATCACGTCTCCTTCGGAAACCTTATACTGTTTTCCGCCTGTTGCAATAATTGCGTACATATGGCACCTCCTATTCTTATGAACACCTGTTCATAATTACTCGCCAGCTTCGGTGATGTTCCCATACTTATACCTCACTGTGCGGCATACTCAAATATTTTATACTTTTTGGTTAAGTTTGTCAATATTATCTTTTTATTTTTACTTTAATTGTTATTTTTACGTTTTTAGCTATACCATCGCTTCCCTGAAGTCTTACTGTAATAGGAATGCTATAGCTCTTGCCATTTGCAGTTGCCAATACGGCATCTCTATCATTAATCCTCACGACTACAGAATTACCCTCGAATCCGGATGCTACAGTTATATCATTAATGCCGTCTTTATTACAGTCAAGACCTCCTGTAATATAAGTCATGGCATAACAATCAGGCACCGATAAGTAATATGTTCTGGTCAGATTTCCTGCCGCTCCTGCATATAAGGTCTGATTATTATTTTTTACCTTAATCTTCGGAGATGACTGTTTAGGTTTGATTGTAAAGGTGTTGCTTGTTACAACAAAGCTTTCTCCGTTGTTATTAGTAATCTTATATTCTATTGCAAGCTTATATGCCTGCTTAGCCTTTAATTTACGAGTATCATGATTATCCTTGATTTTGATATAGTAATTATAGCTGTACTTATTATTATACTTTATCCATCCATAATCTAACGTAAAATAATCTCTATACGCCCCTGTCAGTTTATAGCTTTCTATGCTGTATCCACTTCCATAATTACTAAATTTAGGATTAACAAGCACTGCTACATTCTTCTTGTCAACAGGTTCATAATAATAAGCCCCGTATGTAAGATCCAGAGATCCCTTTGGACTTACTTTGGCAGTAACCGCTTTGTTTATTACTTTTATCTTTAAGGTCATAGTGTTTAGGGTTACCGTCTCACCTGTGTCAGGTTTCTTATAAGAAGGCGTTATCTTATAGCTGTAAACACCTGCGGGAATTTTTGCCCCCATAAAATCTGCCTGACTTTGTTCTACAGCAATTGCATTTCTTTCAGATGTAATAACAAATAAATCATCGTCCAACAGTTTCTGTGACTTGGCATTTGCTCCCTTAATCTCGATATTCGTGTAATTTATCCTATATTTATCCTTTAAATAAATATTATTGCTTAATTTACTCTTAAAATTAGTATTTAAGGTAATCTGTCCATACTCTAAATATGCTTTGGGCTTTATTACCTTTATCGTATGGGTTACACTTACAGGCTCTCTCCATTGCATTGAATCTAATGTAAGTTTAATTTTTTTATTTCCTGACTGACCGTTATATGTATAGTTTACATAATCCTTATCAGTGTTAAGTATAACATCATCACTATCACATTTTATTTCATCATAAGAATTAGTATATATTGATCCGCTTTCATAAAAATACATATATTTATCATTTGTTTTATCATATATTCCAAAACGAGATTCATTTTTACCAATGGACGGAAAAATATTACTGCTTGCATTTTGTGTAACTAAGACAGGCTTTTTATATTTATATTTAATAGTAAAGTTATTGAACTCATATGTTTTCTTATATCCTCTAAGCTTTAATCTCAATTTGCCTTTTGCTGTTTTATCATCTAAGAGTTTTGCGTTCACCACTTTAAGACCGGATTTTTGCGATACTATAAGTTTCTTTGGAAGATTATCATTGCAACTTATTATAAATCCGTTATCAGCATCTATGGATTCATCTTCCCATGTCACACTACTGCTATCCAAAGAGTACCCGCCGGATATATTAAGGTCTATGTAACCGCTGGAATATTTTAAAAACAGATTGGGTACATCAGTCATCTTGGCAGACACTCTGGGGGATTTATCTGTAACAGATACTTTTAACGGGAACTTATATCCTTCATTTCCTCCTGCATTAGTCTTAACAAATATAGTGCAATTATAAGTACCCTTTTCAAGATTATCGGTTAGCGGCTGTACTAAATATGCATTATTTTTATACCTTTCAATTGTTAAGTTAGTTAATTTCTGTCCACCGTTTTGGTTGCGTAGTTCTACAGTGGTTATGTTTTCTCCATATACCGGAACAATTTCTACCGCACCGCCTGTATCATACGCATATCCTTTTCCATTATAATCGTCATAGTCATACGCCATGTTTACAGAGGCCTTTGCCACATCAACACGCGGAGTATGGTCCTGTACCTCTAAGTTTAATGTCGCTAAATAACCGGATGAATCTTTGGCAGTCACCATAATTACCGTATGTCCGCCACCTTTAACCTTTACATTTGCCGAATGTGTATCTGACTTGGAGACTGGCGCTGCCGTAGCTACCGTTTTATCAGTGGTTTTCCATGTAAGCGCAGTTTTTATATTTTCCCCATAACGATCTTTTACCACTGCCTTTAGTGTAAAGTCTTTCTTGGCATCTACAGATGCAAATGTAATCTTATTTCCGCTGATTTTTACTCCGTCAGTTTCGGATGAAATTACAATAGAACCCACCTGTTTGTCTTCGACTGCCTTAATTTTATAGCTTGTCGATGCAAGAACAGTTGATGTTCCTTTTGCCTTAATCACAGGCTTTAGCGTATAATTGCCTTTTTTAGAAGCCTTAATGCTAAAGCTTCCGTTTTCATTCTTTGTAATATTAAGACCGTTTATATCAGGGATATTTATCTCATAAGCCTCAGGGGATACGCTGCCCTGATATAAAGGTGTTAATTCCAGCTTAATCGCATCATTATCGCCAACTTCCAATACATGATTATGATCAGTCGAAGTTTCTTCTACAGAAACACCTGTAATCCTTCCTATGTGTACCGAAATCGTCGTTTCAACAGGATAACTTTTTGCACCGCTGTATACTGCCTCAAACGGATATACGTTATTATTATTTACAGCATTTGTTAAAAGCGGCGTATCAGGATATTTCCATGACCAGCCTTCTCCCCAGTTTGCAGGAAATTTAACATCACCTATCTTAGAGTTTACGTTTGCTAAAGCATATAATTCAGAGGTATCGCTGCTTGTTGGCAGATTCTTTATATGCAATGTAAGTTTTATACTATTATTTTTGTATGGCAGATCATCAATATTATAATTTCTGCGTGCTTCTATTGTTAAATCTACATCACCTTCGCCCTTCGGCGTTATGACACCCGTGTCATTTACTTCCGCTATATCAGTGTTGGAAATTGTCCATTTAAAATCGTCCGAAGAGATATATTGTTTAGGACTCACTTCAACATTTGCCGTATAGGAAATTCCCGCTGTATATGCAAGCGTATAACTTCCATCTGATTCTTTGATTGCCGGATACTCGTTTTGGGTTGTTGTGATGTTTTTAATGCCGAATCCTTTTCCCTCTGTATTTACCTCTAATTTAAGTTTTGCCTTATAACCGTCCTTTTCAAAAATCAGTTCAGTACTGCCGACTGAATTGGCATACAATCTGCCTTCTTTCCATGATGCAATTTCCGGTCTTATTGAAGTAACATTATAATCGGACAGTAATACAAAGCTGCCGTCATCATTACATTCATATAAGTCAAAACCTTTCACCTGTGCATTTTTATAAACAGAAAACAGCCTATAATATCTAATAATATCAAGTGGTTTACCTTCAACCTGATAGCCTACCAAATAATTTTTTACGGTTACTTCACACGATGCACTGATGTTTGAATCATATTTGGATTTAACAGTTATTATAGCATTACCAACGCCCTTCGCATTTACTCTTCCGTCGTTTACCGTCGCTACTGCCGTATCACTGCTTTCCCATTCAAAATCTGCTGAGGCAGCTGCAGGTACGGCCTCTGCTTTCAGACTATAATAATCTCCACCTGCTGTTTGTACATTTGCCACATTTAAAAAAAGCTTATTCTCGGAAAGCGTAATCGATTTCGGAATTTCCGGCGCTTTTGTTGTAAACTCAAAAGTACAATCGCGCTCACCTGCTTCAACATAATCCCTACATTCTAATGAACTGAAAACAGCCTTGACAATCGTATATTTAGTTTCGCCAATAAGTTCTGTAAATACGACGTCATTCTTAAAATTTTTTGATTTGTTTAAAGTAACTGTCTGCTGCTGTCCGTTATCTAAACTTAAGATTACTTTTATCCTTTCATCTTCCACTCTGGTATTTCCGGCAGAAACTGAAATGACTGCTTTATTATTTGTAGTTTTCTTCTCATCTACTGCAAAATCAAGTTCGTAATTAAATGCGGATATTTTTGTCTGGCCCTCACTTGTATCTGCACCTGTCGTAAAGGTATCAGCAGCATATTCCATACCCATATCACTCTTATTACTACTGCGCAGCATAAATTCATATTCAGTATCCGGATCTAAATCCGTAATTTTAATTAATCCGCCATATTGATTATATTGCCCCAAAGATACATCAGCAGCCTGATAATAGTTCTCGCTGCCTTTCTTGCGGATAAAGGCGTATATGTCTAAAGAAATATCGGTTGCTGTTTCAAAATTAGCTGTATCCTTATCATCTAAGCTAATCTGATACTCCTGTGAAGAGCTTTGGCTGTCCTTTTTATCCAATATAATACGCGGTTTCAGAGTATGTACTGTCTCATATACAATATTTACTACATTGCGCGAATCATCGTAAAGCGTCCACCTCAAATCATATTCCGTATCAGGATCAAGTGTCTGCGCTGCTGCAGTCATTATTGTTTCCTGATAATTATTGTCTGTATTCAGCTCTATAGAACTGAATATTGCATTATCGCCACTATCATTCAAATAAGCTAATTCCAAAGAATAATTTCCTTCTAAAATCTCCTCACTATCAATTTTATATGTACGCACGAAATCATAAGCGTTGGTTTCTCCGTCGCCTACTTTTGACAATTTTACATTTGATGTACCCAGGGGCACAGAATCGTTCATAGCCTCTGCGTCAGAGTCAGAATCTGCGCTGTATTCTACATCTGTATTACTTACAACATCTTCCGAAACCGTATCCGTAAGTTCTTCTCCGGACATTTTTTCCGTAGAATCCGCTCCATTCTCTGTATCCACATCATTAGAGGCATCATCTGATTCCGGAACATCCGTCGTTTCGTCTTCAGTTCCTTTAGTTTCCTCCTCTTTGGGTTTAATAATCTCTGTTTCCTCTTGATCTTCTGTTGTATCTTCCTGACCTTCTGTTATTTCTTCCTGAATAGAGGATTCTGATTGCGTAACATTCATGCCAGCTGTCTCTGCCGCCGACACCGGAATGCTGCTAAAGAGCATGCTGATACTTAATAAAACTGCCAATAATCTGCTTTTCATAATTGTTCTCCTTGCCAGTAGTAAAATATAGTCATTTGCAAGATACTTTTTAATAACCAGCGTTTGGTTTTATATAATAATCTTGACATCATAAAATTTAAATGTCAATCAACTATAGTTTACATTTTCAGCTTAACTTTAATTCTTACCTTCACATCTTTCGCAATAATTGACTGCTGCTAAATACTCTGCAATCCCCTCCTCATCATTACTGCCAATTACACAATCAGCTTTTTTTGACCTCATTTATAGCATTCCCCATAGCAATACCTTTTCCGCATAACTTAAGCATTCCGATATCCGCATAATCATCACCAAAAGCTATAATTTCTTCTGTTTTAATTTTACATACAGAACAGACTTCCATAATAACCCTCTCTTTGGTGGCAGTCTTTTTGGTGAATTTATACCAGTATCCATCCGAAAAGCGTATGCAGTCACAATCATTAGGCAATTCTTTAAGCTGATATGCCATTTTCCCTGCATTCCTGTAATGCTTTTAACGTTTTTTGTGAAATAGTTTTATCACTTCGAAGTAAAGTTCCATCCAAATCAAACAAAAGTAATTTACAATTTTTCATATTGCCACATCCTTAATTATTAATAAGCAATCACGCACAGGCGTCCTGTCTCTTTTTATCCCAGATATACGCCTGATACCCCAACAAAGCGGACATGCATATTTTCCCTATCATATGTGCTGTCGTAATAACAAAACCTAAATCAGTAAAACGCATGAATCTATTTTTATAACCCCAAAGCAAATATACAACTGTAACAAAACATATCCCCATAATCATTCCCATTGGCACTCTGCACTTTTTACTGAAAAAAAACAACAGGATACTAACTGCAAATATGAGTGGTACTGCAAAATCCATGCCCCATCCGTAAATATCCATGTATCCATTGTCATTTATCTGCATATCAACATAAGTTGCCAAAAACGATAAAGATGCTAAAACATATGGTGTACACATAATATATCCTGTTATTTTCGCTGTCAATTTGTTTTTAACAGAAAAACTTAGGCCAATAGCAGTTACGACCAGATGAATAACTCTAATTGCATCAGAACTGATTGTAATTAAGGTAATCTTCCCTGCCGGAGTACCAATCAGTGCTTTATTCGGTATTAATAAAGAATAAACGCTGCAAATGCATAGCAGTAGATATATAATTAACACAATCGTGTATAACATGGTCTGTACAACATTCTCTATTGGCCGTGTTAGTATCGGTTCATTTTCAATATCTTCTTTTAATTCTTCGCCCGATAGCAGTTCATCTAAAGAGACATCTAATGTTCCCGCAATCTTTTTTGCAGTCAGAAGTTCCGGATACCGCGCCCCACGCTCCCAGCGCGAAACAGCCTGCCTTGTAACATACAATTTATCTGCCAATGCCTGTTGTGTCATTCCACGTTCTTCTCTTATTTGCTTTACTTTTTCTCCAAACTCCATCATAAAATATGTACCTTCCTTCGTTTGCATTTTAGCGTGCTGATATTTTGTACCCCTTGATAATTCAGCATACTGCTCCCTTTCTCTTTCTATCCCAGACATACGCCTGATACCCCAACAAAGCATACATACTTATTCCCCCTATCATTTGTATTGTTGACTGCGCAAAATTCATATCATTAAAATGCATGAACATTACTTTATATATATATCCCATATGAACAATTTCAAATATGCTTATTCCCATAATAATTGTAAGTGGTACCCTGCGTTCCTTTAGCATAAAAAACAATAGGATACACAACGTGAATATGAGCGGAACTGTACAATCTATGAGCAATTCAAAAATATCCATGTACCCATTATCGTTTATCCGCATATCAATATACATTATAACAGCAAACAAAAATGACCAAAAATATGGAATACACATAATATATCCCGTTATTTTAGCAGTCAACTTATTTTTTGCAGATAAAATCAAGCCAATCGCGGCTGCAATCAGATATACAAATCTAATCACATCCGAACTGATGTTTGTTATGCTATTCATATTGCCAAAGATTTTATTTGGTCGAAGAAATGAATAGGCATCTAAAATACACAACAGTAAATATGCAATTATCACAACCGTATATAGTATGGTCTGCACAATATTCTCTACTGGCCGTACTAAAATTGCTTCCTTTCCTATGTTTTCTTTCAATTCTTCACCAGACAGCAGCTCATCCAAGGAGACATCTAATATTATGGCAATTTTTTTGGCAGTCAAAAGCTCCGGATACCGCGCACCGCGCTCCCAGCGCGAAACAGCCTGCCTTGTAACATACAATTTATCTGCTAGTGTTTGTTGTGTCATTCCACGCTCTTCTCGTATTTGTTTTACTTTTTCCCCAAACTCAATCATAAAATAAGTACCTTCCTTCGCATGCATTTAGCTTTATTATGTATTCAGTGTAATCTATTATATTGGATTTATAAAGAAACATCTCATTTTTACATGTAAACGATATGGTGACAGAATGAAATACAGCATTTTAAAACAGAACTTTCTCATACTGAGCGTTTTATGGCAGAGAATCTATAGCGTAATACCATGCGAAATAGGAAAGGAACGGCATATTTATTGCCGTTCCCGCTTCCTTACAAAATACAGACATCCTACTACAACAAAACACACCCCGATGAAAAGATTCGATGGCCTAGTGTTGTAAATACCGTCAAGTAATGTAAAACAGCCTGAAATTAAAAAGAGTATTCCTGCTATTATGTTTATTGTTCTAGTGCTCATAAGTACCTCCATATATATTTATGTTAACTATTTTTTATTATATTAAAATTTTAACATATAAAATAGAGGTGTGAACTATCAATATTTACCACTTATAATTCGGGGACAAAAAGGTACCTTTTAACACCTGAATCCACCTATTTAACAAAGTAATACGCCGCCATCTGTGCCCTCGAGCTGAATTCTTCGGTTTCTAACAGTTCCCGGACTTCTTCTTTGCTATAGAATTTGGCTTCAATTACCTCATTTTCCGAAGAATGGTCCTCAAAGCCCCCCTCTACTTCTACAAAGGCAATCTGTGTCTTGACATCTGAAAAGGCAACTGCAGCATAGGATGGTTTCAAAATCTGCATAATCCTCTTTACTTTAAGTCCGGTCTCTTCGTATAATTCGCGCTCTATACATTCCTCAAGAGATTCGCCGTCTTCTATCATGCCTGCGCATAAATTATAAACATAGCGGTTTACACCCATACGAAATTCTCTAAGCAACAGTAATTTATCTTCATAGTTTGCCACAATAGAAACACCGCTGATATTCTTTCCTAATGCATTTTCATCCTCTATCTCATGCCTGCTGACAATTTCGTAGACTTTCTCATTCCCTTTTTTATTTAAATAAGTCAGTTCATAGTTTTTAAGGTATTTTCCATCACGAACTTTTTTAAAACTTAACAACTTCATTGCCGTACCCCCTGTTCTGAAAACGGCTTTCCCTTCTTTTTTCGGGTAATTTCCATAAGACCAAGCCCGGTTATATCAACTACATTTGCAGGAATAGCGTCATTTTTCAACAAATCTTTCATGCGCTGTGTAAGCCGTTCAACATGTTCTTCCTCTGTCATATTGATAAAATCTACCAAAATCATCCCTGCAAGATTTCTTGCACGCAGTTGAAACGCAATTTCTTCGGCTGCTTCAAGATTTATTTTGAAATAAGTCTCTTCTTTATCTTTGCGGGATTCATATTTGCCGGTATTTACGTCTATGGCAATCAATGCTTCGGTCTGTTCGATAACGATATACGCCCCTGATTTAAGCCAGACTTTCCTTTCCGTCAGCTCGCGGATTCTGGTTTCTATGGAGTAGAGCTTATATAAAGGCAGCATTTTATCCTCATAAAAGCGGATTTTAGAAGTTTTTAACATACTATCCTCAAGCAGACTGTCATAGATTTCCCTATTATCCGTAATAATTTCATCGTATTCATAGCGGTAACAATTTTTAATAAAAGTTATATATTCCGCTTCACATTTATATAGACAGCTAAAGCACGTTCTTTTATTGGCAATCTCCAATATATGGGATAACTTATCCGACAGCATACATGCTTCATCAACAACATCAGAGACATCTTCGGCAGTTTCAGCGTTTGTACGGATGATTATGTTGAATTTTTCCGTAATTTCCTTAAGCGGCTCCAGATTCTTATACAAGTGGTTATATTTCGCACCAAGTTTTGAGGAAATTCTAATCTGTCTGTCCGCATTCTGCTTATACTCAACTATTACATAAGAACCGGTAAGTGAAAGTTTTGAAGAGACGCTGGCAAGTTTTGTTTTAACAGGTTCTTTTACAATCTGAACAAGCAGCTCGTCACCTGCCTTAAGTCTGCCGTCCGGTTTTCTGTTTGTTATTATGGCGTCTTTTAGCTCCGCAAGCGGGAAAAAAGTCATCTCATTATTTTGTAATTCCACGAAAGCCGCTCCTATATTAACGGCTACATTCGCCACCCTGCCCACATGTATACTTCCTACCGCAAAATTATTATCGTTTGGAAGTTTATCCTGTGAGTAACTATCGATTGCTATTTGTTTAGAAAGGGGTGGTGACTGCTTAGGAAGAGATTGAATCTGTTTAGTCAGAGCCCACGACTGTATCAAAAGTATACGATTACCACGAATCAGAATCGAAAACAAGCGGTTATTTAATTCCAGAATAAGGATTTTGCCCTTTTCATTCTCATTCATGCCCTGCTTCCTCCAAAGGAACTAACTTTTCCTCTCCCTGTGCATCTATAATTCTGGTATAAGTTTCCAGTCTGGTAATCTGGCAAGAATACGGTTCAAGCTCCACGTTACAGTAAGCACAAAATGCATCAAGCACCATAGATGGCTTAATATTTCCGCTGCTGCTTGCATCTACCAGAATATATATAACAGGCGTTATCTGTTTGTCGCCATCAGAGTCGATATCACTTGGGATATTTAGAGGTTTGTCCATTTTAAGCTCAAATATTCCGGGCTTTAAATCCATATCCATAGTGCTCTTTTTGGTCTTTTTGGTAACGACAATACTTTCTTTTGCATAAAAATCAGCAAGCTTCTGCTGTATATCATCAATGGGAAAATTCCCCTCTTTATATGAAATGGTATAAGCTGCCGCAGCAACACTTGCCATTGCGTTTTTACTTGAATCGGGCAGGATTTTTACCGACAATACATCGATACCATCCACCATAGTTTCATTAAGGGCGGTCTTCATGTCCTCTACGGATGTAATTGAATTAACCTCTATATCAAGATATTCACCCATACTTTCCATTCCTACACCAAGCGGCGCTGCAAAAGACATAATCTGGTGGGGGCTGAACCCCTCAGAATACTTAATATCAATACCGGCCCTGCGGATTGCCTTCTGAAAAAAACGCATAACGTCTAAATGCCCAATAAATTTAAGAGTTCCGTATTTTGCAAACTTAATCCTGATTTTCATTGTGTTACTCCTCTCAGCGTTCAAAACACACTCCGCCCCCGAAACGGTTTGCGCCGCAACCCTGACACTGACTCTTACAGTTGGGAGAAGTCTCACCGTTCATCGCCTTTTTCCACTCTTTTAAAAGAAATTCCTTAGTAACGCCGCAATCTATGAAATCCCAAGGGAATATTTCGTCCTCGTTTCTCTCACGGGTAGTATAAAAGTCCATATCAATGCCGCAGTCCTCAAAACAAGAGAGCCAGACGTCATTGTGGAAGCATTCACTCCATGAATCAAACAGACAGCCCCTTTTATACGCTGTTAAAATCACCTTTGCAAGTTTCCTGTCACCTCTTGCAAGAATTCCTTCAAGCACACTTACATCCGCTTCATGCCAGTTATATTTGATACTCTTCTGATTAAGCTGCGACATTATACCCTTTTTGGTCTGATAAGCCTTCTCTATAAATTCTTCCTTAGTACACATCCTTGCCCACTGAAACGGCGTAAAAGGTTTGGGAATAAAGAAAGATGTACTTGTTACAATCTGGACCTTACCGTTTACTCTCTTCTCTTTCGGTACCGTATCAAAGAAAACTGCCGCTATTTTATTGGATAAATCTCCTATGCCTAAAATATCTTCTTCAGTCTCCGTAGGCAGTCCCAACATAAAATACAGCTTAACCCTTGTCCAGCCACCTTTAAAGGCAAGCGCCGCGCCGTCTAAAATAACCTCTTCTGTTAATCCCTTATTTATAACATCCCTAAGCCGCTGGCTGCCCGCTTCCGGTGCAAAGGTAAGACTGCTTTTCTTCACATCCTGCACCTTTCCCATAACGTCCAGTGAAAAGGCGTCTATACGAAGCGAAGGCAGGGAAATATTAATATAACGGCTGTTACAATATCCAATCAGGAATTCGAGCAGTTCATTTAATTTTGAATAATCACTGGAACTTAACGAACTCAGGGAAACTTCATCATAACCGGTGTTATTCAGCATCTCCACCGCATACTTTTTAAGGACATCGACGTCTCTTTCCCTGACCGGACGATATAACTGACCCGCCTGACAAAAACGGCAGCCTCTTATGCAGCCTCTTTGTATTTCCAAAACAAGCCTGTCCTGAGTCACCTGAATAAAAGGCACTATCGGCTTTAGAGGATAGTGTGTATCTGAAACATCCATTACAATTTCCTTTAATACCGTATCGGGAGCCTTATCATACAGCTTTTTGCGGCCTTTTACCGTGCCGTCCGGTTTATATTCCTCTTCATAAAATAAAGGCACATAAATGCCCGGAATCTGAGCTGCTTTTTCCAAGAATTCACGACGAGTGCCGCCATTTCGCTTATTTTCATTATATGTGTCTAAGAGAAGGCGATACTGTGTCTCGCCTTCTCCTATATAAAACAAATCAAAAAAATCCGCAATCGGTTCCGGATTGTAGCTGCAGGGCCCTCCGCCTATCACGATAGTGTCATTTTCGCTCCTGTCTTTTGCATACAATGGAATTTGCGACAAATCCAATATCTGTAAAATATTGGTATAGCACATCTCATATTGAATGGTTATACCAAGAAAATCCATGTTTTTAACAGGCTCCTGAGACTCTAAGGCAAATAGGGCAATCCCCTTATCGCGCATAATTTTATCCAAGTCCACCCAGGGGGAGTACACTCGTTCACACCATACGTCATCCCATGAATTGAACATACTGTATAATATCTGAATTCCAAGATGCGACATACCGATTTCATAAATATCGGGAAAACACATACAAAAACGGATGTCCACATCTTCTTTATTTTTCATAACAGAATTAACTTCATTTCCGATATAACGGGCCGGTTTTTCTACCTGCATTAAGATTTCATCTGATAATGCCAGTTTTCTTTTCATACGTGGACCTTTCTTGTTTAAATATATTAAGTATTTCAATCATCAAGCTTTAAAAGCTCCGTCAACTGCGGCAGTTCTTCTACCTTCTTATCATTGTAAATTTGGAAATAATCTTCGCGGATTAATCCATAAATATCATTCATGGAATACCCCCAGAACTTATAGCCTCCCACGTCGCATAAGAGAAATGCAACGAATAATATAATGGCTGCCGTCATACGCAGTTTAAATGTACTTGACCCAGGGGGCATTTCCTCTGAGTTTTCACCGTTTGGATAACCGTCTGCCATTTGCATAGGCTCCCCTTTACTCCAAAGCGGCACCGCACTGCTCTCGGTTCCGTATAAAAAGTGTTCCCTCTGCCTTAGCTTCATACGGTTATCCATATTTTCCGCGCGTATGGATTGCACCAGCCTCATTTTTTTCTCTACCGGCACCTGTCTTTTTTGCTCCTTGGCCTGTTCAGTCTGATTTTGTAATGTTTTTATAATCTGCATATGCTTTTCCAAAATATATTCTTTTAAAGCATTTTATGTGATTATAGGTCAAAAAAGAACGTGCATTCTAAACTTATATACTACATAGT
>CAMWKB010000075.1 GCA_947174705.1 uncultured Lachnospiraceae bacterium
GTAGAAGTAATATTATATGCCTCTTCCTCAATATTCATTTTTCCCTGCTGTAATTGTGAAAAGTCAAGAATGTCACTGACCAGTGACATCAGATTATGTCCGGCGTCTCTTATGTCCAGAATTTCGTCGCGCATTTTCTCCGGATCATGCTCTCTAAGGGTCATCTCGCTCATACCGCAAATCGTATTTACCGGAGTCCTTATTTCATGGCTGACATTCGCTAAAAAGTCATCCTTGCTTTTTTCCGCATCCATAAGCGCATCAATAATCTGATACATCTGCTCATGTCTTTCGTTTCGTTTTTTTATCCATATATAAAGCACAAATTCCGCGCAGAATATATTCCCAAGCTGGGCTACAAGCCTTAAAAGCTCATCAGTGGGCATCCCTGCGAAACTTTTAATAATAATTCCATGATAAAAAATTATTAAAAGTGCTGAAATAAGCGTTAAAAACAACAGATCAGTAAAACCATAAAACGCTACAATAATAAGAATAGCCATAAACGTTGGTATCATTTCGGAGAGATTTTCCGTATTTGCGGCATACAAAATAACCGTAATCTGCATTATAGTCGAAATACATACCGCCCTTACACGAAAATTCCTGTATTTGCTTATATTTATAATCCATGCCGCCACAATCCCTATAAGAACCAGACCTGAAAGCCATACTTCCGCCCCTGTGCGAACCATGCTTATTAACAAATTCAGACTATATACAGTAAACAATGCAACAATAAACCGTTCAGAGTTTTTTTGACTCTCCTGATTCTTTTTGAAATACTCCACGTACACCCCTCCTCACCAAACATATGGAAGTCCGATTGCAGACAGTTGTGTTTTTCTAGTGCATATGACGGTATATTTTACTTATAATACGGAAAATGTCCGGATTGTATTTTTTACCAACATCCTTCTCCATCATCTCAAGCGCATCTTCAATATGATAAGACTCCCTATAGATACGATTCTCCGTAATCGCACAATAGTCACTCACTATTGATACAATCTGTGCCGATAATGGAATTTCATTCCCCTTCTTCCGGCAGGGATAACCGCTTCCGTCCCAGTTTTCATGGTGATAGTGCGCTATATCCATTGACATCTGTAAAAAGTCGTTATAATCTCCGGTATCCATGACATCATTAAGAATTGTAGCGCCTATCGTAGTATGCGTCCGTATAACTTCCATTTCCTCAGGCGTAAGAGATTCTTTTTTCTGTAAAATGTCCGTAGGAATTGCCACATTCCCCAAATCACAAAGCGGAGCCGCTATCTCAATAGTATCAACATAAGAATCCGAAATTAAATGCCCATACTCAGGCGATAGTTGCATAGCTTCTACCAAAATACGGCAGTTATAACAAAGACGCTCCATATGATTTACATCATAGCAGGCGTTCTCCCTTGCCACGCGGATAAGTGCATAAAGAACGTTCTTCTTTTCCATTTCCAACTGATAAAGCTGCTCGTTCACAAAACTCTTCAAGCGCCTGTTCATCTCATGCAATTCCTTATGGGCGTCATACAATTTTAAGTGCAGCTTAAGTCTCGCCTTTACTACCTTAGGTATAAAAGGCTTGGTAATATAATCCTCACCGCCGAAATCAAATCCTTTCACCACATCCGAAGGATCATCAAATGCCGAAATGAAAACTACCGGAATATCTCTTGTTTCCGGATTGCCTTTTATTAGTTTACATAACTCATATCCATCCATCTCCGGCATCGCTATATCCAAAATAGCAAGTTGAGGATGCATCCTTTCAATCACTTTGAGCGCCTGTGCGCCACTCTCTACCAAAACAGGCTGATGTCCCATCTCCTGTATAATATCACGCAGCACAAACCTGTTATTCTCCACATCATCCACTACCAGAATCTTTGCAATTTCTTTTGTTGCATTTTCCTGTGACATATTTTTTCTCCCATTTATAAAAAATTATTTATGTATACATCTGTTCGCCAGTTCATAATCCTTTTTATGAACATAAATAATATATTCATACGTATATTCAAATTTCTCTCCAAAACTTCCGGTTAATGACCTTGTACCACTCGCAAACGGAGAAGAACTTCTCCTGTTAATTACTTTTACATAATGCCTTATTCCATTATTATCTAATACATTTCTTATATTTGCCTGCTCTTCCATAGAAAAAGATGTGAAAACCGTTTTCCTATTAAATATATTAATCATTGCTGCAGTCTCCTTTTTAAATATAATGGTTTTAATTCAATGACATTTTTCTTAATATAATATCATTTTTAGCATAATTATACAATTAGAATTATGCTTTTGCTCCCATTCCATAATATAAAAAGGGATCAGACCCCCAAAGGCCCGATCCCTTAATTACTTATATAATATATCAGTCCTATTTACGCACCAAATGACGAGGAAGTCCATTTACATACAACGGCTGCAATTCGCCCATAATAAGCGGTCTTGCATATTTCTCATAACCGTCATTTAAGCCCTTGCCATCCTCTGTGATCCATTCGTCGGGAACTTTTCTCTCAACATTGGCAATTGCATGGATATCATATGCGCTTGTACCGCATTGATAAGGTGAATCACCGTTTCTGTCAAGAGTGATCATCATACCGGTCTTGCCTTCTTCAGCAGCATTTACTGCATCAAAGCCAACCTGGAATGCTTCGTTAATATCTGTAAGAGATGCTATATGAGTTGCTGCACGCTGTAAAGTAGAGAACTCTACCGCACGGGTCTTAAGACCAGTCTCTTCTGCAATCTTATTAGCAAGCATAACAGCCGTTCCTGACATCTGCTTGTGACCGAAAGCATCTACTGCAACTTCCTTGCCAAGCTCGCATACATAACGTCCGTCTGCAATATGAACGCCCTCAGAAACCGCAATTACAACAGAAGACTTGGTTTCTGCCAGATGCTTAACATCAGCCATAAACTTGTCCATGTCAAATACTCTCTCCGGTAAATAAATAGCATCAGGACCGCTGCAGTCATCACCCTTGGATAAAGCTGCCGCTGCAGTAAGCCAGCCTGCGTTACGTCCCATGATCTCAACGATACAGATAGTAGGCTTCTTAGCGCCGAAAGATTCATTGTCACGGATAATTTCCTTCATGCTGGTTGCAATATACTTAGCTGCTGAACCGTAGCCCGGGCAATGGTCGGTAATCGGAAGATCGTTATCAATTGTCTTGGGAACACCCATAAATCTCTGTGGTTTATTGTGAGCTGCCGCATAATCGGAAAGCATCTTCACAGTATCCATAGAATCATTTCCGCCTGCATAGAACAGACATTCGATGTCGTGTTTCTCCATTATTTCAAATACTTTCTCATATACATCTTCATTTCCTTCAATCTTAGGCATTTTAAAACGGCATGAGCCTAAAAATGCTGAAGGAGTTCTCTTCAATAACTCAATACCTGTTTCATCATCAAGATACTCACCAAGGTCAATCATCTTATCCTGTAAAAATCCCTCGATACCATGAACCATACCATAAATTTTCTTAACACCTAATTTCTTGGCTGCTGCATAAACACCTGCCACAGAAGAGTTAATTACGGCTGTAGGGCCGCCAGACTGTCCAACAACAATGTTTCCTTTCATTATTACATCTCCTTTACATTTTATTCATGACAATAGAAAGAGCGCAGAGCGTACTTTCTATTGTTTAACACAAGATAATGTCAAAAAAATTATAGCAAATAATTCCAGTTATGGCAAGGAAAAAGAGGTTTGAAAAGCACCGGATGCTTTAAGAAGTAAAATTTCAAAATACTGTTATTTTTTCATGACATATGCTATAATGACACTACTGCAAAGAAAGGCATGGTTATTAATATGAATGAATTTATAAATAATATGTCCGTGATTCTGCCTTCATACAAGCCGGATGAAAAACTTTTGGCTGTTCTGGAAGGATTAAGCGGGAAGGGATTTCACGATGTTATTGTCGTCAACGACGGCAGCGGCAGCGAGTTCGATGTACTCTTTGAAAAAGCAGGGGCCTTCCCTAATGTTACCGTACTCACCCATCCGGAAAACCGGGGCAAGGGCTGTGCCCTGAAAACCGCATTCTCTTATTGTATGGAGAACCGCCCCTCATGCACAGGCGTCATCACCGTGGACGGCGACAACCAGCACCACCCTGACGACATTTATGCCTGCTGCCTGAAACTGTCTGAGATTCCCGATCAAATTGTGCTGGGGGCAAGAAACTTTTCCGCAGACGAAGTTCCTTTCCGCAGCCGCTTTGGTAATGTTATGACCCGCAGCGTCTTCCGCTTTGCCTGCGGCATCCGGATTACGGATACACAGACCGGACTTAGAGCGATTCCCGCACAGTATCTCCCCCTGATGTTAGAAACCGCCGGGGAACGCTACGAATATGAAACAAATATGCTCTTAGAAATGAAGACACACGATATTCCTTTCACCGAGGTGACGATCCGCACCATATATCTTGACGATAACGACTCCTCACATTTCAACCCACTTAAGGATTCCATCAAGATCTATCGGACTATTTTTGCCTTTTTAGCAAGTTCCCTTATGTCCGCCCTGCTGGATATAGCCCTGTTCTTCCTGTTGATCAGTATTCTGACATACTTTATGCCGGACGGTGCATGGAACGTAGTCATAGCCACCGCCGCTGCAAGGGTCTGTTCCTCCCTGTTCAACTATCTGCTCAACAGCAAGAAAGTATTCCGTTCCAAGAATAAATCTTCTTTGGCGCGTTATTATCTGCTCTGCATCCTGCAGTTCGCGGCATCCGCAGGTCTTGTCTCACTGGCCTCCAATTTGTGTGGCGCAGGCAACGTCGGAAAAACCCTGATCAAGGCCATCGTAGATACTGTGTTATTCTTGATCAGCTATCAAATACAAAAGGAATGGGTCTTTAAAAAATGACCCATTCCTTATCTTAATTATGCATCCACAACTCTATTATGTAAACCACGCCTTATTATCAAAATGCGATACCCGCCACTTTCCACGCACCGTCTATCTTTACAAAATAGACATGCAAATCCGTGACCACTACCTCCGTATTTTTTGAAAAATCTACATACATATGCTGTTCTAAGTACACCTGGGCAGAAAAGGCGTCCTCCGAGTATACTGTGAATTCCGTTATCTTCTGATTTTTAACCTCCGGCCTGCGATGGTCGTCATACCATTGCCTCTGGTTACTCTTGATTCCCATAAGCAGTTTGGAGCCTGCGGGAAAATACTTGTCTAATGAATTATAAGCCATATCGTTGGATACATACATAGCATAATCCGTAACCGCCTGTATCACATAATCCTCTACCTCTTCTTTGAGAATCTCATTTCCTCCAAAGTCTGCCCTGTAACAATGTTCTTTCTCATCATAGCTGATATCCACAGGCTCTCCTGCTTCATTCGTGCCGTAAATCTCCGGTTCACCATAAAACTGCCCAAGATCATACTGGCTGTATGAGGGAATCTGGGTATAAGCCTCTAAATATTCTTCCGCAGTTCCACGAATTCCGCTCTCTTCCAGTGCATCCTCCGTCACCGTAATTCCGTTGACCGTTACAGTCACTGCAGAAGGCGCAACCAGCTCATACTCCTTTGTCGTCATAGGCAGCAACTCGATGCTTCCTGTCTCCCAGAGAGGCAGACCGTAAGATGCCGTCTCCGACTTTTTCTTAAGCCGCACTACCGCAAACGGCGTTTCGTCCGCCGTTATCACATACACCGGTCTCTCCTCTATATGTTCTCCTGCTTTCGTCCCAAAATCAATACTTTTTCCTGACAGGTAATCATTCAAAAAAGATATGTAATTCTCCCTGCTCTCAAAAGGTCCCAGCTCTACCGGCTCTGCCTGCTCCAGAATCTGCTCCGCATCGCGGGCTGTAAATATCTCCATCACCTTATTTTGATACAACAATGGGCGCGTTTCATCAAAAACCCTTTGATAATCTTTCAGAAAACCGTAAAACCATATCAGGGCAGCTGCCATAACCACCGTCAGCAAAACACTCCAGCCAAGCAAAAATATCCAATATCCTCTTCCTTTTTTCTTCTCCAGTGTCTTCATCGCGCTCTCCTATCTTTCCACTATAAAAGCCGTAGGCATATCTCTCGGCCCCTTGATAGAACAATTATTTAAAATCTCTTCACCCTCGTATGCCATGGATGAAGACATGCCCCCATCCAGATTGGCCGCGTTGACCGCACCATAATCCAGCATTATCTCTATAAGGTCCAGATAAGACGCACCCATGGAAGAAGTCTGCCTGCCTTCGATTACCAGCAATAGCACTGCGCCGTCCGCCCTCTGTCCGATGGCAGTCCTTGGATTTAATCCGCCTCCGGTACCGGCTGCCGAAACTGCCTCGCCGTTTACCACCAATGCAGGTCCAAAAGTTACCGCATCCCTAAAGCCCATATCTATAGCCTTCTGTCCCGTCATCGTTCCGCAAATAAACACATTATTTTTGTCAAAGCCATAAATATTGTAGGTCTGATCCAGCTCCCCGTAGACCAGCTCGCCCTCCGAAAAGACAATACCCTCAGGCTGTCCGCCCTTGCCAAATCCATTGTCGTCATTGTAGCGCCCGCCGTTGATACCCGCAATGGCGTCATACTTGTCTATAATTTCCAACAGGGTCAAACCTGCCGTGTTCTTATCAAACGCATCACATGTCCCTACCTTCACCCTCGAAGGATCCTTGACGATCATCATCTTTCCCCTGTAAAGAGCGCCTTTCACATCCTCAATCTCAATATCTGCACTCTCCTCGTCCGGTTCTCCGAAATCCTCGGTGAAATCAAAAAGCTGAGTATCCGTGCTGATCTCACCGACCTCGATAACATTGGAAGACATGATTTCAACAACCTCATCATCCGTCAGAAAAATATCCGCAAGAAATCCCGCTGCGCTGGTCTCCCTCACCGATGTGACAAAGAGATTTCTGATCTGTTCAGACGGTCCTTTGGAGACCATATAGATCATCACAAGAAATCCTGCCAATATAAGGATCAGCGTCACAAACAGCCATAAAAAAAACTTTCCGGTTATATTCAAAAACTTTTTCATAAGTACATCCCTCTTTTTACTAAAACTAACGTATCAAATATACAAAATAAGCAGCATAGCATATTAAAAGTATTACACCGCCATGACGTTTAAGCTTTTTGGTTCTGATCACACACAGCCATAATAATACTGCGGTTGCAATACATACGATTGTATCCACCATAAACTTGCTTTCATAAATAACTGGTGTTATCACTCCTGCAATTCCTACTACAAAAAGAATATTAAAAAGATTGCTTCCTACTATATTTCCGACAGCAATATCCGCCTTCCCTTTTATAGCAGCTGTTGCAGAAGTTACAAGTTCGGGAAGTGAAGTTCCAAAAGCCACTATAGTAAGACCTATGATTCTCTCGTCCATACCGAACATTGCTGCAAGTATTGAAGCCGCATCTACAGTAATATCACTGCCCCATACTATCATTATACCGCCCACAACTATAAATAACAGAAGTAATGCAATGCTGTCCTTTTTTTCATTCTCTTTATCTTCAGCCTCCGCGGTCTGCTGTTCATTTTTTGTCATCTTCAACAAATACAAAAGATAGCACACCATTCCCACAAGCAGGATAATACCGTCCAGTCTTGCTACAGTTCCATCATAAAGCCCTAAAAATGCCAACAGAACTGAGGCTCCTATAACCATGGGTATCTCATACTTAATAGTGGACATCTGGACTGCCAACGGTGAAATAACCGATGTTATCCCAAGTATGAGCAAAATATTCATTATATTACTTCCCACTACGTTTCCTATGGTAATTTCCGCACTTCCTTTTAAGGCTGCGGAAGTACTGACCGCCGCTTCAGGAAGGCTGGTTCCCATTGCCACTATTGTCAAACCAATGACAAGCTGCGGTATACCGAATCTCTCCGCCACTTTACTTGCTCCGTCTACAAAAAGGTCGGCTCCCTTCACCAGCATTACAAAACCTACTACTAATAACACCAACTGTAATAATACCTGTACTACCTGCATTTATCCTTCCTCCATTTGTTTAATTTAGATTTAACATATTTATTTAAAGCTATTTATTGTGCTTTTTCTGTGTTGACTTATGATTCCGCAAAGCGAAATCATTTGGTTAATGTATCTTTTCCAGACTTTCCTTAGAAAGCATTTTCTTAATATTACATACAAAAAGAAGCGTCGCTGTACTTGCTGAAATTATATCCGAAACAGGCTCCGAATAATATATCCCCATCACACCGAAAAAGTGCGGTAATATAATAGCAAGTGGTATTAAAAGAATAATCTTTCTCAATACTGCAATAAAAAGAGAGATTTTCGCCTGCCCCAAAGCCAAGAAAGTGGGCTGGATTCCGTTCTGCAGTCCGAATATACCCATCCCAAACATAAATATCGGCATTGTTTGTCCCACTAATGATATTAATGCGGTGTCATCCGTAAAGAACGACGCATACCACTGCGGAAACAGCATTGTAGACGCGGTTGCAGCCATCATGAAAACAAAGCATATTCCTATTATCCATCGGTAGACCTCTTTAACCCTTGCAAAATTGCCCGCACCGTAATTATAACTTACAATAGGCGCCATTCCCTGGGTAAATCCGCTTATCGGCGCCGAAAAAATCTGCATAACGCTCTGCATGATCGTGAGCGAACCCACATACAAATCCCCGCCATAAGACTGCAGGCCATGATTCAGTACAATACTTATAAAACTTTCGGTCGCCCGCATTATAAACGGCGAAATTCCAAGCGAAAAAATACTGATAATTATACCTTTTTCAAGCTTCATACAACTGCGCCTTATTCTCAGCGAAGTTTTTTTGCCGGTTAAAAATCCCACTACCCATACCGCGCTTAAAGCCTGTGAAATAACAGTCGCTATTGCTGCTCCTTTAACTCCCAGCCCAAATACAAAAATGAAAATAGGGTCTAAAATAATATTGGCTATAGCACCGATCAATACGGACAACATAGCTATCCTGGACTGACTCTGGCAAATTATAAATGCATTTAAGCCAAGCGACAGCTCAACAAAGATTGTCCCGATTAAATAAATCGAGATATAAGAAACTGCATAGCCTATTGTATCATTGCTTGCGCCAAACATAAATAACAATGGTTTCTGAAAAGCATAAAAAAATGCCATCAAAATAAAAGTACATATAATTAGGAAAGTAACGCTGTTTCCGAGAATCTTCTCCGCATGTTCCCTATCCTTTTTCCCAAGCCAAATCGCGGCAAGCGGCGCCGCGCCATTACTTATAAATCCCGAAAAAGCCGAAATGAATACTGTGATGCAGAAGGTTACTCCCACTCCTGTAAGGGCGGCTGCCCCGACTCCCTTCATATGGCCTATGTAAATGCGGTCTATTATACTGTATAAAATATTGATAAGCTGCGCAAGTACCGAAGGAAGCGCCATACTTACAATCAAGGAAGCTATGGAAGATGACGCCATCCGTTCTTCTCTGGACAATACTGCGGATTTTTCATTGTTATCATCATTTGTAACACTTGTTATCTTATTCATTTGGATATACCCTGTGCTTTTTATGATTATGATTATAATATTGTATATCATTATTCCGGATATGTCTATCGGATTTATAAATTAATGTTAGGGCTTAGAGATGACTATTGACTGTGCGAATAAGTAAAATATAAAAGATGATGAACTGATAATAAGACAAGTCTGAAAAAGTTGATTTTATAGCCCTTTTCATTATGTTAAATTTAAATTTAATTATTTGAAGAGTATATAAAATAAGGATGGAGATATACAAATTCCTATAAAAAGACACATATATTATACAACACAGCTCATCATTACATAACCATCTTAATACGACTTATCGATAGCCATAAACTTCTACATGCGTTCTATTTTTTCGTCGAAATTTTTCCTTGTACGCATAATCGTCATAAAATAACATTTGTATTTTAAAATGTGTATAAAAATTTATCCTAAATTTTATTTTCAGTTATGCTACAATATTAAAGTAGCGTACACCAAGTTTAATTTTGTAAAAACTATTATAATGAAAAACAATTATCGGAGGAATTAATATGGAAATACGACATTCAACTGAAGAAGACTTTCAGCAGATTATGAAGATATACGAATATGCCCGACATTTTATGGCGGAGCATGGCAATCCAAATCAATGGGGCCCGACGAACTGGCCGCCGGAAGAATTGATTCATTCTGATATTGCAGCCGGCAACAGCTATGTGTGTATATATGAAGATAAGATTGTAGGCACTTTTTTCTTTAATCAGGGCAAAGATATTGAACCGACCTATGACACTATAGAAGAGGGCGCATGGTTGGATGATAGTCCATACGCCGTTATACACAGACTTGCAAGTAACGGAAGCATAAAAGGTATAGGAAGCTTCTGCATTGAATGGGCTTTAAAGCAATGTCCTCACCTGCGTATGGATACGCACGGAGATAATATTGTTATGCAGAATCTACTACAAAAAAACGGACTAACCCATTGTGGAACAATTTATGTGGAAGAAGATTCGTATCCTAGACTGGCCTATGAAAAGAGCAAAAACATCCCGCGCACAAATTAACATTGACTAGTGCAAAATAACACTGATTGCAATAAAATCCCATATGTGCTATTATTTTTAAGGTTTAGAATTAAAAATCGTATATACATGCACTAAGAATTAAAGCTCCTAAGTGCAATTAAGAAAGGGCCGTATAATCATGTGGATAGCCGAAAATTGGAAAGATTATGAAGTATTGGACACTTCATCCGGAGAAAAACTTGAACGCTGGGGCGATTATCTTTTAGTCAGACCCGACCCGCAGGTAATATGGAATACTCCCAAGACACATTCCGGCTGGAAAAAGCGTAACGGTCACTATCATAGAAGCTCCAAAGGCGGCGGAGAATGGGAGTTTTTTAATCTGCCTAATGAGTGGAGTATTCAATATGGCGATTTAACTTTTAATCTAAAGCCTTTCAGTTTCAAGCATACCGGCCTTTTTCCGGAACAGGCTGTTAACTGGGATTGGTTTTCTTCTATAATAAAGAACGCCGGCAGACCTGTTAAGGTACTGAACCTTTTTGCCTATACCGGCGGAGCCACCATTGCCGCTGCCAAAGCCGGCGCAAGCGTTACACATGTAGACGCTTCCAAAGGCATGGTCACATGGGCGAAAGAAAACGCCGCGGCGTCAGGGCTTTCCGATGCTCCAATCCGCTGGCTGGTAGACGACTGCGTAAAGTTTGTAGAAAGGGAAATCCGACGCGGCAATACTTATGACGCCATTATTATGGACCCTCCTTCATACGGCAGGGGACCAAAAGGTGAAATCTGGAAAATAGAAGAGAGCATCTTTCCTTTTATTGAACTGACAGCCCAAATTTTATCAAAAGATGCCCTTTTTTTCTTAATAAATTCATATACCACAGGCTTACAGCCTGCTGTTTTATCCTACATGGCCGAAACCGTCATCGTTCCCAGGTTCGGCGGCCGGGTTCAGGCTTCGGAAATCGGACTTCCGGTAAGCTCAAACGGGCTTGTACTTCCGTGTGGGGCTTCGTGCAGGTGGGAAAGGTGATTCACTCTCCCTCCTTAATCAATATCTAAAGTCTCCCGCAAACAATAAAAACATAAATAGAACCATATACAATGCAAAAACAATACCAATCATAATCAATTTCGCTTTAAAGTAATTTGATTTACTCTTTTTCTCATTACTACTAAAAGCCCATACAAAAGTCATTATCAGGCCCACACAAGGCACTATCATAATCAAATGCATGAGTATCCATTCGCCTACCGAGATGGGTTCTTCCAAATCTGTCTGCGGCGGCTGCACATAATATGGATTTTGATAACCATTGTTATTGTTATTATATTGATACTGTGAATAGTTAGAAGCCGAATTATTTCCATTATACTGTTGGTAGCCTGAATAGTTCCCACCGTACTGTTGATATCCTGAATCGGTTCCGCCATTCTGCTGATAGCCTGAGTCAGTTCCACCGTACTGCTGATACCCTGAATCACTTCCCACATTCTGCTGATAACCTGAATCACTTCCACCGTACTGCTGGTAACCTGAATCACTTCCTACATTCTGCTGGTAGCCCGAATCACTCCCGCCATTCTGCTGATATACTGAATCACTTCCATCATTCTGCGGGTAAGTCGAATCACTTACACCACTCTGATGATAAACCGAGTCCGTTCCACTCCCCTGATAATATACCGAATCATTTCCTCCATACGGTTGATATCCGGAATCCGTTCCATCATTCTGATTCGGATACATATTGTCATTATCCATTTCTTTTCCTCCCTCTAAATTCATAGATTACTTGACACTATCTGATTTCATTTCCATATATTCTATCATAATATCCCTGCTTCGTGTAGTATTTCCTCGTAAAATACAAAAACCTGCGATAAAACATTTCCTTCATTATAAATATATGGCACCCGATTAGGGAAAAAAGCATACATTCTCTGAAAATACAAAAGCAATAACATAACAACTGCAATTATAATCAGGCGCATCATCCATTTTGCTTCTCTTCCTAATATATAGCGGTTCCAGAAAAAATAAATCAGAATAGCAGCAATTGGAATTCCCATAGGATTAATATATATCGACTGCTGTATCCTGCCGGATGCAAGATAAATAAAGGATCTGGTCAGACCGCATCCGGGGCATGGCAGTCCGGATATAATAACCATAGGACAAAAATGGTGAAAAAGAAGATTTACCATAATAGTATATAGCGCCAACGCTGCCGCTGCCGCCCAATATGCCTTAACATCATGCCAAATTCGCTTTCCGATTTCTCTCATTCTTTATATCCCTTATAATTCTATATACTTTTAACCCAACCACTACTTAATATTTATCCTATCCCTCTCCAAACAACATCAGCTTAGTTCCATATAATAATAACAAGTGTAATGGATAAAACAGGTAATAAAATGCCTTTGGCAGCTGTTTTCCCTTTTTCCCATTATAAAAATATATGAAAATAAACGCAAACAACCCATACAATTCACTTTTCCCAAATCCCAAATACTGTTTTATGCTATAGCCGCGGCTCCAATATCTAACCACGTATACCATCACCATTCCCAAATACAGCGCAGCACTTCCTACAATAAATTGATACCAGAATGACTTCCGGCATACATAAAATGCTGCAATAAGCAATACTCCCATAAACATGTAGTCCGTCTTAAGAACCGCCGCTCCCATACAGCATAAAATAACACCAGTAATCTGTATAAGAAGCTCCCCTTCAAATTTCTTTATAAGACACAGGGCAAGTACTCCAAGATATAGAGTAAAATAAACATTTTGCTTATCAACATAAAAAATCTTTCCATAAAAAGCCAGATCAAATGGAATTTCTGAAATAAGAGCAAATATTCCAAGCCTGAGAAGATAATTTTTCATGCTGCGCGTATGCTGAAATCCTTCTGCAGCCATAAAAGCAAACAGCACAAAAGCGATCCTGCCTACTGCCCTTCCTATGGAATACACATCCTTTGCATCATCCATCGGAATTTCTTTTGCAGTATATACATT
>CAMWKB010000076.1 GCA_947174705.1 uncultured Lachnospiraceae bacterium
GTACTGATATAATATTATATCGTAACTTAATAAAGAAAACATAAGGGCTTTTATAAAAAAAATTAAAAAATTTTAAATAAAAATTTCTTTAAATGAGTTGACTAAAGTAAAGCGTTATGTTATATTAATCAAACGAGATACGATTTAGGTCTTTTTTTTATGCTCAAAATTAGTATATAAAATAAAATGAAACAGGCACGTGGAGGTGGCAATATGCGTACAAGAATCACATTAGCATGTACAGAGTGTAAACGCCGTAATTACAATACTACTAAAGATAAGAAGACACATCCTGACAGGATGGAAATTAAGAAGTATTGTAGATTCTGCAAAACACACACATTGCATAAAGAAACAAAATAGGAGGATTAATAATGGGAGATTCCGCTAAATCGGACAAGGCGCCGGGGCCTGTTAAATTCTGGGATGGCGTTAAAGTCGAATTTAAGAAAATTACTTGGCCGAATAAGAAGGACCTGCTTAATCAGTCGATAGCAGTTGCTGCTATTTCTATAGTAGTAGGTGCGATTATTGCCGTATTGGATTTGATTCTTCAGTACGGAGTAGATTTTTTGACAACATTTTCAATGTAGAGTGAGGGGTAATCGTATGGCAGATGCAAACTGGTATGTTGTTCATACTTATTCCGGGTATGAAAATAAAGTAAAGGCCAATATTGAGAAAACCATTGAAAACAGACATCTGGAAGACGAGATTCTGGAAGTCCGGGTTCCTATGCAGGATGTAATGGAAGTAAAGAACGGCACCAGAAAAAATGTTCAGAAGAAAATGTTTCCGGGATATGTTCTGATTAATATGGTTATGAATGACGATACCTGGTATGTTGTAAGAAATACCAGAGGTGTCACCGGATTTGTCGGACCGGGAAGCAAACCGGTACCTTTATCAGAAGCTGAGATGAAGCCGCTCGGTATTAAGGTCGAAAATATAACCGTAGACTTTGCGGAAGGCGATACAATTTCCGTTGTTGCCGGCGTATGGAAGGATACGGTCGGAGTTGTTCAGAGAATGGATTATGGCAAACAGACTGCAACGATCAATGTCGAGATGTTCGGAAGAGAGACCCCGGTAGAGATTAGCTTTTCGGATGTAAGAAACAAGAATTGATTAATATATTAATATAAGGACTGCCCGCAACGCGTGCAGCCCGTTGATTTAGTATTTGCCCGCTTTGGCGGTTGTAAATAAGCTGAGCCGTTTGCTTCGCAAGCCGCTTGGCTGACAGAATCGCAAGCCTGTGATTCTGTCAAGTGGGAGCAGATACTGCGCCTAACCACATTATATTAGGAGGTGCCATTATGGCAAAGAAAGTAGAAGGATATATTAAGTTACAAATCCCTGCTGGTAAAGCTACACCAGCACCGCCGGTTGGTCCTGCACTTGGACAGCACGGTGTAAACATTGTTGAATTTACTAAACAGTTCAACGCAAAAACTGCTGATAAGGGAGATGTTATCATCCCTGTTGTAATCACAGTATACGCAGACAGAAGTTTCAGCTTCGTTACCAAGACTCCGCCTGCTGCAGTTCTTTTAAAGAAAGCATGTAACATCAAATCAGGTTCGGCTGTACCGAACAAAACCAAGGTTGCAACAATTTCCAAAGCTAAGCTTCAGGAAATCGCAGAAACCAAGATGCCTGATTTAAATGCAGCAAGCCTTGAAGCAGCTATGAGCATGATTGCCGGTACTGCAAGAAGCATGGGCATAACAGTAGAAGAGTAATGGAGGAACGGATATGAAACATGGTAAAAAATATCAGGAAGCGGCCAAGCTTGTAGACCGCACTATTCAGTATGATCCCGCAGAGGCAATTGCATTAGTAAAGAAAACAGCTACTGCAAAATTTGATGAGACTGTAGAAGTTCATATCAGAACCGGTTGTGACGGACGTCATGCAGAACAGCAGATTCGTGGCGCGGTTGTACTGCCTAACGGAACAGGTAAAACAGTTAAAGTATTAGTATTTGCTAAAGGTGATAAAGTATCGGAAGCAGAAGCTGCCGGAGCAGATTATGTAGGCGGCGACGAGCTGATTCCGAAGATTCAGAATGAAGGATGGCTTGACTTTGACGTTGTAGTAGCAACTCCGGATATGATGGGCGTTGTAGGACGTCTTGGTAAGGTACTTGGTCCTAAAGGACTTATGCCTAACCCAAAAGCCGGTACTGTAACAATGGATGTGACCAAAGCAGTCAATGATATTAAAGCCGGTAAGATCGAGTACAGACTTGACAAGTCAAATATCGTTCATGTTCCGGTTGGAAAGGTTTCGTTCGATGAAGCTAAGTTACAGGAAAACTTTAATGCATTGATGGAAGCTATTGTTAAAGCAAAACCTTCAGCAGTTAAAGGCCAGTACTTAAGAAGCATTACACTTACAACTACAATGGGCCCTGGTATAAAGGTAAATACAGCTAAGTTTTAATTAAAAATGAACAGGCAGTTGTGAAAGATTGTTTGAAATTATGATTGTGGACAGCATAGACAGAAGTTTAGGCTGTCCATATTTTTTGCATAAATAATCGCAATTTTTAACTATAAGCTGACGGGGTATGGTATAATAAATATTATGAGAAAACAGAAAAATAAAAAGAAATACAACTTTATACTTCCGTTTTGCATAACCCTGACCTTTGTTACGCTTGCAGGGCTTTTTATGATGTTTTCTTATTTATGGGTTGTGGAGGATACGGCCGCTAAACCGGACACCGGTAAAAAAACACTTGTGAAAGAAGATATTATAAATATAGACGATGTTAAAAAACATGAAGAGGAAAGCACCCAAAACGGGGAGGATACGGAAGGCTCAGACTCCGCTCAGGGTATGGAACAGGCGCTGGAAGAAAATGTTTTTGTAAAAGAGGCTGTGAGCAAAGAAAGGGTAACAATTACTTTTGCCGGAGATATTCTTTTTGACGCAAATTATGCCATAATGGTTTCGCTTATGCAGCGTGGCGGCGATATTTCGAGAGGGATTAAGCCGGAAGTTATGGAAGAGATGAAAAGTGCGGATATCATGATGCTGAATAACGAGTTTCCTTATTCTGACAGAGGTGAACCGACTCCTGATAAGGCCTTTACATTCAGGGCTAAACCGTCAACAGTGTCATATCTTGAAGAACTTGGCGTGGATATAGTTTCACTTGCCAATAATCATGCATACGACCATGGAGAAGAGGCATTTCTTGATACACTGCAGACGCTTAAAGATGCCGGAATTCATTATGTTGGCGCCGGAGTTAATGCCGAAGAAGCCCAAAGACCGGTTTATTATATTATTAATGATATGAAAATAGCCTTTGTTTCTGCAACCCAGATAGAAAGAAACGAGACTCCGGATACTAAAGAGGCTACCGAAACAAGCCCCGGTGTTTTTCGCTGCTGGAATGGGGAAAAGCTGTTACAGACGGTAAAAGAAACCAAAGAAAACAGCGATTTCGTAATAGTATATGTACATTGGGGAACCGAAAACCAGGCGGAGACCGACTGGGCTCAGGAGAATCAGGCAAGGGAGCTTGCAGCAGCGGGAGCGGATTTGATAGTCGGCGACCATCCTCACTGTTTGCAAAGGATTGAAATAATAAAAGGAGTTCCGGTCTTTTACAGTCTGGGGAACTTTTGGTTCAATTCCAGGGAAATAGATACAGGTCTGCTGAAAGTGACAATATCCGGCGGAAAATTAGAGAGCTGTCAGTTCATTCCCTGCCTTCAGAGTAATTGCACAACCACTTTGCTTACCGGGACGGAAAAAGAGCGGGTGCTGGAATGGATGAGAGAGCAGTCGGAAGGCGTTGGTATAGATGCGGAAGGATACATAAATTTCTGAATAGAAATTCCGGGAAGAAATTAAATTTAATATTGACATACTCAATCCCTCATGTTATATTAAACAAGGTCGTATCGACCATGCCGAAGACAGTAGGTGCCGTTATGGCGTAAGCGTATCGCCTACCGAGGAGAAGAGTTTATGATGAATGTATGAACCTTCCTGTCTTCAGGAAGGTTTTTTATATACTCCTATCGGCGTAAAATCTAAAAGGAGGTAAATGTAATGGCAAAAGTTGAATTGAAGAAACCTGTAGTAGAAGAAATTTCCGCAGCAATCAAAGATGCCCAGTCCGTTGTACTGGTAGACCATCGTGGACTTACCGTAGAACAGGATACGGAACTTCGTAAGCAGCTTCGTGAAGCCGGAATTAACTATAAGGTTTACAAGAACACAATGATGAATTTTGCATTCAAGGGTACTGACTGTGAAGCACTTGTTCCATATCTGAAGGGTCCCAGTGCATTGGCTATTTCTACGGAAGACGCTACAGCACCGGCCAGAGTTCTTTGCAAGTTTGCTAAAACAGCCGATAAACTTGAAATCAAGGGCGGAATTGTAGAAGGCGTTGTTTATGACGCAGCAGGAATTACCAATGTATCCAAGATTCCTTCAAGGGAAGAACTCCTTTCCAAACTGCTTGGAAGCATCCAGTCACCTATTGCAAACTTCGCTCGTGTTATGAATCAGCTTGCAGAAAAAGGTGGTGCATCAGAATGTGCAGCACCCGAAGCTAAGGCTGAAGAGACCTCAGAAGCTTCAGCAGATGAGGCTCCTGTAGAGGAAGCTAAGGCCGCAGAAACAGCAGAAGCTCCAGCAGAGGAAGCTAAGGCTGAAGAAGCAGCAGAAGCGCCGGCAGCTGAATAAATAAAAATTATAATACAGCTAAGGCATTATGACTGAATGATTTCAGACAGAAAAAACAGAAACATAAATGAAAAGTTATCAGATGATTAAAATTTTAAATGGAGGTAAATTATAATGGCAAAATTATCTACTCAGGAATTAATTGATGCAATTAAAGAGTTAACAGTATTAGAGTTAAATGATTTAGTAAAAGCTTGCGAAGAAGAGTTCGGTGTATCTGCAGCAGCAGGCGTTGTAGTTGCAGCAGCAGGTGCTGGTGATGCAGGTGCAGCAGCAGAAGAGAAGACAGAATTTGATGTTGAGCTGACAGAGGTTGGTCCTAACAAAGTTAAGGTTATCAAGGTTGTTCGTGAAGCTACAGGTCTTGGCCTGAAAGAAGCTAAAGACTTAGTTGATTCCGCTCCTAAGATGGTAAAAGAGGGCGCATCTAAAGAAGAAGCTGATGATATCAAGGCTAAATTGGAAGCTGAGGGTGCAAAGGTTACTCTTAAATAAGAAAAAAATTCTAAATCAAGTCAGGTCGCAATGCGGCCTGGCTTTTCTATTGGTAATTACCAATCATTGAAAATGTATAAAAATCTACAAAAATTCAACAAAAATAATTATTGACTGATTTTTCCGCTTGCAGTATAATATATAATACACTATTCTGGTGTGCTATGCTTATTTGAAGTATAATCTCCGATAAATAGGCGCTAAATCATGAAGAACGGGGTGAAATTGTCAATGGAAAAAAATAGGATTCGTGTGGCTGCTGCAGGCAGAAATACGCGTATGACTTATGCACGACAGAAAGAGGTTCTGGAAATGCCGAACCTGATTGAAGTTCAGAAGAACTCCTATCAGTGGTTTTTAGATGAGGGATTGAAGGAAGTCTTTGACGATATTTCTCCTATTTCGGACTATAACGGGCATTTGAGTCTGGAATTCGTAGATTTTGAATTGTGTGAAAAAGATGTGAAGTATTCTATTGAAAAATGCAAGGAACGGGATGCAACTTATGCGGCCCCGCTTAAGGTCAAAGTCCGGCTTATTAATAAGGAAAAGGACGAGATTACTGAGCATGATATTTTTATGGGAGATTTGCCTCTTATGACAGAGACAGGAACTTTCGTAATCAATGGCGCAGAGCGTGTTATTGTAAGTCAGTTAGTACGTTCTCCCGGCATATATTATGCGATAAGCCATGATAAAATAGGCAAGAGACTTTTCTCATCAACCGTTATTCCGAATCGTGGAGCATGGTTAGAGTATGAGACGGACTCTAATGATGTTTTTTATGTGCGTGTGGACAGGACCAGAAAGGTGCCTATTACCGTGCTGATAAGAGCGCTTGGAGTTGGCTCTAATGATGAGATTAGGGAATTGTTTGGAGATGAACCCAAGATTGAAGCAAGTTTTTCTAAAGACGTTTCTGAGAATTATCAGGAAGGTCTCTTAGAGTTATATAAGAAAATACGTCCCGGCGAGCCGCTTAGCGTTGAAAGTGCAGAGAGTCTGATTCAGGCTATGTTCTTTGACCCCAGAAGATATGATCTGGCTAAAGTCGGAAGATATAAATTTAATAAGAAACTTATGTTTAGAAATAGAATAAGGCATCACATTCTTGCGGAAGATGTTGTAGATACAATGACCGGAGAGGTGATTGCCAAGGCAGGGGATAAAGTAACGGCCGAGCTTGCCGACACTATTCAGAACAGCGCGATTCCTTATGTTTTAATTCAGACAGAGGAAAAGAATGTAAAAGTTCTGTCCAACATGATGGTTGACATAACTAATTTTGTTGAGTGTAATCCGAGAGAGCTTGGTATTACGGAGTTGGTTTATTTCCCTGTGCTTCAGCAGATTCTTGAAGAATACAGTGAAGATCCGGAAGAACTTGCGGATGCCATTCAGAAGAATGTGCATGAACTTATTCCTAAACATATTACTAAGGAAGATATACTTGCTTCTATTAATTATAATATACATTTAGAGTATGGCATCGGAAATGATGATGACATCGACCATCTGGGCAACAGACGTATACGTGCAGTCGGAGAGCTGTTGCAGAATCAGTATCGTATCGGTATGTCCAGATTGGAAAGAGTGGTACGTGAAAGAATGACTACTCATGATGCGGAGGAGATTTCCCCGCAGGTATTGATAAATATTAAACCTGTACAGGCTGCCGTAAAAGAGTTCTTCGGTTCTTCGCAGCTGTCACAGTTTATGGACCAGAACAATCCTCTTGGAGAACTTACCCATAAGAGACGTTTGTCGGCGCTTGGTCCCGGTGGTCTTTCCAGAGACAGGGCCGGATTTGAGGTCAGGGACGTTCACTATACCCATTACGGAAGAATGTGTCCTATAGAGACGCCGGAAGGTCCTAACATTGGTTTGATCAACTCTCTTGCATCATATGCAAGAATTAACGAATACGGTTTTGTGGAAGCTCCTTATCGTAAAATCGACAAGAGTGATCCGCTGAATCCCCGTGTTACCGAGGAAGTTGTCTATATGACGGCGGATGAAGAAGATAACTATCATGTAGCTCAGGCGTCTGCACCTTTGGACGCAGAAGGGCACTTTACACGTAATAGTGTATCCGGCCGTTATAGGGAAGAGACGCAGGAATACCCTAAGGCTATGTTTGATTACATGGATGTATCACCTAAGATGGTATTTTCCGTGGCAACTGCGCTTATTCCGTTTTTACAGAATGATGATGCTAACCGTGCGCTGATGGGTTCTAACATGCAGCGTCAGGCCGTTCCGCTTCTTTTCACTGAAGCTCCGGTTGTCGGTACTGGAATGGAGCCGAAGGCAGCGGTTGACTCAGGCGTCTGTGTTGTTGCTAAGAAAGCAGGTACAATTGATTATGTATCATCAAGCCTGATTAAGATTACTTATGATGACGGTGAAAAGGATGAATATCATTTGGCGAAGTTCTCCAGAAGTAACCAGTCTAACTGCTATAACCAGAAACCGGTTGTATTCAAGGGCAACCATGTTGAAAAAGGTGAAGTTATCGCGGACGGACCTTCTACAGAAGGAGGAGAGCTTGCACTTGGTAAAAACCCGCTGATTGGATTTATGACATGGGAAGGTTATAACTACGAGGATGCAGTCCTTCTTAGTGAAAGACTTGTTCAGGAGGATGTTTATACATCCGTTCATATAGAAGAATATGAAGCAGAAGCACGTGATACCAAATTAGGACCGGAAGAAATTACAAGAGATGTTCCGGGCGTTGGTGATGATGCGCTTAAAGATTTGGATGAAAGAGGAATTATCCGAATCGGTGCAGAGGTTCGTGCCGGAGATATTCTGGTTGGTAAAGTAACTCCTAAGGGTGAGACTGAGCTGACTGCAGAAGAGAGACTTCTGCGCGCTATTTTTGGTGAAAAAGCAAGAGAGGTACGTGATACTTCTTTGAAAGTGCCGCATGGCGAATATGGTATTGTAGTCAATGCCAAAGTATTTACAAGAGAAAACGGAGATGAGCTGTCTCCGGGCGTAAATCAGGCGGTACGTATTTATATTGCCCAGAAGAGAAAGATTTCAGTAGGAGATAAGATGGCTGGACGTCATGGTAACAAGGGTGTTGTTTCCCGCGTTCTTCCGGTAGAAGATATGCCGTATCTTCCTAACGGACGGCCTTTGGATATTGTTCTTAATCCGCTGGGCGTGCCTTCACGTATGAATATCGGACAGGTACTTGAAATTCATTTATCACTGGCTGCTAAAGCGCTTGGATTTAACGTGGCTACGCCAGTGTTTGACGGAGCTAAGGAAGGCGACATTATGGACACGCTGGACTTGGCAAATGATTATGTAAACCTGGAATGGGAAGAATTCGAGAAAAAGCATAAAGAAGAACTTTTACCGGAAGTTATGGATTATTTATACGAGAACAGGGATCACCGCGAGTTATGGAAAGGCGTTCCGATTTCCCGTGACGGTAAAGTAAGACTGCGTGACGGTAGGACAGGCGAGTATTTTGATGCGCCGGTTACAATCGGACACATGCATTACCTGAAACTGCATCATTTGGTAGATGATAAGATTCATGCGCGTTCAACCGGTCCTTATGCACTGGTTACACAGCAGCCACTTGGCGGTAAAGCACAGTTTGGCGGACAGCGTTTCGGAGAAATGGAGGTATGGGCATTAGAGGCATATGGCGCTGCCTATACGCTTCAGGAAATTCTGACAGTTAAATCCGATGATGTTGTCGGTCGTGTTAAGACTTATGAAGCAATTATTAAGGGCGATAATATTCCCGAACCCAGTATTCCGGAATCATTCAAGGTTCTGCTCAAGGAGCTGCAGTCACTTGGTCTGGATGTCAGGGTGCTTCGTGATGACCATACGGAAGTAGAAATTATGGAATCGGTTGATTACACCGAAACAGATTACCGCTATGAAATAGAAGGCGATTCCGGTAATTATGATTATGATAAGGAGTCACTTGGCGAGTTAGGTTATCAGAAACAGGAATTTGATGAAGAAAGCGGAGAGCTTGTCAATAGTGAAGATGATGACTTTGCTGAAGATGATCTGGAATTGGATATTGATTTCGAAGAATCTTACGAGTAAGACGACATTGGTTAGTGGAAAGGAGCATAACTTAAATGGCGGAAATAAAACAGGAAACGTACCAACCTATGACATTTGATGCAATCAGAATCGGTCTTGCTTCCCCTGAGAAAATAAGAGAGTGGTCAAGAGGCGAGGTTCTGAAACCGGAAACAATTAATTACAGGACATTAAAGCCTGAAAAAGACGGACTTTATTGTGAAAAGATTTTTGGACCCAGTAAGGACTGGGAGTGTCATTGCGGTAAATATAAGAAAATCAGATATAAGGGTGTAGTCTGCGACCGATGCGGCGTTGAAGTTACCAAAGCGAGTGTCCGCAGGGAGCGTATGGGGCATATTGCACTTGCTGCACCGGTATCACACATCTGGTATTTTAAAGGAATTCCAAGCCGTATGGGGCTTATCTTGGATTTATCTCCGAGAGTGCTTGAAAAAGTATTGTATTTTGCGGCTTATATTGTACTCGATGCCGGAGAGACCGATTTGGAATATAAGCAGGTGCTTTCCGAGAAAGAATATCAGGATGCAAGAGAGACATGGGGCTCTAAGTTCCGTGTAGGAATGGGCGCCGAAGCTATCAAAGAATTGCTTCAGGCTATCGATTTGGAAGCGGAAGCAATTGAGCTTAAAGAGGGACTTAGTGATTCGAGCGGACAAAAAAATGCCCGTATCATTAAAAGACTCGAAGTAGTAGAAGCGTTCAGGGAGTCCGGCAATAAGCCTGAGTGGATGATAATGGATGCAATTCCGGTTATACCGCCGGATTTACGTCCTATGGTACAGTTAGACGGCGGACGTTTTGCAACATCTGACTTAAACGATTTATATAGAAGAATCATTAACAGAAATAACCGCCTTAAGAGACTTTTGGAATTAGGTGCGCCTGATATCATCGTACGTAATGAAAAAAGAATGTTACAGGAGGCTGTAGATGCATTAATTGATAACGGAAGAAGAGGACGTCCGGTTACAGGACCCGGAAACAGGGCACTTAAGTCCTTATCCGATATGTTAAAAGGTAAATCAGGACGTTTCCGTCAGAATCTGCTCGGAAAGCGTGTTGACTACTCTGGTCGTTCTGTTATCGTGGTAGGCCCCGAATTAAAGATTTATCAGTGCGGTCTTCCAAAAGAAATGGCAATTGAGTTATTTAAGCCTTTTGTTATGAAGGAATTGGTATCAAGGGGCATTTCACAGAATATTAAAAATGCTAAGAAACTTGTAGAGAGGCTGGATACCCAGGTATGGGACGTGCTCGAAGAGGTAATCAGGGAACATCCGGTTATGCTCAACCGTGCTCCTACACTGCATAGATTAGGTATTCAGGCATTTGAGCCTATTTTGGTCGAAGGTAAAGCTATCAAGCTGCATCCGCTGGTATGTACGGCGTTCAATGCTGACTTTGACGGTGACCAGATGGCAGTGCATCTTCCGTTGTCGGTAGAAGCCCAGGCTGAATGTAGATTTTTACTTTTATCTCCTAATAACCTCTTAAAGCCTTCGGATGGCGGTCCGGTTGCCGTTCCTTCACAGGATATGGTGCTTGGTATCTACTATCTGACACAGGAGAGAGAGGGCGTTGTCGGAGAAGGTAAGTATTTTAAGAATATAAATGAGGCAATTCTTGCTTATGAAAATAATGAATGTACCCTTCACAGCAGAATCCATGTAAGAGTACAGAAAGAAACTGCCGACGGCGAAATCATTACGAGTGTTGAAGAATCTACGCTTGGACGTTTTATTTTCAACGAAATTTTGCCGCAGGATTTGGGCTTTGTAGATAGAAGCAAGCCTGAAAACCTCCTTAAACTGGAAGTTGATTTTCATGTTGGTAAGAAACAGCTTAAGCAGATTTTGGAAAAGGTCATCAATATTCATGGCGCGGTAAGAACTGCCGAAGTTCTTGACTTGATTAAGTCTACCGGCTACAAATATTCTACCAAGGCAGCTATGACAGTATCAATTTCGGATATGACAGTGCCGGCTAAGAAGCAGGAAATGCTTGACGAGGCGCAGGCTACCGTTGATAAGATTTCACTAAATTTCAGGCGTGGTCTTATCACTGAGGAAGAGAGATATCGTGCGGTAGTTGAGACGTGGAACGAGACAGATAAGGAATTGACGGATGTATTGCTGTCAGGCCTTGATAAATATAATAATATCTTTATGATGGCGGATTCCGGTGCCCGTGGTTCCAACCAGCAGATTAAGCAGCTTGCCGGTATGCGTGGACTTATGGCTGATACGACAGGTAGAACAATCGAACTGCCAATCAAGTCGAATTTCCGTGAAGGACTTGACGTTTTGGAGTATTTTATGTCTGCACATGGTGCTCGTAAGGGTTTGTCCGATACGGCTTTGCGTACTGCTGATTCAGGATATCTGACAAGGCGTATGGTTGATGTTTCTCAGGAATTGATTATCCGTGAAACTGACTGCTGTGAGGGCAGCGATGAGATTCCGGGTATGTATGTCAAGGCATTCATGGATGGAAGAGAGACAATTGAGGGACTTAAGGATAGAATCGTAGGAAGGGTAGCCTGCGAAGAAATTAAAGATAAAGACGGAAATGTAATTGTAAAGAGAAATCACATGATTACACCGAGCCGCGCTGCTAAGATTTTGAGCGTAGGCGTAAACGATAAAGGAGAACCTGTAGAAGCTGTTAAAATCCGTACAATTTTAACCTGCCGTTCACACATAGGAATCTGTGCAAAGTGTTACGGAGCTAATATGGCAACCGGAGAGGCTGTACAAGTTGGTGAGGCAGTCGGAATAATTGCGGCTCAGTCTATCGGAGAACCCGGTACACAGCTTACAATGCGTACCTTCCATACGGGCGGTGTTGCCGGTGACGATATCACACAGGGTCTTCCCCGTGTTGAAGAGTTATTTGAGGCACGTAAGCCAAAGGGACTTGCAATTATTGCAGAATTTGGCGGCGTAGCTACTATTAAAGATACCAAGAAGAAACGTGAAGTCGTTATTACAAATGATGAGACCGGGGAATCCAAGACATACCTCATTCCTTACGGTTCCAGAATCAAGATTCTCGACGGCGCAGTATTAGAGGCCGGCGACGAATTGACAGAGGGTAGCGTTAATCCTCATGACCTTCTCAAGATTAAGGGAATCCGCGCAGTACAGGATTACATGCTTAGGGAAGTTCAGAGAGTATACCGTCTGCAAGGTGTTGATATTGCCGATAAGCATATTGAAGTTATTGTACGTCAGATGCTTAAGAAGGTACGTATTGAGACCAGCGGTGATTCCGAATATCTTCCGGGAACATTGGTAGACGTGCTTGATTTTGAGGATATGAATAAAGAGTTGACAGAGGCAGGAAAAGAACCGGCTGACGGAAAGCAGATTATGCTTGGAATTACCAAGGCCGCACTTGCAACGAACTCATTCCTTTCGGCAGCATCATTCCAGGAGACCACCAAGGTACTTACGGAAGCTGCGATTAAGGGCAAGATTGACCCGCTTATCGGTCTAAAAGAAAACGTACTGATTGGTAAACTTATTCCGGCGGGAACAGGAATGAAGAGATACCGCAATACTAAGTTAAGTACTGATGGAAACCTTTTATCCAAACTTAACATGGATGATGAGATAAGTTTTGACGACGGTGCGCAGTTAGGCGAAGATAAAGAAATAGATATGGCGGAAGATACGGATGATGAAATCATGGAAGACATGATGGAAACAGACGAAGCCGAAGACATCTTAGATGATGAAATCGACGAAGAGATAATGGCGCAGGAAGTCGCAGAGATAATGGAATAAAATAAATTCCGGGAAAAAATAAATTTATAAAATGTATTGACAACGCATTCTCAGGCAAGTATACTATTTTAGTGTGCATGAGAATGCGTTTTTTTGTTTGCAAAAATTTTCATGTGCGCAAATTGCTCACGCGCAATTAACAAGTATATTAACAGGAGGTGAAAAGAATGCCAACATTTAACCAGTTAGTCAGAAAAGGACGTCAGACATCTGT
>CAMWKB010000077.1 GCA_947174705.1 uncultured Lachnospiraceae bacterium
ATTATATTACTTTTCGAACAGCTACCAATATCCTTTTTGCCTTTGTATACCTCAACAAATTCAGATAGTATTTTCTCAACAACATTAAATTCAATATTATATATAGATTCTACCAAAGAATATATATCAACCCCTATTTTACTATCAAAAGGATCATTAAATGCACTTGGTTTAGAGCCATGTAATGTCTGCGTTTTTAAGTTTTCAAAAGAATAGTCATTAAAAGTCCGATACTTATACAGTTTTCCGCTACCTGTATCTGACATAAGCAATTTATAAATATTTTTTCTTATTAGTTGTTCATTTTCTTGTTGCCCTATTTGGCCAATAACTTCTTGTAAAAACTTTATTTTTTCTTGATCTGAAACCATTACTCACCTCTTTAATAACAATAAATTCCCATTATTAAAAATCGCTCATATAACGACTACATAATAACCTGTTTGGGATTGTACGGCTTAGAAGAATGCTTCATGAACAACTTATCTGTCGAATCTAACCTTGATGGCATTTCTCCACCATAATCTTATACTTCATCTCAGCCAACTTCCAATCCGATGGATTATCAATATCCTGCACCTCTGTCTCCGGAACAATAATCGGCACATAGCCGTTAGGCAAATCACCTCTGCATGCCATGTATCTTTCCACATTATAACAATAAAACTGGCCGCAGTCATGGTACATTGTCTCCAAATCCTGTGAACGCTTCATAGCATTTTCGGGATAACGGTATACCAGCTTGTCATCATGCACTACCATTCCCCTCTGTGGGGGAAAAGAAAATCTCACCACCGGCATTACTCCGTCAGCATCCTTTTCCTTTAAAAGTCCGATTGCCGATTTTAATTTTTCCGCTGTTACGAACGGCGCTGTAGGATATATACACGCCATATAGTCAAAGGTCCTACCATTCTTTTCGTAAGTCTCCAATACTTCCATCAGAACGTCATCCGTTGTGGCATAATCATCTGCGGTCTTATCGCTTCTCATAAACGGCACCGCCGCACCGGTCTTTTTCGCAATATCTGCAATCTGTTCATCATCAGTAGATACCATGACTTCATCGAAGATGCCAGATGTAAGTGCCGCCTCTATGGAATAACATATAATGGGTTTACCCAAAAATTCTTTTATATTCTTGCCGGGTATTCTTTTGCTGCCGCCTCGTGCCGTAATAATTGCAATCGAACTCATGTTATGCATCCTGCCTTTCCGTAGCTATTAATTATTTATCTAAGGCTTCCAATGCCCCTTATAATTTCACTTAAATAAAATCTATAACTCCACTATCGCCTTTGCAATCCGCTCTGCTCCTTTACCGTCTGTCACTTCATGCAGAGCCTTTCTCATTCTACTTTGAAGCTCACTATCCTTTAAAATCATCTTAAGTTTCATACATATATTCTCTATACATTCGTCTCTGTCCGCCCTAATATCCCCTGCAAACAGCATCCGTTCTTCTTTTGCAAAAAACTCACTATCGTACTGCTGGTTATCGGCGCATACAAAAAATACTGTTGGCAGCTGCATTGCGCTAAGTTCAAATAACATCGTTCCTGCCGCCGAAACCGCTGCGTCGCACTTTGCCATAAGCTCCGCCATATTTTTTACATCATAATGAAGTTTAATATTTTCATGCGCTTTCTCAAGCCTCTCAAGTTCTTCGGTATTAGGGTTGAACTTTCCGACCACCGTATGAAATATAACTTTGTTCAATTCTTCATACTCTACGGTCTTATTGAGTACCCCCGCAAGTGCATTATACACATCACCGCCGCCGCAGCTTATGAGAACATGCTTAAAGTCTCCTAAACCCTCTTCTATATGCCCGCCTTGAAACTCCTCCCTAAGAGGCACATACGCAGTTCCTAACAACAGCATAGCCTTATTATGGTAAGCCTCCTTATAATTAAAGCGCACATGATATGCATTATAATTAATAATCATGTCCACCGGATAAATTTCTTCGAAGCAATCATCTATATATGTCAGTTTACATAACTTGGACAATTCTTCAAAATATTTAATACTTACGAGGTAGGAATCTACGAGCAGTTTATGGCAGTCTTTTTTCTTAAGAACATCTTTAAGTATTGCCACCTCATTTTCCATACGGTTCCACTCGGAATTTAAACAAACCCAATCCATCCCTGCCTGCTCCAATAGCTCTTTTCCATTCTCATCCGCTGTAAAAAAGACAACATTTTTACCTAACTTCTTAAGCTGTTTTGCAATAGTAATACATCGCATGATGTGTCCCATACCAACCTCATCATTTACATCAGCCCGTATACCTATGACTTCCGACTTACCAACAACATTCTCATCTATGGCACACATTTTGTCTGCTTCACATACCTCTGCAGTCTCTGCTTTTCCAGTCTCATACGCCTCCATTACATCCGCAATATACTCCATTTCCCCCCTACCATACCTCTGGTCCATCGGAAGCGCCAGCATATGTTCAAAAATATATCTCTCATCCTCCGTCAAACAATCCTCATTCTCTTTCCCTATCGGCCAAAGCACCGGCGCATATATTCCGCGCCCGGTAAGAAACCTCTGCAATCCATCCCTGTCATCCGCATAAATTGCAAAATAAAGCGGCGCTGTAACCAGCCCATTTTGCCCCCACTCATCATCCGTTCCATTTTGACATCCCTTATCATCCTCCGAAACAGATATAATGGGTTCAAACCCTGCCCCATTTTTCAGTTCCTTACATAACCTATCATACAAATACCTATAATTCTCATTCCTCTGCTTCTTAGCTTCGTCTTCACTTACCCGCTCTAAAATATACGCAGTTTCGTCTGATATTTTCCTAATTCCCGAATACTCGTCAAGCAGCCCCTCCAACTCACGATTCCGTTTTAAATACGCCGCCTTATTTACACTTTTCTCCTCCACTGCCTGATTCCCATAAAGGTAATTCCACTTATCCATCAGCACACCAAGACGAATCTTAGCATGTTCATCATCCTCTTTTATCGCTTCGCCTAACAGCTTTTCATCCGATGCCACGAAACCTCCATCCGGCACGGGATACCACTTTCTGAGACTACCTATCACGTAATCCGCTTCTACACCGACGCTCTCCAGATAATAAGACTGGGTCACATCCTCCATTATGCATATGCCCTGATTTTTTAACTCCATGAGCCACGGTCGCAGCTCCTTCCATGTGTCCACGCCATAATACGGATGTATAAAAAGAATATCCGGCGCTACCTTTTCTATCTGGTTACGCAGTTCTTCTTTATTAACCTTAAGTTCTTTATTAACATGATAAAAGTATATTTCCCAGCCCTCATGTTCAAACGAGAAAAATACTGTATCGCACATATACGCTGGTAAAAGGCATCTTTTGGATAAATCCGGCCTGCACTTAGCCATACTTTTAAGCGCCAGAGCTATCGCTTCCCTGCCTGACGCCGTATAAGCATGGTATTTCTTGTTGTATTTTTTAATTTCCCCGAGTTCGCCAAGACTAACTTTTTTCTCATTATCCGCATTGTATCCCTTTAGCGAAGCAGGCGCAATTTCATATATGCTGCCAATTTCCATTTACCTTTTCCTCCATCGTCTATACGCCCACAACAGCTTATAGTACAGTATGAAAAACGCGGTAGATTTCTGCTGCATCTTAATAAGTTTCTTTTCTTCGACATGAGTACGTTCCTGATAATAGTGGTTCTTTTCAAATTCCGGAAAAGTAAGTTTCATCTCCTGTCCCATTGCCTTAACAAAACCATACTTTATCTTCTTAACTCCCGCCATATAAGTAAAAAGGGTATTCACATAGAAAAGCAGGGTAAAGCTATACTCTAACTCAGGATAAAATTTATCAAAAAAATCATGCCTTTTTGCTTCATCCAGCATAAGACGGCCCGCTTCCATACGGTCCTCACACCTTGTAGGTGAAATTGTATGAACAGTCGATGTGTCGTGCTGATAATAATAATACATTGCTTCGGGAATGTACTCAAAATGCTTTGCTAACACCAGATATGAATTTCCCAGCGCATTATCCTCATAAAAAATATTTTCAGGAAACCAAAGCTCGTTTTCGATTATCATACTGCGTCGAAAAATTTTGACTACAAGACTTCCGCCATCTAATATCAGGCTCCGCCTTTTCTCATCATTCAAAACTCCGCTTTGTTCAATCTTATTATTTGGCACAAGCTGCCCCACCTTCATAGAGTGCTCATTGGTAAGGCAATAATCACAGCCCACCAGATCCGCTCCGGTCTCCTCCGCTCTTTTTATCAGCCTCTCATACATATCTGGAGTAATCCAGTCATCGCTGTCAATAAAACCTATCCACTCGCCCTCTGCCAATTTCATCCCGATATTTTTAGCGCCTCCCTGATGCTTATTTACATCAGAATGAATAGCATGGAACTTGTCCGGGTAACGGCTTTCATAATCCTGTAAAATACTAAAAGATTCATCCGTAGAACAGTCATCCACCGCTATAATCTCATAGTCCCCAATCGTCTGATTCACAAGCGAATTAAGACAGTATTCCAATTTTCCGTCTGCGGCCATATTATAAACCGGAACAATAATACTAAGCTTCATTAACTGTTTCTCCATCTATGATAAACTCTTCTTTTTGCCTTCTTTTCAAATACAGATATACAATTCCGGCTATAGTTAACGCCGATACCACATCTGCAATTACAAAGCCCGCTACGGGTCCGAATCTTAGATAAATTCTATGCTCTTTTCCGTCGCCTGTAAGCATGAGACGGATTCTGTTATGATCTCCATCCACAATCTTCATCTTATTACCGTCTTCATCATATGCGCGATATCCGGCATAGTTAAGCACAGGCAGCTCAATATAAGTTCTGTCTGCATCCGCCGTATATACCGCATTTACTTTAGTTCCCTTTTTGCTATAGTCGGAAACATTTACATGCGTCATATCCGAAACAATAACACTCGTAATAAGTCTTTCATCTTCAATTCCGTTTAAACGCCACTCATGCGGATAAAAGATTCCTATATTTGCAGCCATCTTGCTGTCATGCCCCTTAGATGCCGTAGCGGCAGAGCTATCATAAGGCATATGTATATTATCCGTAGGCACAGTCTGAATAGTCAGCAGATTAAGCCCGATAAACAATGCAAATATAAGATTCCTATAAGGCTTCAAAATCTCTGACTTAGACAGCCATATACCGCCTGCAAACAAAATACAGGCGCAGGAAGGTCCTAAAAATCTCCATGGGAACTGCAGCATTGTAAGAACCGATTTAAAAAATTCATTCTTACACATTTCCAGACTTGGAAAATATCCCGTTGACATATAGGCAAGCATACAGCCCATCACTACTAAGAACAGCAGATATCCGTCCATTTTTGTACGCTTTTTCGTCTTTTCACACACTATATATAAAACTGCGATTCCAAGACATCCGATAAGCGGTAACCCCAGTGAAAAATACTGTTTATTATACAAACTTATACTCTGTGTGAAGTTCGATGGATTTATAGACTGCTCAAAGTAATTACTCCACCTTAAAATACTGGTTCCCAAATCCCCTTGGAAATAATAGTACAAAAACGGCACTATAAACCATAGATTGAGCAAAATTGACATCCCTGCTGCCTTGCCTATTTCTATATACCGTTTTTCATTCCATATATCCACTATAAAAACCAGGCCCGCAATTACACAAAATCCCACTACAAAAGTTGCACTCAGAATATGGCTTTGCAAAACTCCGCTAAATCCTAACACTAGGTAAAACCACTTTTTCCTCTCTCCCAGCATAACATGGTACACACCGGCTACAACAAGCGGCCAGAAAATCAATGCAAGCGTTTCCCCTAAATCCCCGCGGGAAAAAATATTGGTAAACCGATATGGCATAAGCGTATACAAAACTACCGCAAGAATTACGCTCCGCCTTGAAGAAGTCATGGAACGAAAAGCATAATACGCACAAAGCGCCGAGCCCAAGTTTGCCAAAAAAATAACAACCTTATAAGACAGGGCTATCGACACCCTGCAAATCCGCAAAAACGCCCCTATATACAGAAAAAGATATGGATACATTGCGTTTAAATATCCGTTTCCTTTTAGCGCATCTGGCATTATAATAACCGGTACCTGCCCATCCAGAATACCGTCCTTAATGCCCTCCATTCTTGCCAGATGATAACACAGATCATCACCGTTATATAAATAAGTGGAAAACATCGGCGATGTTGCGAGCAGCGCCACCCCTATTATTATGCAGGCGTCCACCAGCTTATCCTGCGGAATCGGATTCTCTTTATGTCTATTATATAAATAGTATCCCGCCAGATTAAGCAACAGGAAAACTGCAATTATAAAATAAGTATCGGTATAAAATAAAGTCGCCGGTGTCAGGGAAAGTTTTTGTATTATAAAAGCTCCCTTTCCTCCGAAATTAAGTTTAACGGTAAGCTGTTTAGCGTCTTTTGACAAAGTAAAATCCGTAGAAAAGATATTCTTCCCTTCCTCGAGATTCCATCCTGCAATCTTACTGTCCTGCTCCCAAAGCTCAATAACGTTGTCATCCTGATCTGCCTCATATTTAAAGTCAATCTTATATGTGCCTTTATTCATAACAAGCCCGGGCGTCTTGGCAACGGTACCCGATTTAGCGACCGAATCCCTTATAACCAATGCCGACTCGGAATCCGGCACGCCTACCGAATACTGAAGTCTGGTCCCGATATATTCCAGTGTATTATCCCCTTCATTTCCAAGCCACAGCAAAAAGGTAATACAGCATATACTGATCAGATAAATAACTTTTGATTTCATTTTAATAACCACGCCTTTTTCACACTATTCCCATCTATCTGCTTCGTCTGACTTACTTCAAATAGTAATTTGCAATTTTAGAAACTGCCTCAATAACACTTTCCACATCCTCATCCGTCATTGCATAATAAAGCGGCAAAGTTATAATTTCCTCATATAATTTTTCCGCATTAGGACATATTCCTTTATGATAGCCTAACTTCTCATAATACGGAAAATAGTACGTCGGTATATAATGTACATTACAGCAGACATTCTCTGCCTCAAGCGCCTCAAAAAAGCGTCTTCTGTCAACCCCAAATTTCTCCGACTCAATTCTTAAAATATACAGATGCCTTGTTGTATCCGAGTCCGGAATCTCCTTTTGCACAATAATTCCCTCAACTTTGGAAAAAGCCTCATCGTATCTTGCAACAATTTCTTTTCTCTGTTTACTAAATATTTCAAGTTTAGCAAGCTGGCTGATAATAAGCGCCGCCTGCATATCCGTCATACGATAATTATATCCAAGGTCAATCTGCTCATAATACCACGCCCCGTCTGATTCATGTTCCAGCAAATTCTCATCTCTTGTAATCCCATGCGAACGATACAACAACAATTTCTGATAATACTCTTCACTATTCGTAAGCACCGCTCCGCCTTCGCCTCCGGTTATGGTCTTGACCGGATGAAAGCTGAACGTCGTCATATCCGCAATAGAGCCGTTAGCCCTTCCCTTATATTTTGTACCTATTACATGCGCGCCATCCTCAATCAGCACCATTTTATGCTCTTGACAAATTTTTAACAATTCATCCAACTCTACCGACTGCCCTGTAAAATCCACCGCTACAACGGCCTTGGTCTTATCGGTAACACATTTTTCCACTGAAGCGGGAGATATATTATAAGTCTCAGGATTTATGTCCGCAAAAACCGGACGGGCGCCGCAATACAATGCACAGTTCGCAGACGCCGCAAAAGTAATCGGTGTTGTGATTACCTCATCACCTGCACCCACTCCTGCTGCCATGCAGGCAATATGCAGCGCCGCAGTTCCGTTACTGCACACCACCGCATACTTTGCACCTGTCACCTCGCAGAGTTTTTTCTCTAATTCCGTAATCTTAGGCCCACAGGTCAGATAATCGCTTCTAAGCACATCCACAACTGCCTGAATATCATCATCGTCAATATATTGATGTCCATAACTTATTTTACTCGTCCTTACCGGAACTCCGCCCTCTATTGCCGGTTTATCCATATCAGTACCAATCCTTTCCTATATCCCTAAAGAGGGTATCCCCCCAAGTCATTTCACGACTATTGGAACACCCTCTTTTTTATTATATATATTATTTCTCAAGATCAAGCTCTTCAAGCAGCTTCTTAATATCCTCTACGGAAAGCCATTCCGTATTGTTTCCGGAGCTGTAAGAAAAGCCTTCTTCTACTCTGGTGCCGCTTAAATCAGGCTGCTGTCTGTTATTCCATGTCATCTGCGGATAAACTATAAAATGCTTATCATATTCATAGGTCGTCATCGAATCCTCAGGCGTCACCATAATCTCATGCAGCTTCTCGCCCGGACGTATTCCGATTTCCTTCATTGTACAATCCGGTAACATTGCCTTAGCCAAATCCGTCACCTTAAAAGAAGGAATCTTGCTGATAAAAGTCTCTCCGCCCTTAGCTTCCGCCAATGCCTTAATAACAAGCTCAACTCCCTGCGTCAGGCTAATCCAGAAACGTGTCATTCTAAAATCAGTAATCGGAAGTTCTTTCCCTCCTGACTTAATTATGCTGTTAAAAAGCGGAATTATAGAGCCGCGGCTTCCGGCAACATTTCCATAACGCACTATTGAAAAGTTGATGTCCTTATTTCCCACATATGCATTGGCTGCCACAAAAAGCTTGTCCGATACAAGCTTCGTACCGCCATACAGATTCACCGGATTAACCGCCTTGTCCGTAGACAGTGCCACCACCTTGTGCACACCGCAGTCAAGCGCAGCATCTATAACATTCATTGCCCCATGAATATTCGTCTTAATTGCTTCATTCGGATTATATTCACAAACCGGCACCTGCTTTAATGCCGCCGCATGAATAATATAATCAACGCCCTCACATGCACGCTTTAAGCGCTCCAGGTCTCTGACATCCCCTATAAAAAATCTGAGTTTTTCCTCATATTCCTTAAACTCATTGGCCATCAGCCACTGTTTGAATTCATCTCTGGAATAAATAATTATCTTCTTAGGTTCATAATGTGTCAATACGTGTTTGGTAAAACACTTACCAAACGAACCGGTTCCACCTGTAATCAAGATTGTTTTATTAGTTAACATGAAGCACCTCCATTGTTTGTCCACGCTGATTTTTAGTATATCATAGATAACGGGGGTTGGCAATAATAGGCAAAGGTAGAATTTTACTAAGTAAAATTTTACCTGGTAGAAATTTTTCACAAATTATTTTATACTAGATAAATAAAATAAAGATTAAGGAAAGTTAGTTATGACTTACATACATAAACATCCATTTATCATGATAATAATAGGTGTGATGGGCATATCCTGCTCGGCAATCTTCGTAAGATACTCTCAGGCGCCTTCTTCAATAACTGCGGCATACAGGCTGATATGGACAGTTCTTTTAATGTCACCGGTTGTATTGGGGATTAAGAAAAACAGAGAAGAATTACTGAAAACAGATATAAAGACTGTACTTATTTGCGCAATCAGCGGTATTGCACTTGCTATTCATTTTACCCTATGGTTTGAATCACTAAAACATACAACGGTAGCAAGCTCTACCGTAATTGTCTGTACAGAGGTGATATGGGTAGCTCTTGGATTTTGTCTGTTCATGCATGGACGCATGAGTCTGAAAGAAGGACTTGCAATTGCTATAGCATTGACAGGAAGCGTTTTTATTGCACTGACAGATTCCGCTGCCGGAAGCGCCCATTTATACGGAGATATTTTGTCTTTGCTTTCCGCTATTGCTGTAGCTGCGTACATGCTTCTTGGCAGGCTTGCTCGCAGCAGTATTTCAACCACCACGTATACTTATATTGTATACATGTTTTGCGCGGCTGCATTGATAATCATATCTATAGTACAGGGAATGCCACTTATCGGATATGGTGCCGGCAGCATTATTGTAGGCTTATTGCTGGCTGTGTTTTCTACAATTCTCGGGCATAGTATTTTTAGCTGGTGCCTTAAATATTTTTCTCCGGCCTTTGTATCAGCCTCCAAGTTATGCGAACCGGTCATTGCCGCGGCTTTAGCTGTACCGCTGTTTCATGAAATACCAAAGATTGGGCAGATTATTGGTGGTGCGTTGATTCTTGCAGGGGTGATTTTTTATTCACGGTTGGAGACTGGTGATAAGGGGGAGTAGTGTGGAATAGAATACATACACTTCGGAAACCTGGAGCACCCATAAAACTGCTCACCGGCACGCTTTCCTTTTTTAGCCGTACGCAGTACCAGCTCTGAACCGCATCTTGGGCAAATACGTTTATCCTGCGGCATGGCAGCTACATTATCGGTATCCGGCTTCTCTTTGGCACCTTCCGTTTCATTTGTGCTGACATTATTTATGCTTACAATATTATCTGCCGATTTTATCTTAGTGCCATGCTTTATTGCATTAACATTATCAATATGCTGTAGTTTCTCATTCTCTGTCACCTGAGTGTATGGATACAGCATTTCATAAATACGCTCAATATCCATTTTACTAAGCGCCTGGATTGAAGCATTACCCATTTTCTTTACAGTATTAGAAATGTGTTGTCTGTTAATTACCTCTACGTCCGAACTTTCAACTGTAATCTCTTTTAATGTACATCTTTGGGAAAATGCGATCAGCGAATAAACAGGAACATTATTCCCTACTATGTTCCTTATGCATTTTATATGAGTTCTATTCTGCATAATAGGATTATAAAAATGTTCCTTTTTAACCCTTCCGCTGCCGCCGCGAAGCGTCTGCGTCCATGTTTTACTTTTTTCGCTTCCATATATCCATCCGCTGTAATTCTTGCTTTCAATCACAAAAATACCTGCTGAATGAAGAAGTACGACATCAACCTCTGTTGAAGTGCCGTCCTCTTTAGGTAAATAACAATTAAATATAAACTTTCCGCCATCGGCTTCATATAACTTTAATTCTTTATATGTGAGATACTCTCCACGTTTACCCAGATTAAAAAGTGATTCAAAGAAACCGGTTCCGGTCATTTTGGCATAGGTTCCATTTTTAAACACGATTGCACTGACCGCTATAGTCAATACAAACGCTAAAATTAAAACCAGATCAAAAATCAATACCATTTGTGTAAGCATATATGCTCCTATTCTATAATAAAATTATTTTCGTAATTTATATGTTACCACATAGATATTTGGAGCAACAATGCGTATAAATATTCTTTTTTGTCTATTTTTGCCTTAAAACGTACTATTTTTCAAATTCCTTCGCCACGTCCTCAAGTATCTTACGAATCTCCAAATGCTGTGGACAGGCTTTTTCACACATTCCGCATTTAATGCAATCAGATGCCCTTCTGCCCTGGGCTGTATGTACATTGTTATAATAATAGTCGGCATTCCAATCATGATGTATCTGCTTGGTATTCATAACGGCAAATAAATCAGGAATTGCAATTCTCTTCGGGCAACCGGCCTCACAGTATCTACACGCCGTGCATGGAATAAGATTTTGGGCTTTAAAGATTTTCTGTACCTTTTCTACCGCTTCCATCTCGATATTACTTAATGGCTTAAATTCTTTCATATAGCCGATATTATCCAACATCTGCTCATAACTGCTCATGCCGGATAAAACCATATCAATACCTTCAAAACCTGCCGCAAATCTGATTGCATAACTTGCCGCGCTTCCTCCCTGCAATTCATCAAATACAGCCTTCGCTTCCTCCGGTAGATTTACCAGATTTCCGCCTTTTACAGGTTCCATAACAATAACCGGTTTATTGTATTTCTTACATACCTCATAACATTTACGGCTTTGCACCGCCGGGTCGTCATAGTCTAAGTAATTAAACTGTATCTGTACCACTTCGACCTGTGGATACTCTGTTAAAATCTGCTCTAATACGTCCGCCCTGTCATGAAAAGATATGCCTACATGCTTTATTTTTCCTTCTTCTTTTAACGCAAATGCAGTTTCATAAGCCTTGCAGTTTTTAAAAAACTTAAAAGTTTCTACTCCCTGCGCATGCATAAGATAGTAATCAAAATATTCTACACCACAGTCCTTTAACTGCTGCTCAAAGAAAGGCCGTATATCCTCTTCCTTTTTGAAAAAGAAATTTGTCAGCTTATTAGTGAGAATGTACTCACTCCTTTTATACCTGTCAGTCAGACACGTCTTTAATGCCGTCTCGCTCTTTCCCTGTAAATATCCGTGCGCAGTGTCAAAATAGTTAAAACCATTCTCAATAAACGCATCTACCATCTTATTCATTTCTTCTATATCTACTTCTCCGCCTTGCATTGGTAAGCGCATACAACCAAAGCCAAAATTCTTTTTTACTCCATCCATCATAATTTTTCTTATCCTGCCTTTCTTTTATTCTCCGTTTTAGTATAAAAAAACTACTCCCTAAAATCAATTTGAATTTCAGGAATAGTTCATTAGAAAAACTTATACAACCAGCTTTATCCTAATCATTTCCATGCAAATAATACACATCACAATATTTCTCACTATACATCAATTCACACTCCGACAACCCCTGACTGCTTTCCATAATACGTCCAAGCTGCGCCTTAGGTTCAACAGCATTATTTAAATACACAACCACCTCACTGCTTCTCGTTATAGCCGGATCAGTAATCGACTCACTGCTTCCCTGGCTTGCAAAATAAACCCTGTCATACTCAAAAAGTTCATCCGCCGCGTCCCATACACACCAGCTCTGGACTTCATCATAAATGTATACTACTGGTGTCTTGTTAGCTGCAATTTCTTTTGCAAAAGCGACACGCTCTGCGTCTTCAAGATATAAAAATACTACCCGATTGGCGTAAAAACCTGATACGTTAACAATAACCGCAATCAGCACTGCTGCCACAAGCACCCAATTATATAAATTTGAATTGATGAATTTAATGCTTTTCAATCCCGAAAATCTATAACACTGCTTTATTAGGTAATCAAGCGACGTAAATATAAGAAGTACAACAATACCATAAATCGGAACTTGATAACGTATAGAAGTCTCGCCAAGCAACAGAGCCGTTTTAGATACCACAAAAAAATATCCCGCCGCCGTAAAAAGCAAAACAAAATAATTTTGTTTATTCAATTTACTTTCATAATCTGCTATATCACCTAAATCACTTTTAGTATTTTTATCTTCTTTATTAAGTATACTAATTTTCTTTTTTACGTTTGCATATAACAACAACACAATAATCACTATCA
>CAMWKB010000078.1 GCA_947174705.1 uncultured Lachnospiraceae bacterium
TTCATACGGACAGGACCCATGAATTCCATATCTTCCTTGATCATAACAGCAAGACGCTTGGACAGGTTGTTGAATATAGCATTCTGAACTTCCTCATTAGAGCCTTTAAGCGCGATTGCAAGGTCGCTGTTATCTACGTCACGAAGCACACGCTGAATTGCCCTGTCGTCGAGAAGAAGGATATCTTCGAATACGAACATCTTCTTCCTGATTTCATCAGCAAGCTCCGGCTCTTCGATTTCCATAGTTTCCATGATATGTTTCTCTGTACCTCTGTCTACCGTATTCAGGATTTCTACAACAGCATCGACGCCACCGATAATGGTGTAATCCTGATTTACTAAAGATGCAAGCTTGGATTCCAAAACTTTCTCCACCTCTTTGATAATATCCGGACTTGTTCTGTCCATAAGCGCAATACGCTTGGCAACATCAGCCTGCCTATCCGGTGGAAGCGCAGATATAATAAGCGCGGACTGTGCCGGAGCCAGATATGATAAAATAAGCGCAATCGTCTGAGGATGTTCGTCCTGAATAAAGTTAAGGAGCTGTGAAGGATCGGTTTTACGTACAAATTCAAACGGTTTAACCTGCAATGAAGCCGTAAGTTTTCCGATTACATCCCTTGCGCGGTCTGCACCAAAAGATTTCTCAAGCAGCTCTTTAGCATAATTGATACCGCCTTCAGCGATATACTGCTGTGCCAGACATACCTCATAGAACTCACTCACTACTTCATCCTTCATCTGCGGAGTAATAGTTCTCGTATTGGCTATTTCCAAAGTAAGTTCTTCTATTTCATCATCTTTTAAATGTTTAAAGATCGTAGCCGATTTCTCCGGTCCAAGCACAATAAGCAGCACAGCCGCTTTTTGTACACCGGTAAGCTTCTCAGACATTGACTTTACCCCCAGTCCTCATTCAACCAGTTACGCAGCAGATTAGCCGCTGCCTCCGGATTTTCCTCTACAAACCTACTAATAAGTTTTGCAGTTTCGCTCTCTTCTTCCGTTGGAATACTTTCGAGCTGTGTATCAGGAGTAGACTGCAGTAAATTTTCCACTGAAAGTTCTTCCTCCTGTTCACCCTGTTTCTCGCTTCGCATACTTCTCAGTACTACAAATGCAAGAAGGGCTAATATTATAATAATCAGAATAATCTGAGCAATATCCGTTATACTGATGCCCGAAGCGTCAGAATCCAGGAACAGATTCTCGCTGTAAGCTACAATCGCAATATTGGATGAATTAATACCGGTTGCTTTGGCAACTACATCGAAATAATCCTCATCAACTTCCAGCTTGGTTCTTTCCTGATTGTTTAATTTATATTCATCCCATGTAATACCGTCTAAAAGTCCCTGGGTCTTAACATCATCTTCACGTACAACATTATACTGAATCATTGCAACCGATAAAGATGACTGTCCGTAATCCACAACCCCCGGAGTAGTTTCGGTCGATGTAATCTTCTCATTAGGCAGATAATCGGTTGACGTCTCTGAGTGGGTAGATTTTGCAGTATTATCATCCCTCATTACATAGGTAGAATCATCGTCATTGGAATCCGTACCTGGAACCCCTCCAATACCGCTTTCATTCTCAGCTTCAAAAGTATCCCGGTGAGCGTACACACCCTGATCCTGACCTTCAGCAGGCGTGTACTGGTGGTCTACAATCGATTTCTTGGAAAAATCCAGAACAAGATTGGCAGCAACCTCTATGCTGTCAAACTCATTTGTCCCTTTAAGCACCTGCTTAACTTCGCTTATAACCTGCTTCTCAGCCTCTGTTTTAACAGACAACTGTGCATTTGCAGTACCCGAAGCCGTATAGTTATCATCACCGGAGAAAAGCATATTTCCATCGTAATCCATAATGACAACATTATTGGTCGTAGGGTTACCGATTCCGGTTGCAACCGCACGAGCAGCTGCAGCAGCGGTCTCACTGGGCATCTCGCCTGTGAGTTCCAAAAGAATCGTTGCCGTTGATTCTTTATCAGCATCTATAAGCGTCCCGGTATTCTCCGGAATATTCAGAGTGACATGCGCATGCTTAACTATTGTCATCGGTTCTAACATATTGTCTTCTATGTATTTCTCCAAATATAGCTTATACGCTCTCTGCTTATCGGATTCGGTTGTAGCAAAACCTCCCTTTGTTACATTGTCAAGACTGTAACCCTCAGTTCTGATGCTGTTTGAGCCAAGAAGCAGAATCGCGTCAGACTGCTGTGATTTAAGAATTTTAAACTGCAGCCCGTCATCGGAAATTGTATACTTAAGCTCCTCACCTTCAAGCAGTGCCTTTACATCAGCCGCCTGCGTAGTATCTTCACATTGTTTAAGAAGAACGTACTCAGGTCTGTTAATGACAGTAAGAAGAATTGCAAACGCCATAATGACGGCTGCAACCACCATGACAATCAGGGTTTTCTGCTTTGTGGTAAAGCGGTTCCACCACTCTAATATTCGATTACCTAACTCTCTTAATTTCTCTAACAATTTATCCACAGCTACCATTTCTCCTTAAGTAATTCTGCCGTTAAACTTAAATCTGCATCTGCATAAGCTCTTTATACGCCTCAAGCAGTTTGTCCCTTATGGATACGGTATACTGCAGGGCCGTTGATGCTTTCATTAATGCTATTGATAAGTCATGGGTGTTCTCAGTCTCGCCAAGCGCCCACTTTATCTCTTCATTTTCTGCATCAGAAAGATAACTGTTCGTTGTATTAATATTATCTATTGCAGTTCCCAGCAAATCGTTAAAACTCTTATCAACATATGTATCCGGTTTAGTTGTCGGTGCGTTCTTCGCAGCCTCCTTAATTGCGCCTGAAGACACATTATATAATGCTGTAATATCCAAAGCCATTTTACTTTCCTCCGATACTATTAACTTTATTATCTGACCTCACCTTAGCTTTGTAACATATCAAGACCCTTGGTCGCAATATTTTTGCTTGCGGAAAAAGCCGTTGAATTAGCCTCATAAGCGCGGCTTGCATCAATAAGGTTCGTCATTTCCGTTATTGTATTCACGTTAGGATATGTAACATAACCATTCTCGTCAGCATCAGGATGTGACGGATCATAAACCATATTCATTTCCGTCCATTCATCCTCATAAACCCCATTCACCTTAACCCCGTTTCCCGAATAACGGTCTCTTGCCTCACAAAGCACGTGACGAAAAGGTGTTTGGGTATTCTTCTCCTCAAACACTACAACTTTTCTGCGATATGGCGTGCCGTCTTCGGTACGTGTTGTATTAGTATTCGCAATATTCTGCGATATAATATCCATTCGGAAGCGCTCCGCCGTCATACCGGTAGCATTAATGTCAAAAGCAGTAAACATTCCCATAATCTATTCCCCTCCCACTCTATTTCATAACAGACTGCAGATTCTTAAATTCCTGATTAATACTAAGCACCAGACCCTGATATGTAACCTGGTTCTTCGCAAGATATACACCCTCTGTATCAATATCCACGTTATTACCGTCCAGACGATAAGAAAAGCCTGCATAATCGGTATAACATAAAGGTCTCAAACGATTTGACTTAATATTAGACACTCTGGCATCCATTGAAGTATATCTGGAATTATGTAAAGCCTTAGCAAGCTGTGATTCAAAATCCACATCCTGCCTCTTATATCCCGGCGTATCTACATTAGATATATTATTGCTTATTGCATCATTACGCAGCCAGGAAGCATCTGCCGCCTTATCAAGTACATTAATATAATCATATACATTGGTATTTATTAAAGCACTCATATAATCACACCTCATCCATTTTAGTAAAATCCATATAACATTATAAAATTATTTCATAAAAATTACAATACATAAGCTGAAAAAAATATAACCTTCTTTAGTAAAAAAAGTATAATACTGGGAAAAAAAAGATTTATAACTGCCAAATAACGCCTGTTATAAATCCTTTTATAATACGCCAATCCGTTGTATATATGTATTTTTATTATATTTCAGTTCGCGCTTTGAGTTTTTCGACTTCTTCAAAAACAACATCATTAAGAATTTTAATATAAGTTCCTTTCATTCCCGAAGAACGGGATTCAATAACACCCGCACTCTCAAACTTACGCAAAGCATTAACTATAACTGAACGTGTAATTCCTACTTTATCAGCAATCTTACTTGCAACAAGTATGCCTTCCATGCCGCCAAGCTCATCAAATATATGCGTAATTGCTTCCATTTCCGAAAAAGAAAGTGTGCTTATCGCCGATTTGACTACCGCAATTTTACGGTTTTCTTCAGCATTTTCCTCGCTTACCGCCCTAAGCATCTCTAAGCCTACTACGGTAGTTCCGTATTCACAAAGTATAATATCGTCAATATCATACTGCTCATCCTGTTTATAAATAAAAAGCGTACCGAGCCTTTCACCTGAGATTTCAATAGGCGTTATCAGCCCCTGAAATCTTTTTATATCAACATTTTCAAAACCTAATGTTTCAAGGTTAACATTCTCCTTAGTGGAAAGTACACCCAGAAGTCTTTCGTTAAGCATACCGTCTATAAAACCGCCCACATGGTCCACAATGAGTTCAGTAAGCGATTCCAAGCCGCTTAGCTCACCGATTCCAAGCACTTTGCCCTTCTTGCTTATTACCAGAACATTAGACGCCAGAATATCTTTCAAAACGTCGCAAATATCATTGAACACAACCTTGCCCGAATTATTATTATGCAGCAGCTTTCCTATTTTTCTGGTCTTATCTAATAATTGTACGCCACCCATTACCAATCAATCGCCTTTCAGAAGTTTTAACTATATGCTTCTTCGAGTTTGGGCTGTGTCTCTTCCACATAACCGCAATTCTCGTCCGCGCATACCAGTTTATTGCCTTTTTGCAGCATAATTCCTCCGCATCTTGGACATTTCTTGTCAACAGGCTTCTGCCATACCATGAAATTACACTGAGGATTGTCTACACAGCCATAATACTTTCTGCCCTTTCTGGTCTTCTTAAGCACTATATCCTTACCGCATTTAGGACAGGCAACTCCGATTTTCTCAAAATAGGGTTTGGTATTCCGGCAGTCCGGAAAGCCCGGGCATGCAAGAAACCTGCCATGGGAACCATATTTGATTACCATATTTCTTCCGCAGTTCTCACAAACCTCATCCGATACCTCATCGGCTATCTCTACCTTTTCCAAATCCTCCTGCGCCTGATCCACGGCCTGCGCCAAATCGGGATAAAAATTAGATATTACGGTCTTCCACTTAACACTGCCCTCCGCAACGCCATCTAACAGCGCCTCCATAGTTGCCGTAAAATTCACGTCAACTATCGACGGAAAGGCTTCCTTCATAATATTATTAACAATCTCTCCAAGCTCCGTCACATATAAATTCTTATTTTCCTTTACAATGTAGCGTCTGGCAAGGATAGTTGTAATTGTCGGTGCATAGGTACTTGGACGTCCGATTCCGAGTTCTTCAAGAGCCCGCACAAGCGAGGCCTCGGTATAATGCGGCGCAGGCTGTGTAAAATGCTGCTTCTCCTCAAACGAATCGAACGTAAGTTTAGTATCTTTAGTGATTTCTTTTACTAATGTATTATTTTCTTCTTTTTCCTCATCGTCAGTATATACGCTTAAGAAACCGTCAAACTTAATTCTGGATGCAGACACCGTAAACCGCTGTCCTGCAGCATCTATTTTTACAGAAGTAGTCTCATATCTGGCAGTCGCCATACGGCTTGCCACAAAACGCTTCCAAATAAGCTGATAAAGCCTGAACTGATCTCTGGATAATGAATCTTTAAGAGCCGCCGGAGTCATCGTAATATCCGTAGGACGGATTGCTTCATGCGCATCCTGAATCTTCTGGCTGCTTTTCTTATCATTTTCCACTGTAGCGGCATATTCTTCCCCATAAATTCCTACAATATACTCATTTGCCATTTTCTGGGCTTCATCGGAAATTCTGGTAGAATCTGTACGCAGGTAAGTAATAATACCTACAGTGCCGTTTCCCTTAATATCAATGCCTTCATACATCTGCTGGGCAATCCGCATGGTCTTTTGTGTGGAAAAATTCAAAGTCTTACTTGCTTCCTGCTGTAATGTAGATGTTGTAAAAGGCAACGGAGCCTTCTTGACACGCTCGCCATGCTTTACTTCGCTTACCTCATACTCAGCATCTTTTAAAATGTCTTTAATCTTATCTAATTCTTCCTTAGAAGAAATATCCTGTTTCTGCTTAGTAGTTCCGTAATATTTGGCAACTAATGGCTTCTTCTCTCCGGCAAGCTTAAATGCCGCCTCAAGTGTCCAGTATTCCTCAGGGATAAAAGCATTGATCTCATCTTCCCTGTCACAAATGATCCTAAGCGCTACCGACTGAACGCGCCCTGCGCTTAAACCTCTTTTAACTTTCGCCCAAAGAAGCGGTGAAATCTTATAACCCACCATACGGTCAAGGCAGCGCCTTGCCTGCTGTGCATCCACCAAGTCCATATCAATTTCCCTGGCGTTTTTCAAGGATTCTTTTACCGCGCTCTTGGTAATTTCATTAAAAGTAATACGGTATACCTTCTTGCCCTCTAATTTAAGGGCATACATAAGATGCCATGAAATTGCTTCTCCTTCGCGGTCAGGGTCAGTTGCAAGATATATTTTATCCGCTTTCTTAACCTCTTTGCGCAAAGATGCAAGAATATCGCCTTTTCCTCTTATGGTAATATATTTGGGTTCAAAATTATGTTCAACATCTATGCCAAGCTGACTCTTAGGTAAATCACGTACATGCCCATTGCTTGCTATAACCTCATAATTTGCCCCTAGAAATTTCTTAATTGTCTTAACCTTTGCCGGCGACTCCACAATAACCAAATATTTTGCCATAGTAATTCCCCTAACCTTGTATAGTTATATACAATTCTTTTAACGTGAATCACTATACACCATATTTTAATTTGTTGCAAGAACAATTTTTTTACAACATATATAAAATTTCCGTATAAATTTTACAAATCGAATGAAACCTTCATCATTTCACTAATGGATGTAATGCCTTCCAGAACGTATTCGGTCGCGCTCATACGCAGCGTATTCATACCTTCTTCAAGCGCCTTATTCTTAATTGCTTCCGCATCGCCGTTTTTACTGATAATGCTCTTAAGAGGCTGCGTTACTTCCATAATTTCATAAACACCGATTCTTCCTTTGAAACCGGTACCGTCGCATTTAGAGCAGCCGCCGGGTTCATACACCGTAATCTCCGTGCCCGGAGCTAAACCTAACAGCTCAAGTTCTTCCGCAGTCGGTTGTTTGGGTTTCTTACACTCAGGACACAAACGACGCACCAGACGCTGCGCTATAACACCAATCGTAGCGTCTGCTATCAGATACGGTTCAATACCCATATCGGTCAAACGTGTAATTGTACTTGCTGCCGAGTTGGTATGCAGGGTCGAAACTACAAGGTGGCCCGTAATGGACGCCTGTACTGCAATCGAAGCGGTCTCCTGATCACGAATCTCACCTATCATGATAATATCAGGGTCCTGTCTCAAAATTGAACGCAGCGCGCTCGCAAAGGTAAGTTCCGCCTTGTTATTTACCTGTACCTGGTTGATACCGTCAATATTTGCCTCTACAGGGTCCTCTACGGTAATAATATTAACATCTTCTTTATTTAATTCACTAAGCGCCGTATAAAGCGTCGTAGACTTACCACTACCCGTAGGTCCCGTAACAAGAATGATTCCATGCGGATTCTGGAGTATATGGTCGAATTTCTTAAGTTCTTTTGGATTAAATCCAAGCTGGCTCTTAGAGCGTGTCAAAGCGTTCTTGGAGGTAAGACGCATAACTATCTTCTCTCCGTATACGGTAGGAAGAATGGAAACACGGATATCAAACTCCTGTCGGTCTACGATCTGGGTTATACGTCCATCCTGAGGTTTTCTTTTTTCTGAAATATCCATACCGCCTATGATCTTGATACGGGCTACCATAGCCGGAAGCAGTCTGATACTGTAGGTTGCCTTCTCATACAAGGCACCGTCGATACGGTATCTGATACGAACCTGACGTTCCATCGGCTCAATATGTATATCGGAAGACCGCTGTCTTACTGCCTGCTCAATCAGGTTCTTGACAAGCTGTACAATAGGAGAATTGTTGACATCCTCACTGTACATATCCTCCTGCTCCGCCATCAGACTTTCTTTTTCCTTGGTGTACTCCTCCAATGCGGAATTAACCTCAGCATTACCGACATATTTATCTAATGCCATCATAATGCTTCTGGTTGTAGATATTACAGGCTCAACCTGAAGGTTAGTAATAAGCGTAAGATCGTCTATCGCTGCAAGATCAGTCGGATTCGACATAGCCACACGAAGTACGTTTAAGTTATTCGGCGCATACTCAAACGGCATTATCTTATACTTCTCAAGAATATTGGCAGGAACGAGATTAACAATATCCTCTGTTATTACTACATTCTGAAGGTCTATTATATCATAACCAAGCTGACTGCTGAGAGCCCTGTTGATAGCTTCTTCCGACGCTATTCCCTCGTCTACCAGCACCTCGCCCAGTTTACGGCTGCCCTTGATTTCAAGAGCCTTTTGAAGCTGTTCCTCTGTTATAACACCGCTGTTTACAAGCAGGTCACCCATTCGTACCTTTTTTGCACCATACGCCATATCGCTACACCTCTGTTTTATATTTTAGTCAAGTTCAAACAAGTACGCTCTGAGTACCTGTAATTTTGCATATACCTTATCTGTTGTATAAACATTCTGGGTGGTTGTATTTGTAGTAACTGTACTCTGCGCTTCAAAGTAAATATCCAAGCCCTTCTCACAGTTGCTGATTACATCCTTAGGTACCAGAATATAGTAAATCTCACCACTGGTAAGATGACCGGCATCTACAAGATTATCCGTCTTTGGATCGTACATAAGGTCTGCAAGTGGAGTTACGCTTATCTCCTCTCCTCCTACGGTAATCGTCTCGCTTCCGCCAACTCCGTCAATATGATAATATGCATGTGCAGCTATTTCCCTAAGTCCTTTTACAAAGTTAACGTCGCGTACCGTAAAGTAAACCTTCTCATAGTTGTCTTTATTAACGGCATCCGTAATGGAAATAAGATGCTGATTATCATAATACCTGTACATGGTCGTCATCTGTGAAGCATCCGGTGAACCGCTGTCAAGCACCGTAACCGTAGGCGGTTTAACGCCTGCCTGATAGGATGCAATTATTGTATTGATAAAAAGTTTGGCTTCTTCAAAGGTATAAGCAAGATTATCTTCCTTCTTCTTCTTATCATTTGCACCATGCCCCAGACCGGAATAAGTGATATTTCCCTTATTATAAATATAATAATTGTTACGGACATCATTAGGCGACTGTGAATAAATTGTCGTCTGTTTCTCCTTTGTCCCCGAAGTTCTTCCGCCTAAGCAGTACCATACTACCAGATCGCTTTGACCGTCACCGTCATCATCTGCTGTATAATCTAACTGATAATACTGCGCATGGGTCTGTGCTACCTCAAAATCCTCTTTAAGTTTATAAGGATATTCCGTAATCTGTCCCTGATTAACCTGTGTAACGTGAACATTCTGTACCTTTCCACTGGTATTCTGGCTTTTTTCTGCTGAATTGATTTCACCCTTATCACTATAGCTTTCACTATAATAGCAAGTATCAAAACGCTGGCTCACATAAGTATTACTAAAATCTGAACGATTATTATAATCACCGGAATACAGATTATACTTGCTATAATCACGCTTTTCCTTACTGTTTTGATCGGTATCCCTTACGTTTATTATTGCATATGTAAAGCCCTGCGCTTCCGGAACTGTTTCTTTTCTGGCGCTCTTAGGTTTGTATGCTACTTCTTTGCCTGATGATAATAAATCTCCCCATCCCGCATCGCCTTCTTTCAAAGCAACACCTCTCTTAACTGTAGGAGAACTTAATACACCATAACGGTCCATTCCTACCATCGGACGAATATACTTATTAATATTAGCAGCAAAACGGCTGTCCGGCTTATATGGTCCAAGTGTATCACTCTTATTTCTTTCAGGATATCCCAACTGTGCGCCATCAACTATCGGATTATTCCAATATGAGGTATTATCATGCCCCATAAGCACACTCTTTCCGCTGTTAATAAACTCTACAACCGCACCCAACGGAGTATTCGGATCAGTATCACTACCGCTGAAATCATCATATGCATCTGAGAAACCAAGAATCAGCATATTGAAATCTTTCAGATAATCCGGATTATAGTCCGGTGATGACGGATTATAGTAACTTTCAAATTTACTGATATCAATGGACTCTACATTCAACTCAAAATCATTATCAATACCCGGGTAATGTACTCCATCATAATCTCCACCATAAACCAACGTATTGAAATATCTGCCCTTTGTTTCTATTTCATACTCCAAATCAATTACACGCAGCTCATTGTCTGTGTTCTTATTAATCTGGCAGATTTTGAGCGTTTCTTTATCCATTCCGCTCAGTTTAGTGTATCCCTTTGTAGAAGCGTAAATATTGTCATTGTTTACCTGACACACTTCTACTTTCCAAGGCAGAAGTCCTTTATAACCGTTTGGAACTTCTCTGGTTATTGTATAAGGCACACCGGCGTAAAGCTCATCAGACGATACAACACCGCCGTTTTGCCTGTTTGTCATAACAATATCGGATACTTCCTCAAACTCCGAAAACTTACCGTCAGCATTAACATCTATGTAGAGCTTGCAATTATATCTGGTATCCATACTTGCAGCGCCCTCATTCTTAATCGTAAAGTTATACTGCAGCGTATATCTGCCTATGGTATTCGGATAAATATAATTCACATCATTAACAATCGAAGTACCGTCCAATGAACCACTCGGTATTCCATTCGTCGAAAAGTCAATAAGACTTGCTTTCGGGCGGTTTAAATAGAACTTAAAAAGCTCGGAGCCCGTTTCGTCTATATCACCTTTTGCATAGAAGTTGGTATATTTTTTCTCTAATGCAGTATGGGCAAAATTATATAAATAACTACTGCTATCAATATGATTGCCATCCAATGCCCTGACAGGCTGCGCATCTTCAACTTTCTCTACAATAGCCGAACGGCAGCGGTTATTCCATGTCTGTCCGGCAGCCAAGCGTGCCGACGATGTTGTAAAGTTTTTCATATCTTCCTTAAGAGTTATGGAATCACCTGTAAAATCAGAATTCTCAAATAAGGTAATCTGATATCCCTTCTTTACCTGAATACTTGAAATTCCCTTAGTTGGCGTACCGCTTCCGGCAAAAATCTGATTATCTAATAAATCATTTTCCTCATATTCGCCAACATTCAAAGTCGCCCGTCTTCCGGCATAATCCTCATCCTCAAAAACAGTCACCGGCTGCTCAATAAAGTCATCCGAAACAACTATGGGATAAGAGCCGTTTAAGAAAGATATCAATGCATCCTCTTTTTCCTTCGTAATATCATTTCCGCTGTAGCGTGCAAAGTTATAGTAATAAGTTCTTCCATTCTTATATTCCGAATCAAGCAAACCAGCCATCGGCAGATTTACAACACGCTTATCACCTACATTATAATAGATAAGTCCGTCCATATCACTGTCGTTAAATACAGTGCTTCCAAGATACTTGTTATCTTTACTCTTTCCGGTATCCGTAACCCAATTACTGATATTCAAATGCTCCTTAGAGGTTCCAATATATATAAGGTCATAAATTTCATTTAATTTATCAATCTTACCTATAAATTCCGCCGTCGTCATAATGGTGGTTTCTACCTCTTCGACTCCGGGGGCCCATTTCTGGATCTGCTTCTTGGTAAGCTCGGGTTCGGTCGTATATGCAGGCTGAATTTCGAGCACTTTTATACTCTTTTTCGTTTCTACATTTCTGCGGTTCTGATAGTTCAGAATATGCCTTACTGCCTCAGCCTGAGCTATATTAGTAGGCAAAGGTTTATATTTACCTGAAGAATCTGACTCACGATATAAATTCTCTAACTTAATTTCGTCCAAAACATTCTGGAAGCCCTCTTCAACATCTCCGCCTTCCTTATATATAGTATATTTGAAGAAATTATCGTTAATAATAGAGTCTTTTCCGTTACCAAGCCTACAGTAAACCTGCTCGGTTGTATAGTTCTTGTCTGCATCATCTACGATACCATTCATCAACTTTTCCTTGGAAAGACTGGTATAATCCTTTTCCAAAGTTTCCTGACAAAGCATAGCTGCCAGTCTGAACAACTCGGTATTTTCAGTATTAGGACTAATTGCACCGCTGCCTTCAGTTTTACCATATAGAATTGAACCGTCTACCAGACAAGGAAGCGCTTTAGCCGATACTGTTTTAAATATAAGATTAGATACACCATCTACCAGATCAACGCCCGCCGTACTATACAAGACCATTGGCGCATCTGATTTATTGGCTGAATCTGATGACGGTTTTTCTTTATCAGATTCACTATCATCATTACCTTCTTCTGATTTATCAGGTTCCGCGACATCGTCTGTGTTACTGCCACCTGTATCATCAGGGTTGTCTTTATTCTCAGAATCATCCTTGTTTTCGTCATCACCTGTGGTATCGTCATTGCTGTTAGTGTCATCTGCAATGTTATCATTGTCGTTACCACCTACAGTATCATCTTCATTACCTGTGCTGCCTGTAGCTTCGGTATCGCCGGTATTACCTGTGCTGTTGTCATCAGTTTTGGTATCTGTAGTATTCTTACCATCATCGTTCGATGTGTCGGAATCCGCCTCAGCTTCACTCTTTGACACATCAACAGAATCATCCTTTGAAACAAATGCCTTCCATAATGATGATTTGCCCGAATAACTACTGTTATTTATATTGTTTGTTTTACTTTCGCTGTTCTTGTTTTCAGCATTGCTGCTGTTGTCTTTATTAACACTTTCTCCGGTGTTGCTGTCATCTGTGGAACTGTCTACATTACCACCATTTCCACTGTCAGTACTGCCACCCTCTTCGATGCTGTCATCATTTCCTGTTTTATCGGCATCACTGGTATCTCCAGCGTTATCGCCATCGCCGTCTCCTGACTTGTCAGTATCACTGCCATCTCCGGAGTTATCGTCATCTCCGGGCTTGTCGATATCACCGTTGTCTCCGGTATTATCGCCATCTCCGG
>CAMWKB010000079.1 GCA_947174705.1 uncultured Lachnospiraceae bacterium
AGACAAATCTATTCTTTCAGATGCAATCTATATTTTAAGTTTCAGAAAATCCATGCTTTTATTCCAATCAATTCTAATCAAGCAGGAGGGCCTGAGACAACCCTTCTGTATCTAAAAACCGTTTGTTTAAGTTCGGTTTATCAATCGGGAGGGCTTTATCTATGAAAGAAAAGTATGTAAAACGTAATTACAAAGACACATTGTTTCGTATGCTGTTTAAGAAAAAAGAAAACCTGTTAGGCCTATATAATGCGCTTAACAAAACAGCGTACTCAGATGTAGGAAAACTGGAAATCACAACACTGGAAAATGCAGTTTATATGAATTATAAAAATGACATTTCCTTTGTATTTGACTATGAGTTGATGCTGTATGAACACCAGTCCAGCGTAAACCCGAATATGCCGTTCAGGGATTTAATTTATGTAACAAAAGTGTTACAGACAATAACAAAAGATGAGAATCTGTATGGACAGGCGCTGATTAAACTTCCTACACCCAGGTTTGTTGTTTTTTATAATGGAACAGATGAACAGCCTAAACAGCAAACTTTAAGGCTTTCAGATGCTTTTCATAAAAAACAGGAGCTACCGGAACTGGAGCTTAGAGTAACGGTATATAATATCAACTGGGGAAATAATCATGAACTGATGAACGCGTGCCATACATTAAAGGAATATGCACAGTATGTGGAACATGTCAGAATGTATGCTAAAGAAATGCCTTTTCCTGAGGCTGTAGAAAAAGCGGTAGATTATTGTATTAAGAATGGGATATTATCAGACTTTTTATCAAAAAACCGAGCGGAGGCGATAGAAGTGAGTATCTTTGAGTATGATGAAGAAAAGCACATGAAAAGCGAGCGAGAATGGGCGTATAATAACGGCCTGGCTGAAGGCAGACAATTAGGCCTGACGGAAGGCAAGCAATTGGGCCTGTCAGAAGGTAAACAATTAGGTATCAAAGAAGGCGAACAGCGTCTTCTTAAGTTGCAGCAGCTTCTTTTAGAAGCAGGAAGAAATGAAGACTTAAAGCGCATTTTTAGTGAAGAAGCTTATCGTGAACAGCTATATCAGGAAAATAATTTGTAGGCTTTATTGTAAAAAGGAATATCACAACAGTTGAGACTATTTGAACACTTTAAAATAGAGAATGACGGAGTATTTGTATTTCAAAAATGGTGATATTCAAAAAAGAAACGAGTATTGAAAACTAAATTAACATATTGTATAATAAACATCAGCAATTCGCACGAAGCGGATAATGGGGACAGAAGTCACTTAACAATCTAGGTTTACATAATATAAAATAAAATTATATATTTTCAACAAAATGTGTGTTCAGAAGGCATACGACTTTTTATGAAGAAAAGTTATATGCCTTTTTTTATGTTTTAATTGACTAAGTTCGTGTCTATGGAAAACCGTTTTAACATTGCCTGAATCCTGATCAGAATGAAAGGACAGCATTAATGAAAAAAAGTATTGTAATTATTTTAATAATATATGCGTTGCTCACTCTGACTGCCTGTAGTGAGAATAGCAACGCAGATACCAATTTAAAAACCCTGATATACGGAAGTAACGACTACACCCGCATTAATCCCGCAATGGATGAGCATGGAGAGATAAATATACTGCTTTTTAACGGTCTGACCGCGCATGATGGCAGCAATCAGATTGTCCCGTCTCTTGCAAAGGATTGGTCTTTTGATGAAAAAAGCTGTACATATACTTTTTATCTGGAAGAGGATGTAAAATGGCATGACGGGAAGCCTTTTAGTGCAGATGACGTTAAGTTTACAATTGAAGCTATTATGAACCCTGATAACGGTTCGGAAAATGCGCCTAACTATGAAGATGTGGAAGCGATTGAAGTGGTTGATGAGCATACCGTTTCATTTAAGCTGACAGCTCCTAATGTGGCGTTTCTGGACTATATGGCGATGCCTATTTTGCCAAAACACCTTTTGGATGGTGAGAATATGCAAGAATCTGACTTTTTCCGCGCGCCTGTTGGGACGGGGCCTTACAGGCTTGAGAGCTGGGATGAAGGGCAGGCAATTACGCTTGTAAAAAATGAGGACTATTTTAAAGGGGCGGCAAATATTGACAAGATTATTTTTAAGATTGTCACAGACGATAATGCCAAGGCTATGCAGATGCGCTCAGGGGAACTGGATTTGGCCTTGCTTACGCCCAAGGATTCGGAAACATTTAAGGAGAATGATGATTATGCTGTCTATAATATGGAGACGTCAGATTATCGGGGAATTATGTTTAATTTTCGGAATGAATACTGGACGAGAAATTGCGACATTATTCCGGCGATTTGTTACGCCCTGAACAGGCAGGCTATTCTGGATGCGGTTCTGCTTGGGCATGGCGCTGTAGCTTATGGGCCTTTGCAGCGTAATATTTATAATAATGAAAATGTAGAGCAGTATTCTTATAACCCTGAAAAGGCCAGGCAGATTTTAGAGGATGCGGGCTGTGTTATGGGAAAGGCCGGATTTTATGAGCGTGATGGTGAGGAAATTGCCTTTGTCATAAGTGTGGGCGCAGGAGATCAGGTTCGCCTGGATATGGCGCAGGCGGCGGCGCAGCAGTTTAGGAAAGTAGGTATTAACTGCAGTGTTGAGGTTCCGGCAAGGGTGGACTGGAGCGGTCAGATGGCTTATTTAATTGGCTGGGGCAGTCCTTTTGACGCAGACGACCACACTTATAAGGTGTTTGGTACGGATAAAGGAGCGAATTACTCGGGTTATTCTAATGCAGAGGTTGATGAGTATCTGCTTGAAGCAAGGCAGACCGGCGATACTGCGAAGCGGGCGGCAGCGTATGATAAGTTTCAGGCAGCGCTTGCCGCTAACCCGGCATTTGCATTTATTTGTTATGTTGATGCTGATTATGTTGCGGATTCCAAGATAAAAGGTATAGCATCCGATACTGTGATGGGGCATCATGGAGTAGGGATTTTCTGGAATGTAACGGAGTGGGATATAGCAGATTGAGTAAGAATAGGAATTGTTTATGAAGGAACTTTTAGAAATCAAAAATTTATCCGTTAGTTTTAATACTCTCAAGGGAGAAATACAGGCGGTGCGTGATGTGAGCCTTTCACTGCATGAGGGCGAGGTGCTTGCAATTGTAGGCGAGTCAGGCTGTGGGAAGAGTGTCCTTTGCAAAAGTATCATGAAGCTGCTGCACGATAATGCTTATATTAAAAGCGGAAGCATTATTGTAGATGGCGTTGATATAACGCATTATGGGAGAAAAGATATGGAGCGTCTACGGGGAAGGGTATTTTCAATGGTTTTTCAGGACCCTATGACCTCACTTAACCCCACTATTCCTATAGGAGAACAGATTGCCGAGGCGGTGAGGGTACATAATCCCAAGATGAAAAAAGCTGAGGTATACGAACGGGTTATCAGTATGATGGATTTAGTAGGGATTCCGGATGCGGAAGATAGGTATAAGCTGTATCCTTATAGTTTTTCGGGGGGTATGAGGCAGCGAAGCGTTATGGCAATTGCACTTGCCTCAGAGCCTAAAATCCTGCTTGCGGATGAGCCGACTACATCTTTGGATGTTACTATTCAGGCGCAGATTCTGGACTTGCTTAAAAGTCTGCAAAAGAAGCTTTTAACGGCTACGATTCTTGTATCTCATGATTTGGGCGTGGTATCTAGGGTGGCTGACAGGGTTGCGGTTATGTATGCCGGAAAAATTGTGGAGCTTGGTACTGTGGAAGATATTTTTTATGAGCCAAGACATCCGTATACATGGGGGCTTATGCGTTCGCTGCCATCGCTTGCAAAGAAAGGGCAGGAATTGTATACAATACCCGGTATGCCACCGACATTGATCAATCCGCCTAAAGGGGATGCTTTTGCCTGTAGGAATGAGTATGCTTTGGCGATTGATTATGAGGAAATGCCGCCGATGTTTAAAATCAGTGATACACATTATGCGGCAACTTGGCTTTTGGATGAGAGGGCGCCTAAAATAGCGCCGCCGGTTGGAAGTATTAGATGATTGTGAAAGGCATGGTTATTATCATGGCGGATGTTTTGTTAGATGTACAACACTTAACACATTTTTTTAAAATAAATAAAAATATAACAATAAAAGCAGTTGACGATATTTCGTTTCAGATTCGTAAAGGTGAGATTTTCGGGCTGGTCGGGGAATCGGGGTCCGGCAAGTCTACGGCAGCCAGATGTATAATGAATGTATACCGCCCTGTGAGCGGAAAAGTTATATATAAGGGAATAAACACTTGCGACCCGGTAGAGTTTCGCCAAAACAAAAAGCTGCTTCAGACTTCGCGCCAGTTCATATTTCAGGATTCGACATCCAGCTTAAACGGACGGATGAAGGTAGAGGATATTATTGCTGAGCCTATGCAGATTCATCATGTCAGGCCAAAGAGAGGAACGCTTAGAAGTGAGGCAGAGTTTCAGCTTTATTATGTCGGTTTGGATAAATCATATCTGGATAAATACCCTTATGAATTATCCGGTGGCATGAGACAGCGGGTTGCGATTGCAAGAGCCTTATCAATGGAGCCGGAACTGCTTGTTGCGGATGAGCCTATAGCGGCTTTGGATGTGTCGATTCAAGCGCAGATTATCAATTTATTTAAACATTTGCAAAAAGAGCATGGTTTTTCTATTTTATTTATTGCGCATGACCTGGCAGTTGTAAAATATTTGTGTGACAGGGTAGGGGTTATGTACCACGGTAGGCTGGTTGAGGTGGCACCAACCGAAGAGTTATTTGAAAATCCTAAGCATCCGTATACAAAGGCGCTGCTTTCGGCGATTCCGGTACCGGATCCGAGGCTTGAGAGGGTGAAGGGCGCAGTTAACTGAGCAGATATGGGAGGTTTAGTTTCGTCATTAAATGACAGGGGCAGTTTATGTGGAAGGAATGAAAAATGAGACATAAGAATATTTTTTTATACTATATTCAAAAGTTCATAGTTTTTGTTTTGAGTGTACTTGTATTGTCCGTTGTAGTTTTCTATGTGTCAAGGCTGGCTCCAGGTGATCCGCTCTATTCTTATTATGGCGATCGTGTGGAAAAAATGAGTGATAGTGAGCGGGAGTGGGCGGAGAATCAGCTTGGTCTGAATGAGCCTATACATATCCAGTATATTCACTGGTTTGCAAATGCCATTCGTGGTAACTTCGGAATATCTTATAAGTACAAGACCGATGTGATTAAAATTATCGGTGGGCGGCTTCCAAATACGTTGATTTTAGGGGGAATCGGGTTCGTACTTATTTATGTTCTTGCGCTTGGACTTGGGATTTTATGTACTTGGTATGAAGATAAGTGGCCGGACAGGCTGCTTTGTAAGATTGGAACCGTTACAAGCTGTATTCCGGAGTTCTGGCTGTCAATAGCGCTTATTTTTCTTTTTTCAATCAAATTAAAATTACTTCCAAGCAGCGGCGCTTATTCTATCGGAAATGGAGAAAATGTGATTGACCGAATTAGTCATTTGACTCTTCCTATGACAGTCGTAGTGGTGAGTCACTTGTGGTATTATGCTTATATGATTCGAAATAAACTGCTTGAGGAGGTAAGGACGGAGTATGTATTGTTGGCAAAGTCCAAGGGGCTTAGCAAAAAGAACATACTTTTTAAACATTGTCTTAGAAATATCGTTCCGTCTTATCTTAGTATAATGGCGATTTCCGTTCCGCATATTCTGGGCGGTACTTATATTGTGGAAACGGTTTTTTCTTATCCCGGAATAGGGACGCTCTCTTATGAAAGCGCAAGGTATCAGGATTACAATATGTTGATGGCGCTTTGCATTTTATCGGGTGCTTTGGTGATTCTGTGCAATATTGTAGTACAGATTGTCAATGAGCGGATAGACCCGCGTATGAAAAAAGATGAGGGCTTGCAGGTATCGGAGGTGATAGAGATTGGATGAGCGTTTTGTACAGGTGGGTATCCGGCCTGTTACAGCATTGCCGGTACAGGAGAAAAAGCAGTACAAGGATAAACCTATTTTTTCTATGACAGTGTTTATGGTTATTGCGATGGGGTGTCTGTTTTGTAATTTTTTTATTACTAAAGACCCTGCTTATATGGATTTATACAATACAAACGCGGCGCCGGGGGCAGAATTTTATTTTGGTACCGATGCTATGGGGCGCGATATTTTTTCAATGATTTGGTATGGCGGACGGATTTCATTGTTTATCGGGTTTTTTGCGAGTGTGATTTCTACGGTGGCTGCAATAGTTTTTGGCGTATTCAGCGGTCTTGCTCCCAAGTGGGCAGATGATTGTTTAATGCGGTTTACGGAAATTTTCCTGAGTATTCCAAGTCTGCTTCTTGTCATTATGATTCAGGCAATTTTGGGAAAAGCGAATGTGTTTAGTATTTCATTTGTAATCGGTATTACATCATGGACAAGCATAGCTAAGGTAGTACGGACCGAGGTTAAACAAATACGTGACAGCGAATATGTAATTGCCGCGCGGTGCATGGGAGCAGGCTTTTTCCGGATTATGTGGCGGCATTTGACACCGAACTTTATATCTTCTATTATGTTTATGGTAGTGATGAATATACGCGCGGCGATGGCAGCCGAGGCTACTTTAAGTTTTATGGGGATGGGGCTGCCGCTTGAGGTGATTTCGTGGGGGAGTATGCTGTCTTTAGCGGAAAGGAGTCTGCTGTCAGGGGCATGGTGGATCATTCTTGTTCCCGGGGTTTTTTTGGTAATGACGTTGCTGTGTATTACAGATATAGGAAATTATTTACGAAAAAGCGTTAATAACCGGAGGAGTAATTTGTAGCATGTTAGGTGATTTTTTTAGGGAAAATTCAAAAGTGGCGCTTGCGTTTTCGGGGGGAGTGGATTCGGCTTATTTGCTTTATGCGGCGATAAAGTATGGGGCGCAGGCGAAGGCTTATTATGTTAAATCTGTATTTCAACCGCAGTTTGAGTTTGATGATGCAATGCGTCTGGCGAATGAGCTGGGAGCGGATATGCAGGTGCTTTCTGTGGATGTGCTTGCTGATTCTATGGTAGCTGGTAATCCGGTCAACCGATGTTATTATTGTAAAAAAGTGATTTTTACAACAATTGCACAGGCGGCGGAGAAAGATGGATATAAAATTTTGATAGATGGAACAAATGCTTCCGATGATGCGGGAGACCGGCCGGGGATGAAGGCGTTAAAAGAGTTGTCGGTGCGTTCACCGCTTAGGGAGTGTGGTTTGACAAAAGATGATATACGGCGTTTGTCTAAGGAAGCGGGACTTTTTACATGGGATAAACCGGCCTATGCCTGTCTTGCTACGCGGATTCCTGCGGGAGAGAATATAACGGAGGAAAAGCTGGAAAAAACGGAGAGAGCGGAAGCGTATTTATCGTCCTTGGGGTTTAGCGATTTTCGGGTCAGGATGTTTGGAAATGCGGCAAGAGTGCAGGTGAGGGAAGACCAGCTTCGGCTTGTTTTTGATAAACGGCGAGAGATTACTGATGAGCTTAGAAAATATTATGGAGTGGTATTGTTGGATTTGGAGGTGCGTGGATGAATAATGAGTTAAGAAATATTCTGGAAGCTGTACATTCCGGAACGGTTTCAGTGGACGAAGCCATGATTAAAATAAAAGCGGAACCTTTTGAAGATATCGGTTATGCCAAGGTGGATTTACACCGTAAGCTTCGTCAGGGCGCGGCAGAGGTGATTTATGGTGCAGGCAAAACGCCTGAGCAGATTATAGGTATAATTGAGGTTATGAAGAAAAACGGGCAGGATACGATTTTGATTACTCGCATGGAAGAGGAGGCGGCGGCTATAGTAGGTGAGGCTCATAAGCTGGACTATCACAAAGATGCAAGAGTTGGCATTATAGGAGAGCTGCCCACACCGGATGGAATCGGAAATATTGTAATTGCAACTGGAGGCACAAGCGACATTCCGGTTGCTGAGGAAGCAGCTTTGACCGCCCGCATACTTGGAAATAATGTGGTGCGTCTTTACGATGTAGGCGTTGCCGGACTTCATAGGACTCTGGCACATTTAGAAGAGATTATGAGTGCAAGTGTGATTATTGCCATAGCGGGAATGGAGGGGGCGCTTGCCAGTGTTATCGGAGGACTGGCGGATTGTCCGGTAATTGCGGTTCCGACAAGTGTTGGATATGGAGCATCTTTTAACGGTTTATCCGCGCTTTTATCTATGCTTAATTCCTGTGCGAGCGGTGTATCGGTGGTCAATATTGATAACGGCTTCGGAGCGGGATATCTGGCGAATATGATTAATCATATGGAGGTAGGGAAAAAATGAAGACCTTGTATTTAGACTGCGGAATGGGAGCGGCGGGGGATATGCTGACTGCCGCGCTTATAGAGCTTTTACCGGATGCGGATGGGTTTGTGGAGAAGATGAACGGACTGGGGATTCCAGGTGTGAAGATTGAAAGAGAAAAGTCGGTAAAGTGCGGAATTACCGGAACGCATATTTCGGTTAAGGTGCATGGAGCCGAGGAATGCGAAGGGGGGCATGGACATAGCCACGTGCATGATGGGCATGAGCACCATCATGAAGACGGTCATAATCACGAGCATGAACACAGCCACCATCATCACCACAGCAGTATGCACGAAATTGAGCATATAATCATGGACTTAAACCTGCCCCAAAATGTACGGAAAGACATTATTGCTGTCTACTCCCTTATAGCGGAAGCAGAAAGCCGTGCGCATGGTGTGCCGGTAACGGACATACATTTTCATGAAGTGGGAACAATGGACGCTATTGCGGATGTTACTGCCGTATGTATGCTAATGAATGAGATTGCACCTGATGAAGTGATTGTGTCGCCTGTTCACGTGGGGAGCGGCACCGTTAAGTGCGCACATGGGACACTGCCTGTTCCGGCACCTGCAACTGCATTTATTTTAAAAGATGTACCGATTTACGGCGGCAGTATTAAGGGGGAGCTGTGTACGCCTACCGGAGCGGCGCTCCTTAAACATTTTGCTACGGCTTTCGCAGATATGCCGGTTATGAAGACTAAGGCAATAGGCTATGGAATGGGTAAAAAGGATTTTGAGACGGCAAACTGCGTGCGGGCTATGCTTGGCGAAACCGGGGATAAAACTGATATTGTGTTGGAACTGTCCTGTAATGTAGATGATATGACGGCAGAGGAGATTGGTTTTGCAATGGAACGTTTGTTCGAGAGAGGGGCGAGAGAGGTATATACAATTCCTATAGGTATGAAAAAATCCCGCCCAGGTACACTTATTCGTGTGATTTGTCTTGAAGAGGACAGGGATAAAATGCTTGCCTTGCTGTTTAAGCATACAACAACTATTGGAATTAGAGAGACGGTAACAAAACGCTATGTTTTGGACAGAAGACTGGAAACAATAAATACTCCATACGGAGAAGTGCGGCGCAAAGTTTCTTCAGGGTATGGAGTTACACGCGCTAAGTACGAGTATGATGATTTGCAGCGAATTGCTAAGGAGCGGGATATGAGTCTTGACGAGGTCAGGGAGTATCTTAGCGGAACAAAGGGTGAAAAATAAATTTTTCACCCTTTGAGAGAAAGGCATGGTTGTTAATGGAGAAGTCTTTGATAAATCGTATAATAGAGCCAAAGCAACAAATTCCGGAGGATAGGAAACGCTTTTCAAATATTGAGCTGAAGAACTTAATATTCCCTATCATTATCGAGCAGTTTCTGGCATTACTGGTGGGGATAGCAGATACGCTCATGGTTAGCCATGTTGGAGAAGCGGCAGTTTCAAGTGTGTCGTTAGTCAACCAGTTAAACAATGTATTTATTATGGTGTTTGCTGCGCTGGCTTCCGGTGGAGCAGTGGTGGCGAGCCAGTATATCGGAAGTAATGAGAGGGAAAAAGGAACGCAGGCAGCGAGTCAGCTTGTGATGATTACCGGAATGATTTCGGTTGTAACGACTGTTTTATTGCTTATATTCGGGAGACAGGTTTTTGGGATTTTGTTCGGACGGGTGGAAGCGGCTGTGTTAGAGTCGGGGCTGGTATACCTTAGGATATCGGCATATTCCTTTCCGTTTCTGGCTGTTTATAATGCATGTGCCGGTTTATTCCGGAGTATGGGAAAAACCAAGGTTATAATGGAAGTATCTATTATTATGAATATCATTAATGTGGCAGGTAATGCAATCGGTGTGTTTGCTTTACGTGCAGGCGTCGCAGGTGTTGCTTATCCGTCACTTATTTCCCGTATTTTTGCATCGGTTGTGATGATGTTCTTGGCAGTGAATAGTAACAATACAATAAAGGTGGAGATAAGACAGATTTTCGCATGGGAGTCGCAAATGATTTTGCGTATTTTTCATATTGCTATTCCGAATAGTGTGGAAAACGGACTTTTTCAAATTGCAAAAGTTGCGTTAAGTTCTATTATTGCAACTTTTGGAACGGTTCAGATTGCAGCAAATGGCGTAGCGCAGAGCTTTTGGTCTATGGCGGCGCTGTTTTGTCTTGCAATGGGGCCGGCATTTATTACGGTGATCGGGCAGTATATGGGCGCCGGAGATACTGAGGGCGCGGAATACTATATGAAAAAATTGCTGCGTCTTACATATTTGGGTGGTTTTTTATGGAATCTGCTGTTTTTCCTGATGATGCCGTTTGTTTTAAAGCTGTACAGTTTAAGCAGTGAAGCAGTGCGTCTGGTTATGATACTGGGGCTTTTACATAATACTTTTAATGCGCTGTTGTGCCCTGTAGCTTTTTCTGTTGCCAATGGTATGCGGGCAGCAGGAGATGTACACTTTACCATGTATGCCTCTATTTTTGCAACTGTAGTATGCCGAACAGCGCTTTCCGTACTATTTGGTGTGCATTTTGGACTTGGCGTGATCGGCATTACAATGGCAATGGTTTGTGACTGGGCGATAAAGGCATTTTTGGTGCTGCTGCGATGGAGAAGCGGGAAATGGAAGGAGTTTAAGGTTATATAATTAGTTAAGACTATTTACCTCGCCATTCGTAATTGAATAATGATCTTTCGGGAGTGTCTTTGTAAGGATTAAGGCGTAAGCGACAGTGATCACAATCATAATCAGGTAATGAACTATTTGCTTTTCTGTCGTAAAGCCTGTTGCGTTTGTAAAAGTATTTAGCGTGTTAATAGCGGAGTGGGTAAGAATACAGGGTATGAGACTTCCGCCGCGATAGAATATGGTTACAAACAGAAAACCAATCACGGTCGCAAAAATAACCTGACAAAGATTACTTACTAAATCCATGCCGCTTCCGTTAAATAAATTTATTATATGCCCTATGCCAAATGTTATGCTTGAAACGATGATTGCGGATTTTACATTATTTTTTGCCATCGCTTTAAACAGTAAGCCTCTAAAAATCACTTCTTCTAAAAATCCAACGCAAAGCATACACACAATTCTACAGATGGTGTCTGTAAATGGATAATTGAGCGCAACTCCATTCCAAAGATTCCCTGATGCTATGATCACCAACGGCACATAATAAAGAAAGTGTCGGGCAGGTACGAAAGATTTACAAAGCCCGTACTTTTCCATTAAATCGTTTTTCTGAATAAAAATAAAAAGGTTAACTGCTTGTGAGATACATAAGATAGCGCTTGCGGAGTATTCAATTCCAATTTCCTCATTTAACTGATATGCAAAGGATTGCAGAATACAATAAACTACAATCCAGACAATAGCAAAGGTCAGCTCGTTTTTCTCGTATAGTTTTTTCATTTTATAATAATCCTCCTCTAAACTTTTTCTTCTTGTATGGCTAATACAGCACCTGTGTACACTCGCTTCAAATGCGCCGCTATGAGTTTTTCATCATATTCTAATGAATTGTTTGCAATGATGCTGGCATATCCATGAACAAATAATGCAAGCGTGATAAAAACTTCTTTTGTCTGTTCTATGTTCATCTTCATTTCTTCCTGCATTACAGAAAGAATAGGTGTGAGGTTCTCGGAATTTATCATTTCAAGTAGATTGTTTTCAGCCACAAACCCCGATTGAAAAAGAAAGCGGAACAAATTAGGTTCTTCGACCGCAAAACGGATATAATTCAACCCCATTCCAAGCATAGCATTTTCCTGCGTTTTCGGGATGTTCATCAGATATTCTGAATGATATTTATCCGTTTTTTCATAAGCAGCCCTTTTTAATTCTTCAATCGTTGCAAAATGGTACATGACTGGCTGTGTGGAACAGTTAAGTTTTTGAGATACTGTCCTTGCATTGATATTTTCTGCACCTGTTTTACGGACAATTTCAAATGCAGCGGTAACAACCATATCTCTGGTAATTTTTGCTTTTGGTGGCATTGATTTTTCTCCTGTTTTATAATTGGTGTTATATAACGTGAATTATATTTGAGATTATCCTCTTTGTCAAGACTTCTGTGTGAACTTTTACTTTGCGCTTTGCGTTAACGGCTTTGCTTTGACACCATTTGTGTTGACATACCAATGTAAAAGTGATATATTTGTATCATTGCAAGATAAATATATCACTTTACGGAGGATAAATATTATGGAGAAGGATAAAATTAAGAAAATAGTTATACCGGGAATCATATGTATGCTCCTTTTGGCTGCTTCAATCTGGTATTCCGTGATGTACAACGAATCACGTCTTATAGTGCCGACAGATTGGGAAACATATCAGTTCAGCCCGAAGGATATTCCTATAATCTGTTCGATTGTGTTGACAATAGTGTATGGATACTATTTGTTGACATGTCTGGGAATGACAAGTGCACAGCAGAAAAGGAATATTCTCAAAACAAACAGAACCCGAAAACTTAACCCTAAATTTGGATTTCTAGGATTTTTTGGTTTTTTTGGCTTTATAGGTGGTGTTTGGTTCCGCTTTGTTTTTTTCGGTTTCTTTGGATTTTTCTTTGAGGGAAAAATGTCTAATACCTTAATGGATGAGAGGTTTAGGGAAAATAAAAACAGGGCACAGCTTATGGCATTAAAAGCAGCCTTTACTGTCATTATAATTGCTTTATGCATTATTCTGGTAGGTGAGAGTTTTATTAGCATAGAATATTTATTTAATTTGGTATACATTCTGATTTCATTATCAATTGCGCTTGCGATTTTTCTCAGTGAGTATTTGTTATATCGTTATGACCATGATGAATATGGTAATGATTAAAGTGTATC
>CAMWKB010000080.1 GCA_947174705.1 uncultured Lachnospiraceae bacterium
TCGATATTGTCTGCGCCGTCGTCTCCTACAACGCCGCCCCACAAAGTATTATCCAAATCCAGAACAAGCGCCTTTTGATTTTTTCCGTAAACAGACTTTATAATATTCACCGTATTATATGCCAGCTCCGGTATAGCCTGAACAGCACAGGCATATTTGTACATATGCCAATAAAACGGGTCTGCCCACTTCTGAAGCCCATAGCAGGAGGCCATATAATTAATGTCATTGATAAAGAAATTTTTGTGTTCCTGTGCGTACCTCGCAAATTTTTCATTTAATCTGTTGATAAAATAAAGTCTTCCATGAACATCCGAAAAGTCCGCATTTCCCATAAGACGATAAAACGGCTGCTCGAAATTGTTCTGAACAACCGGACATTTATAAGTATCTGCAATTTTGCTCCACATCTGTTCAAAAGGTGCATAAACCTCTTCAATAAGTTCCTCTACACGTTCTTTGGAATCTCTTACCGTCGGAAAATCCTTGATATTTCTAGAGCTTGTATGGATAAAAATTATATCAGGTTTAAATTCAGTAAGCTCCGGATTGTCAAACATAACATCCTGCCAATATTGGTTATATTCCGATTCATAAAATTCAGGTGCTATCCCTATATTTAACAAAAACAGTTCCATCATTTCTTTTATATCATGAGTTGTGGAACCGCCTAAAACCGCTATGCGTTTGGAAATACGCTTTGTATTTTCCTCGTTTATCAAGCTTTTTTTAATGGATTTTCTCTTTTTTAAAATGTACTCCGCATTAAATGGATATTCTAATTCTTTCAAAAGCAGCCTCCTGTTTCGCAGCCTTCTTCCTTTTATATAATATAATAAGGTTATGCAAGGTTATACAAGGTTATGCATGTTTGCATAACCTTGTATAACCTTTTACATTACCTTATTCTGCATACCATCAGGGTCAACCGCAAACTGAATTGCCATCTCCCTGTCAATTTTTCCTTCATAATAGAGCTGCGTAATGCTCTCATCCATTGTAACCATTCCCATCTTGCGGTTGGTCTGCATGACGGAAACAAGCTGGTGGGATTTACCTTCACGAATCAGGTTTCTAACCGCATGGTTTGCATGCATGACTTCAAAAGCAGCCACACGTCCCCGCCCATCCATCGTCGGAATAAGCTGCTGGGAAATAACCGCCTCTAAAACATTGGCAAACTGTACACGTATCTGCTGCTGCTGATGCGGTGGGAAAACGTCTATAACACGGTCTACGGTGCTTGCTGCGCCAATTGTATGCAGCGTGGAAAGGACAAGGTGACCTGTCTCAGCTGCGGTGATTGCTACACTGATAGTCTCAAAATCACGCATCTCTCCTACCAGTATTACATCCGGGTCTTCACGAAGTGCAGCTCTTAATGCATTGGCGTAGCTTTGGGAGTCCAGACCGATTTCACGCTGATTAACCATTGCCATCTTATGCTGATGAAGATACTCGATAGGGTCTTCCAGCGTAATTACATGCGCATCCCTGTTATTGTTGATTTTATCAATAATTGCGGCAAGCGTTGTTGATTTACCGCTTCCGGTAGGTCCTGTAACAAGAATAAGTCCTCTTTTTCTTTCATATAAATTTATAACGGATGAAGGAACGCCAAGAACCTCAGGTGAAGGCACCACAGTACCAACAAGACGCAGCGCCATCGCCGCCGAGCCTCTCTGTTTATAGGCATTAACACGGTAACGCCCAAGTTCCGGAATAGAGAAAGACATATCAAACTCGCCGCGTTCTTCAAATTTCTCACGCTGGGCTTCATTCATAATTCCAAGCGTTATTTCCATTGTATCCGCCGGCATCATTTTAGGATAATCCATTGTGATAAGTTTACCGTTCACACGCATTTTAGGCGGTACACCTACCGTAATATGTACATCTGATGCTCCGGCCTCATTGGCAGTCTTCATAATTTCCTCTATAGTCGGCATGTTTGGCATTTCCAATATCCTCATTCTTTCTGTATTTTATAAATTACGTATTCATTATATCCGGCACTATACCGAATCATAACGCTTTTCTACATTTCGTCATTTTCAATAACTTCTGCATCATCCTGAAATGCTTGTATATCATGCTGTATTTTATTCTCGTCCGCATTTTCAATTTTTATTCCATGTTTCTCCAAAAACTTCCTGTTAACAACATGACGATTATCCATCGTTTTCATTATATCGGTAATTTCAAGCAGTCCGTCATACTCTTTGCTGGATAAATCTATAAGTTTGTTATCATTAAAGGTCAAAATCATCGGTTGTAAAATGTTATACGGATTCTCATTAAGCACCAGCCCCTTTTCGCCGGTGTTAAGTTCAACGCTGACACCCGGAAACAGAATCTTTATTGACTTGCATAAGGCTCTGACAACTTCTTCATCAAATGCATGCGTATTTTCCATCAGATACTTAAGTGCGGCAACCTCAGAAGATGGTTCTTTATCAATCTGCATTGCTGTCATAGTGTCAAAAGTCTCTGCAACAGACAGAATCTTAGCCCCTATGACCATCTTGGAATTATCGGACTCGATACCTTTTTCCAAATCCTCAAGGTTCTTCTGTGACTGCATACAGATACGCTTGATGGCAGGAGTGGTTGCAAACACCTGTTCCAGTCTGCCGATTCCTGCTATTTCCATACTACGAATCTGCTCTTTCTCCATATCCGTCTTGTTGTCTTTAAACATAATATCCTTCGCAACCGTAAGTTTACCTATATCATGCACAAGCGCCGCCGTTACCAGATTAAGTTGGTCTCCAACATTCACTTTCATCGTATGCGATATAAGCGCACACAAAATTGACACATTGAGCGAGTGTTTATATATATAATCCTCTCTGCTGCGCAGGTTCTGCATAAAATAAATTTTCCTGTCAAGATGACCGTAATTTTTAATTATATTAGCCGTAATAGACTGCATCTTAGCCTGTCTTGAAGTCTGTAAAATGTTATCCAGTTCTTCTTTGATCGCAAATACGTATATTGTCTGAAAACGTTCAAAATAGATATCGTCTTCCGTCATAGGCGGGGCCGGTTCTGCCGGTTCGAGCACAAAAATACCAATCAAGCCGAAATTCCTGATACTGTTAATGCCCTGATATGTAAGTTTGGAATCCCTCTCATACAGCAGAACTCCGTTCTTATTATAAACAGGCCGCGCCAGCCTCATTCCCGTCTTTAAATCATCTGTTTTTACAAAGATCATATGAATTCTCTCCTTGTATATCCGCCTAATCGAAGCCTTCACGCAGTTTTTCCAAAGCCTTTTTTTCAATTCTGGAAACATAACTCCTTGAAATACCCAGATTTTTACCTATTTCGCGCTGCGTAATCTCTTTGTCGTCAGCCAGACCGTAGCGCAGGGTAAGTATTTCCTTCTCGCGTTCGTTTAACTTCTCGTTCAGCAGTCCTGATAATCGTTTTAAATGTTCTTTTACTTCCATCTGCTCTATGACATCTGTCTGTTCCTGTTCGATAATATCAAGCAGATTTATTTCATTGCCTTCTCTATCTGTTCCTATAGGCTCGTAAAGCGATACTTCTCTGGATGTTTTCTTTTTGGCCCTAAGAAGCATCAAAAGTTCGTTATCGATACATCTTGAGGCATATGTGCTGAGCTTACCTTTTCCTGCATCAAAAGAATCTATTGCCTTAATGAGGCCGATCGTTCCGGTGGAAATCAAATCTTCCATGTCCTCATCAACATTCTGATACTTCTTTGCAATATGTGCTACCAGACGAAGGTTATGCTCAACCAATATCTCTTTAGCCATGCGCCTTTGCCTGATGTCTCCCGCTTTAAGCTGTCGAAGGTATTCGGCTTCTTCTTTAGCTGTAAGCGGCTGCTTAAATGTTTTCAAAAGAAGCCCCCAAAGTTCATTTACTTTATTCTATGACTTCGGGACAGTTCAAGTGCCTTTCCACCAAAAAATAAAGCATGGCTATTTTACTTTGGTAAGATTATTATAATCATTTATTGTACAAAATTCAATACAATATTACGCTATTTAAAATATTTGAAACAACCGGTTCCCCATTCTTACACCCAGGTTGGTTTTTGGTCCTTGTGTGTAAAATTCTTCATCCGTTCTTTAAGGGATAACAGTCTTTCCTCATAATAATCCTTTGATTTTCCCTTTATTTCCCCGGCGTCTTCCAGTCTTCTGAGTTCCGTTTCAAAATCTTTAAGTCCGGATTGCGCGGCGTCTTTATAATTATTGGAAACATTCATTTCAATACTCTGAATAATTGCATCCAACTGTTTGTTTTTTCGGAATTCCGTAAAAAAATGAAACATTGCTTGTTCTCTTTCATAAGTTTTTTAATAAGTTATTGTGATATTGTATTATTACTATATTAATTTTACCATAAAGAATATTTTTCTCAACTTAATTAAAACAAAAACTGCGCCATTACATAATTACTTATATCAATTCCATAGGGTGTCAGGCGAATCGAATCGTCAACTGTTATAAGCCCGTCCTTGCATAATTTTTCGATTATATTCCCATAAATATCTTCAATGGGAACCCCGAATTTTTTTCTAAAGTCAGATTTTTTTACGCCTTTTATCAGGCGAAGTCCTAAGAACATGAATTCTTCCATCTGTTCTTCTTTAGTCAGGCTGTGGACATCCTGACGTATAAATGCACTATATTCATCAATATTTCGTGCATTGCTCCACCGTACTTCCCCAACCATAGAAGCCGCGCCCAGCCCAAAGCCTGCATAATCCCCTCTCTGCCAATAGACCTTATTATGTATACACTCGTACCCGTCCCTTGCGTAATTGGAAATCTCATAGCGGTGATATCCATGCTCAGAAAGCATACTCTGCGTCATTTCATAAAGAAGCCTGTCCTCTTCCTCTGTCGGAAGCTTAAGCTTGTCGCGGTTTTCATAAAACCAGGTCCCCTCTTCAAGAATAAGACTGTATGCCGAGATATGTTCAGGCTCATATTCAAGTACTTTCTTAAGGGTATCGCAATAAGAATCCGGCGTCTGCCCCGGAATCGCCGACATTAAATCAACATTAATATTCTTAAACCCCAATCTCCTTGCCATCTCATAAGTAGTACAAAAATCCCCATAATCATGAATCCTGCCAAGCGTCTTAAGCTGCCCGTCATCCGCCGTCTGCAAACCAATACTAAGCCGGTTAATCCCCGCCCGCAGATACGAAGCCAGCTTCTCTTCACTAACCGTTCCCGGATTAACTTCTATAGTAACTTCAGATTCATTCTCAACCTGAAAACAATTCTTAAGTTTACATAATATTTTTTCTATAACGCTTCCATCCAATAAAGACGGCGTCCCCCCACCGATAAAAATCGAAATAACCTTATGCGAATCATAATATACAGAATGTTTTTCTATTTCTGCCAACAAAAGTTCAACATAAGCCTCTTTCTCAGCCTCCGACGCCGGATATGATAAGAAGTCACAGTACAGACACTTTCTTACACAAAAAGGGATGTGGATGTATATGCTTAGGGGTTTTAGGGCTTCCATGTTCAGACCTCCATCCCCATTCTAATCATCATCCAACTTAAGCACACTCATAAACGCACTCTGCGGAATCTCCACATTCCCTACCTGCCTCATCCTCTTCTTACCCTCTTTTTGCTTCTCCAGCAGCTTCTTCTTACGTGTAATATCGCCACCGTAGCACTTGGCAAGCACGTCTTTACGCATTGCCTTAACGGTTTCCCTTGCTATTATCTTGCCGCCGACTGCTGCCTGAATCGGGATTTCAAACAGGTGTCTCGGAATCTCTCCTTTGAGTTTCTCGCACATACGACGACCTCTTTCATAGGCGCTGTCAGCATGGACTATGAACGAAAGAGCGTCAACTTCTTCATGGTTAATCAGTATATCAAGTTTAACCAGCTTGGATTCTTCGTAGCCCTTCATCTCATAATCGAAGGACGCATATCCCCTTGAGCGCGATTTTAACGCATCAAAAAAGTCATAAATAATTTCATTAAGCGGAAGGTCATATTTTAACAAAGCTCTGGTAGCTTCAATATATTCGGTGCTTACGTAACGTCCGCGTCTTTCCTGACAAAGCTGCATAATAGGTCCGATAAATTCCGTAGTTACCATTATTTCCGCACTGACAACCGGCTCTTCCATGTAATCTATCTCTGAAGGGTCAGGCAGATTGGAAGGGTTGGTTAACTCAATCATTTCGCCGTTTGTCTTATGCACACGGTAGATAACTCCCGGCGCTGTTGTTACCAGGTCTAAATTGTATTCTCTTTCTAGGCGTTCCTGTATAATCTCCAAATGCAAAAGTCCCAAAAATCCGCAGCGGAAACCAAAGCCAAGAGCTATGGAAGTCTCCGGCTCATAATTTAAGGAAGCGTCATTTAATTTAAGTTTCTCAAGCGCATCGCGAAGGTCAGGATATTTAGCGCCGTCCGCCGGATACATTCCGCAGTAAACCATTGAATTGACTTTTTTATAGCCGGGGAGTGGCTCGCTGCAAGGACGTGCCACATCGGTTATGGTGTCGCCGACAGCGGTATCTTTTACGTTTTTAATAGATGCAGTCAGATAGCCTACCATTCCGGCAGACAGCTCATCGCAGGGTATGAACTGCCCTGCTCCGAAATATCCGACTTCAACAACTTCTGCTTCTGCCCCGGTTGCCATCATCCTGATTTTAGTGCCTTTTTTCACAGCGCCTTCCATGATACGGCAAAATACAATAACGCCCTTGTAGGAATCGTAGACAGAGTCAAAAATCAATGCCTGAAGAGGGTTGTCCGCACTTCCCGACGGGGCAGGAATTTTTTCCACAATAGCTTCAAGCACTTCTTCAATACCAATTCCGTTCTTGGCGGAAATAAGCGGAGCGTCCTGTGCTTCTATTCCTATTACGTCTTCTATTTCATTTTTTACACGCTCAGGTTCCGCACTTGGCAAATCTATCTTATTGATTACCGGAAAAACGTCAAGGTCATGGTCCAGCGCCAGATAGACGTTAGCCAGAGTCTGGGCTTCTATTCCCTGAGCCGCATCTACAACGAGAATCGCCCCGTCACACGCAGCCAGACTTCTGCTGACCTCATAATTAAAATCCACGTGTCCGGGTGTATCTATCAGATTAAAAATATACTCTTGTCCGTCTTTGGCCTTATATATTATACGCACCGTCTGCGCCTTGATGGTAATTCCTCTTTCGCGCTCGAGCTCCATGTTGTCAAGCACCTGCGCCTGCATTTCACGGCTTGTCAAAAGACCGGTTTTCTCTATAATGCGGTCTGCCAATGTTGATTTTCCATGGTCTATATGCGCCACTATACAAAAATTCCTGATTCTGCTCTTATCTATAACTTCCATGCTTTCTATGCCTTTCTGAATTATATGTTTACCTGATTTTGTAATTATCTATGATAGTATAACAAATTCAAAAAGCAATGTCCATTATGTAAGTTTCCCTAATCCACATCAGGCTCATCCCCTACAAGCACAAGATGAAGCACATGCGCAAGAGGCTCTACGGCGTTCATTATTTCTTCAACTGTGTTATTCTGCGCCCCTAACTCGATTAAAAGCGATTTGGGGCAAAGGTGCATATTATAGCGGTATGCCTTTAGGTATATCCTCCTTGCAATCCCCGGGTAATATTCATTGCTTGCAATCTGCATCTGCAGCGAAAAGGCCAGATTATCGTCAAGGTATGGGTTTTCAAGCGATTCTATCGCCCCTTTCTTCGCCGTCCTGCTAAGTCCGTTAAAAAACATAAACTGCGCCGTAGGTCTGCCCTGTAAATCCACCACAAGCCTTCTATCCGCCGGCATTTCGTCTCTATGTAAATCAATTACCACCTCTATCGAAGGATTATCGGCAAGCAGCTTTTCAAGCTCGGGAAGTGCGTTGCTGTAAGCATAGTCCCTGGCCGGAACATCATAGCTTGCCGTATTATGTATAACATTATAGCCGTATTTGTCACGCAAAAGCTGCGCCAGCTTTTCACCCGCGCCTATAATTGTCGTGGAATCGTCTCCCGCTATGGAATCTGCAAAAGCCTCCTGAGAATGGGTATGATAGATTAAAATCTGCGGTTTGTCGTTACTTCCCTTCATTCGCATATCCTTATTCAGCAGCTTATCCAGATTTAAAGTACTCTCGCCTGCCGCTGTGGATGAATCTATAGCATAAAAGGCTTTTACCAGGGATTCATAGCTGCCTAAAGTATCCCACTGATACCGGTATAAGGCCTCCTCAACCTCGTGAAATCCTGCGACATTTTTCTGCGTACTTTCTCCCGACATACCGTCGCTCTCGCCTGCCGCCATCTGATTCTCAGCAATCAAACCATTTTCGGCAAGCAGCGCATCTTCCAACCCCTTGTCCAGATGGATGGCATCGTCACCGTACTCTAAATCAGCTTCGTCAATTCCCTTTTTCTCCTCATCGGAGCCTTCCAATAAAACCAGCTCATCATAGTCGCTTTCTTTAAGCGCCCGGGAATTGTATTCAGAAGGCGCTTCGGTAACGCAAAGCAGAACCGGATAGTTTTCAAGCACCATACGGTCTAACAAATTGTAGTCATAATTAATCTGTCCGCTTTGCAAAAAAGCCATACCGGGCAGCCATATGTCCATAAGCGACTGCTCAAACCACTTCTGAATACCGTTTAGGGCAGTGTTTTTTTCCGAATCCAAATCCGGGTCAGACACCAGCTCTCCCAAAAACGACACCACTGTCATAACGCAGAGAATAATAAGCAGAATCCTCAGTATGCCGCGCCCAATATGAAACTGTTCATTCCAATTTAACCGTAACCGTCTTTTTTTCATTAATAAAATTCATCCCATCCGGACATAAAAAACCTATTATGCGCCCACTCTCTAATTATATGCAGCAGGCGGTGTTTCTCATGATACCTAGATGGTCGATATATCCAAAGCTTTATTCAGGGCATCACAAAGTATATGGCTTATCTGCTGTACCTGAAAATCCACATCTTTGCTTGTCACATACATATTATTAAGCTCAGAAAGTGCACTCGGATATTCACCGATTGCGTCTCCCACAATAGTTGCCGCATCCACAACAGTCGGTACGCCGATTGCCAGAACCGGCACATTCAGGCTCTCCTCAGTAAGCGCATTCCTATGGTTTCCTACACCTGAGCCCGGGTGTATACCTGTATTTGTAATCTGTATAGTGCGGTTCAGACGCTTGGTTGACCTTGCGGCAAGCGCATCAATGACTATGACCTGGTCCGGAGAGGTCTGTTCTATGACTCCCCTTATGATTTCTGCCGATTCCATTCCGGTCTTTGCCATAACTCCCGGCACCAGACTGCTCACCATATGCATTTTAGAGCAGTTATACGCCACTTTTCCATATTCCATTACTATATGCCTGTTTATAAAAAGATTATCCACCACATTCGGACCAAGCGAATCCGCCGTCACGTCGCGGTTTCCAAGCCCTACTACAAGAATTGACTTTTCCTCATCCGCCTCAAACAAGAGTTTCTTTATCTCTTTGGCTAAAATATCGGATATTTCCTGATGGTAGTCCTCTTCCGGTTCAATCATTGCAGGCGCCTCAAGCGTTACATAGGTTCCCATAGGTTTTCCCATTGCTTTAGCGCCGTTCTTGGTCTCAATTACTACTGTGGTTATATGCACATCGCCGTTTTCATCATATTCCTCGTCAACCTTTATTCCATGAACTACATTTTCTTTTCCATCAATACTTTCTCTGGCCTCCAATGCCAGGTCTGTTCTGACCTGAAACCAACCCATACCCTCATGTCCTCGTTTCTTCTATATGTTTTCTCCGTATTACTATATGCAGACAATGCTTGTCTTGCCTTGCCATAGTTTTATTTAGTAGCTAGTTTTTACAATAATTTTGAAAATATGTATTGACAGAAATTAATGCTTATTCTACAATAATATGCGTGTGTTTCCATTAAAACGTCCGTGTCCGGCTTTAATGAGACATTTCCATAAAAAACAATTATAATAGGAGGTGTGCATCTTGGCTAACATCAAATCTGCAAAGAAAAGAATTTTAGTTAACAGAACCAAAGCGGAGAGAAACAAAGCTATCAAATCCGGTGTTAAGACTTCTGTTAAGAAAGTAACTGCCGCTATTGCCGCTAATGATAAGGACGCTGCAAAGGCTGCATTGCTTGCTGCTACGGCTACTATTGATAAGGCTGCTTCTAAGGGCGTATTCCACAAGAATACAGCATCCAGAAAAGTATCCCGTTTAGCTCAGGCAGTTAATAAGATGGCTTAATATCCTGAATAGTTACTTATATATTATGATTAAAAAAAACAATCCATACCGTCATGTGGATTGTTTTTTTAATGGATAAAGGCGGAGCGGGGATTATCTGCTGTGACCGCCGCCGCCGTGACTTCTGCCTCCGCCGCCGCTTCTGTGACTGCCTCCTCCGGAGCTGCTGCTGGATTGAATACGGTGCTGGGTTACGCTTTTACGTATGAATATATCCTGTCTGTTGACGAAGTTGGCTCTTTTTCCTTCAACATAGGTTACTGCGTTTGTTGTTTTCTTGCCGCTTTTAGACTTCCAGTTTATCGCAATAAAAATTATTGCCGCAATCAACCCCACCAGCAAAGGGAAATATCCGGGTATATCGAGATGAAGAAGCCTGCTTCCCTGCATATCGTTATAAAAATCATTAACATATGTCTTGTATGCCTTATATGGATTCGTTTCCACATAGCGGTATACCCTGTCTAAAATATGGTCTATATCGGCATCCGAATATTTATCCTGTACAATTCCCGTGGTGCAGAACCATGTATGGATTTTACCGTCTTTCTCTCGAAACCAGTTATCCACTAATACTACTCCATCGCCGTTTGGCTTGTTATAACCGAAGTTATTTGCTTCATAAAACTGCTCCGCGTAAACCCTTACATACTCATTCGAGCGCACTGACGGTTCAATCGCTTTCGCATATTCCTCAAGAGACTCCTTTAAGGTTATCAGAATAATGTCGCAATTCGTTTGTTTTTGTCTTTTTTCAATTAATTCTGTGAGTTTCTTTTCCTCTTTATCGCTTAATACATCCGCATAATCGAAAACCCGCTGCGTTGTTGCACATTCCTTGTTGGTTCGTTCATAATATGAAACCTTCGCATTAATTGCCTGTGCTCCTTTTATAACGCAAAAAACTGCAAGCATGATGGCAAACGCTATGTATAACCATCTAAAATATCTGAAATATTCCCTCATCTGATAATAACCATGCCTTTCTCTATAACTGCCGTAATTATATTCACACTATAAGACTTCTAATATTGCTATTGCCATATAAACCATTGCGCTTACCGATACCATTGTCGTGAGTCCGTAGAAAAACACCTTGGCTCTGGATACCGGGGTCTGGCCCACCACCTTGCCGGTCTGGCCGTTTACAAGGAAACGGTAAGTTTCCCCGCGATAATCATACTGATACATCCATACCGGCATAAGCGCATAATTTAATTCACTCCTGTTTAAATTCAGATTATTATGTATGGGTCTGACAGACTGGTATCCCGTAATCGACTGTTTCATCAGCTCCTCGGATGCACTTCTGGCTTTAATTTTGGCGCGTTCCTCAAGCACATCCGGTCCCTGATTGAAAACCTCTCCGAAAAATCCCGACATATACTTAGGGTCAAAGCCTTCCAACTCCTGATATGTATAGGGCTCCATTAAATCCATCTCGCCGTCGTTCATAGCAATGGATGCATCCACCGGAACCTTGTCAAAACCAACGTCCATCTGCCTGATTACATCATAGTAAGAAGTTTCCACATACTCTGTGTTGCCGCTCGTCCATGTACGGACCCGCTTGCCCTCGCCCCTGAAATCATAATGTGCCTGATAATCATAGAGCCAGAAAGGAACATAAATTCCTCTCATTCTATTCAGGCTTTTTTCTGAGAGAAACGTCGCAGGAGTAAAAGTTCTTTTCTTAAATTCCTTATTGAGCGCTTCCACAGCCATATCCTTATTTATTTTAAAAGGAAGTATTAAGTTCGGTCTGAAACGACCTTCAATCCTTTCATCAAATACTATGGGCGTACTGCAATGCACACATCTGTCCGCAGATGTATATTGCCCTATAGTAATAGGCGCACCGCAGTTCCCACAGTGTGTAATGGAGCCTTCGTGTATAACATCTTCACTGTCTATGCCTTCGCAGTGAGGACAGTACATTCTTTTTCTGCCCGGTTCGTAGACGGTGCTGCCGCCGCAGTTTTTGCACTTAAAAAACATGTTGTTATCTCCTTGTGTGATTGGATGAAAATTGCAGAGGCTGTGGTCACAGGGACGAACTTAGTCAATATAAATAAAAACGGGGCTCGAACCGCGGGAGCGAAGGTCGCCCCGTTTTTATTTATATTGACTAAGTTCTGGGTACTGGAACTAGACTTCGCAATCGTTTAATTATTATCTAAATAATGATTAGATATAGCTATTGAAATTATATTGATTATTGTAGCAGAAAATGCGATAAATTGATAGTGGGAAAATTGCGGGAATTTGCAGGTGAATTAGGAGAATTATTATAAAAAACAGTTGACGCGCTCTCCTATACTCTATATACTATATTATAATAGATGAGGGAGTAATCGGCGTCTTAGGGCGTGGTATGCCAACATACTGGTGCGAACCTGGCATATCTTAATTGGTGAGACTCATGTAGAGCGATGGTGCTTTGCGTGTGTCTTTTTTTATTTCCTATTTTAAAGAAACCAAGCGTGGGCAAAACTTAGAGGCTGGCAGGCCCCCTCACCACTAAATCAAATAGGATTCGGGTGTCAAAAGGTACATCTTAATAATTGATATAGCAAGTTGCACAAATAATAATCCGGGACTATGCCTTTGGAAGGAAATTAGAAATTCTTAACATTCCTTTCTATCAACAGCAATTTCGGAACACGATGTTCCGAAAAGGGGCAACTGAGCCATGGATGGCG
>CAMWKB010000081.1 GCA_947174705.1 uncultured Lachnospiraceae bacterium
TTATTATATTGTAAAAAGCTATTAAGGGGGCAGTAAAAATGAGTAATGAAAATGTTGTAAATGCAACAGAAAAAGAGGCGGTTTCCAAGCGTTCAACAAGTATCGCATTTGTTATTGTGGCAATTGTTTTTTCAATGGTTGCGATAACGGTAATAGTTCTTGGGGCTTTGGGTATTTCTTTCTTGAAAAAATCCATGAACGAAGATATTGCTACATATGAGGAAACCATGTACGACGGTTACAAAATGGAAATCAAGTCGGAAATTCAGGCAGCGATTTCTATAGTACAGTCATATTGTGATTATGCGCAGTCAGGAGAACTGTCTGAGGAAGCTGCAAAACAGGCGGCTGCGGAATCAATCCGTAATATGCGTTATCGTGATGACGGTTCAGGCTATATGTGGATTGACGATACCGATTATAATCTGGTAATGCATCCGATTCTTCCTGAGCAGGAAGGTAATAACCGTTATGACCTTACGGATCAGAATGGTGTTAAAATTATTCAGAATATAATGGCTTCTGCAAATGCAGGCGGCGGATATAATGAGTTTTATTTTACCAAGGCGGACGGTGTGACGGTAGCGCCTAAGCTTGCTTATTCCGAGAAGTTTGAGCCTTGGGGCTGGGTAATAACAACAGGTAATTATATTGATGATATGGATGTGGAAATCAAGGCAAAAGAGGCTGAAATCCAGCAGCAGTTTACGCAGATGCTTATTGCATACGCAGTGAGTGTTGTCCTTATTATAATTGTAGTCCTTATAATATCAATATTTATGTCAAGACGGCTTGCAAAAGGCATTCAGAGGGTAGAACGTGATTTACATAAAATAGAGGAAGGAGACCTGTCATTTGAGATTGATCCAAGGCTGCTTAACCGTACCGATGAAATCGGTAAAATTGCCAAGTCTCTTGACATGGTCAAGCTGGCGTTAATGGGTATGATCGGAGATGTCAGCCGTTCCAGTGAAGAACTTATGAAAAGCAGTGAAGATTTCTCTGAAAAATTCAGCAGCATTACAATAAGTATTCAGGACACTAATCAGGCAATTGAAGATATGGCAAGAGGCACTACAAGTCTTGCACAGGAAACTGAAACTGTTAATGAGAAGGTGCAGGAGCTTGGTGATGTTATTGATATAGAGAATGACGAGATGGTTAAGTTAGAAAGTTCAGTTGATACGATGATGAAGTATTCGGACGGAGCTTCTAAGAGTATTGATAAGCTTTATGAAATTACCGAAATTACAAATAATGCCATTCAGGTAGTATCTGAACAGACTAAGCAGACCAGTGAATCAGCGGAAAATATTAATAACATGGTAGAAATTATCAAGAGCATGGCTTCACAGACCAATCTTTTATCCTTGAATGCAAGTATTGAATCTGCCCGTGCAGGAGAAGCGGGAAGAGGATTTGCGGTAGTTGCCGGAGAGATTCGTGCTCTGGCTGAAAAATCCGCAGAAAGCGCAGCTGAAATTGAAAGTGTTGTAAGAGGGCTTACGACGAATGTTGAGACTTCTACCGATAGGATGGAAGAGGTAATTAATAACGTAACGGAACAGCAAAGACAGCTCCAGGAAACAAGAGATGCTTTCAGTAATTTGTACAAAGAAATCAATGTGGTTGATGATGTTGCAAAGACTATCGGAAGTCAGACAGAGGTACTGAATAAATTAAAGGTTGTTGTAGCAGATTCCGTATCTAACCTTGGTAGTGTGGCGCAGGAGAATTCAGCATCTGCACAGGAGACAAGCGCAGGTATGCAGCTTGTTTCAGAATCTATTCAGGATTGCTACAATGATACACAAAAACTTTTAGCTCTTAGCGATGAACAGAGCGAGAAGACACATCGGTTTAAACTTTAATCTTAACTTTATTTGAAAAGGGACTTGACAGAAGCGTCTAAAGAAGTTACAATATCATTTGTTCGCAGGAATGGCGGAATTGGCAGACGCGCACGGTTCAGGTCCGTGTGATAGCAATATCATGAGGGTTCAAGTCCCTTTTCCTGCACTTGGATATAGTCTTCTTTTGTTAGGTTTAATAACAGAAGAAGACTATATTTTTGTATTATAGGAAATTATGCCACAGCACGCAAAATATGAAATTATTTTAAACATTATAAAACCAATATAAAACCGCCAATGATATAATTGCTTTTTAAATACAAGTATGATAAAATAGAACACAATTCAAATTTATCTCGAAACCAATAAGTTCCGGAGGGTGAATTATGAACAAAAAGAAGCTTGCAGCATTGATATCAGTGCTTGTAGTAACAACATTGGCGTCATGCGGCATGAACCAAGGGGTAACTAATGCGGATGAAAGCGAAGGTTATAGTGAATCTTCGGCGGAGTTACTGGTAGGTACATTGGAATATCTGTTAAACGAAGACAAGACGGATAAAGATACGGACGCAGATGATACGGGTATATTTCAGATAAAAGACGATGAGACAAAACAGTCGGAGCAAGAGGAAGACAACAATAAGATAGATGTAGTAATTTATTATGGAAATGGAGCATCAGATAAGTTAAATACTGAAGTATCGGCTATGGAACAGCTTACTGCAGAGAATATAATCAGTGCGCTTGCCGGTCATAATATTGTTCCGATTGGTACAAAAGTTAATGCTTTTGAAGCGGAAGAAAAGGATAAGGGTAAGGCGCTGCAGCTTGATTTGGATAAGGCCTTTCGCGAGTATTTAAAGACGATGAATAATGAAAGCGAGAAGATTATCTTAGCTTCCATAACGGCTACTTTTTTAGAAGCATATGATGCCGAAAGCATTATGATTACGGTGGATGGTAAAGTCCTTGAAACCAATCATGCGGTGTACGAAGAACCGTTCAGTAATGCGCGTGAATACATAGAAAGTCCACAGCAGAATATAGGCGGCAAATAAGCATAGCAAAAACTACATATCCGGTTTTAAAAATGAAGACGTCTGTTCACCTCGTTGCGCAGACGTTTTTTTGTTAAAATAGTAACCAGAGTGATATCAATTATCAAACATACCGTAAGGACGACTGCCGACCAGATGATGCGGTACGAGTCGCCGTTAAAACGTCTTATCAACAATTCAAGGAAAATACATAGTACGGGAACCTCCGTAAATATATAGAGAGAGCCGGATAGAATGTTAAACGGAAATTTTCGCGCAAGCAGGGTGAATAATTCAATTAACGCTGTTACCATAGCGACAATCGGAAGTCCAAGCTGCCAGAACCATAATGAATCGGAAGTCAGGTACGTGATAAGGTACAGATATACCCCGACAGCTGCGCCATCGGCTAGCAGAGAGAGGTATATTGGGCTTTTTGTATAAATTACCGCTGGAAAAGCAAAGAAGAACAGGCATATGCATATGCCTATGACCATAAAAGACCATAGCGAATTTTTAAATACAAGCAAATTTAAAAGCAGACAGGTAATAGAGGCAGCGGATAAAACAACAGACAAAAGAATACCAAGGTCTTTTCTTTTAACGACTTCCACCTGTCCCTTAGATTCCGGATATGAAGCTGCCGACACTGATAAGTCAGTGTTATTTGGGTTAATTACCGGCGTGTTGCACAAAGGACATTCTTTTAAAGAAGAATCCAGTTCCACACCACAGTTTACACAATATGACATAATAATACTTCCTTTTCTTAGTTTACATAATATCGGCTCATTTCGCGCTGCTCTTAAGCTCAATTTTTATTTCATAATCTTATTATCCCTGTTACTTTCGATTTTTACATGAATTCCATCCTGCACCAGTTTCCTGAAAAAGAGCCGCTCAACGTCGCTCTCGGCAATGCTCGAAGCAAAATTTACGGTAAGCGTATCTTCAAAACTTATAATTGCGCAGTTGGTACGCGATGAAAAGGGTTGTCCCATGTAGATATCAAAGCGCTCAATATGCTCTTTCATATCCTCAGGCACCTTCATTGCCCCCATATTAGTCAGACCGGCCGATGAATTCTTGTCCTGAACCTTCGTGTAAAAAGTCCTCACAACGAAATCTTTGATAAAAAGCGGCACAACGCGGATGACCGGATTACGTTGCGTTGCGGCATTGGTTGTAATGTCTCCCCGCAGGAATTTGTCGGTAATATAGTAGCGCATATAATTGTGAACCTGCGTTACAATTTCTTCAAAAGTATAATCGCCGAGTCGCGGGTCTATGGAAGGATACACCATTGTGATGAAATTACGTAAAGTTTTGGACGGGAAAAAGCGTCTTAAATTAACCGGCATTGCAATTTTTACAGGCCGGAGCTTTATATGAAAATCGTGCTCCTGCTTTTGCAGCAAGGCATATAACAGCACCGAATTGAGATATTCTGTTAAGGTGGCATTATATTTTCTCGCAACGGCCATGATTTCTTTGACAGACATTATTCCGTCTATAATATTTAAAGTATAAAAAGGTTCTTTGGTTCCATGAACGCGGTAGGTTTTTTCGCTGGGACGGGGCGGGCGTACCCTTGCATTGGCATAGCGCATGTATGCATCCTCTAATTCCTCAGGGTCAGCCGCATCATCAATATTGAGCACAAAACCGGACGGCGTAACGTTATGACCTTTAAGCCCCAGATATACCGCCGTCAGCGTTTGAAGCACGCACATACCGCCGGTGCCGTCGCCAAGACAGTGGTGCGCTTCAAGCGAAATGCGCCTGCCGTAATAATATACCCTGACAAGATATCTGTTATTTGCCTTAAAAGGCATAGGCATACAGGGATTCTTAATATCCGGCATAACAAATGGACCGGGATGGTTATTAGGCTCTAAATACCGCCAGAAAACTCCCTTTCTGATTGCTACCTTATAAGTAGGAAACCGCGGCAGAGTCATATCTAACGCCTTTTGTAAAAGTAAAGGGTCCACATCTTCCTTCATAAGCACAGACAAACGATATACCGATGAAAAATCCTTCCTCTGCAGAGTAGGATAAACAATCGCCGACAAATCCAGCTTGTACCATATTTCTTTCTTGTTTTTTGCCACCGAAGGTTTTCTGCGCATAGAGAGATTCCTTTTTAAAAATGACTTTTGATAAAATTATTAAGCCGGGACTTAGCATGTCGGATTTAATAATTTTAATTTATTATATCATATAACATAGAAATTATGGTAAAATAATGAAAGTAATTAATCTGACTATAAGGAGCTGTTTTATGCCAAATACGGAAAAGAAGACCCAAGGCTTAATGAATCTGATTAAAAAAGTGCATGGCACTGTAGAAAATGTAGACATAGAAAAGCACAGGCAGTCGCAGGACTATTTTGGGATACTGCTTGGAAGTAATAAGGAAGTCAGTATAAAGGAGATTGAGCTTGAAGGAATTCACGGGGAATGGATTTCGGTAAACAGGGCGCATATGAAAAAGTATATAATCTTATACTGTCATGGCGGCGGATATTCTACAGGGAGCAGTTTATATGCACGCACGCTGACAACTAAGTTAGCGACGTCTACCTCGATGGATGTGCTTTGCTTTGATTACAGGCTTGCACCGGAGCATCCATACCCTGCGGCGACAGAGGATGCGATGAAAATCTGGAATTACCTTATGCTTCTTGGCTACGGTGCGAGAGATATAATTGTTGCGGGGGATTCGGCGGGAGGAAATATGGCGCTTTCCCTGGTTATGAAACTTAAGATGGAAAACAGGCTTTTACCAAGGGGGATTGTGCTTATGTCGCCCTGGACGGACTTAACCTCGTCGGGTAAGTCGCACATTACCAAGGCCGATATTGACCCTGTACTGAACGCTAATTATATAAATGAGATGATAGAAAATTATGCGAAGGGCGAGAATCTGAAAAATCCGCTTATTTCGCCTTTATTTGGCAGTTATGAGGGCTTTCCGCCCACTTATATACAGGTTGGTAGCAATGAGATTCTTTTAAACGATTCGACTATGCTGCATAAGAAGATGGTAAAGGAAAATGTGTCCGTTAAAATAGACGTATTCAAAGGAATGTGGCATGTATTCCAGATGTCGCCGTTTAAGACCGCATATGAGGCTATGGATAAGAATGCGGAGTTTATCTATGATATCTGCCGTTAGTGAAATATTTTATATAAGCTAAAAAAGGATTTTGGAAAAAAAAACAGAATATTATAAACAGAGTTGTTGTTTTTTAGGAAAGGCGAAAGGCATTTCTATGAATATACGGGAAAGTTTGGAGCAGTGGGAAAAAGAATATCTAAGCCCCTATGCGATGCTTAGCATGAACTCTGCAGGAAGGCAAAGACCGGAAGAACAGTGCGATATCAGACCGGTATTCCAACGCGACAGAGACCGGATTATACATAGTAAATCCTTTAGAAGACTGAAGGATAAGACGCAGGTTTTTCTGACTCCGGAGGGCGACCATTACAGGACACGTCTGACACATACGTTAGAGGTCAGCCAGAATGCGCGTACAATAGCTAAGGCATTGCAGCTAAATGAGGATTTGGTTGAAGCGATTGCGCTTGGGCATGATTTAGGGCATACCCCTTTTGGACATGCCGGGGAACGTGCGCTTAACCGTGTGTGTCCGTACGGTTTTTCACACAATGAGCAAAGCGTCAGAACCGTTGACATTTTAGAAAAAAACGGCATCGGAATTAACCTGACTTATGAGGTAAGGGACGGAATCAGGAATCATCAGACCTCAGGTATGCCAAGCACCTTAGAAGGCAGAGTAGTAAGGTTGTCTGATAAAATTGCTTATATTCATCATGATATGGATGATGCAATAAGAGGCGGTATTTTGAAAGAGTCTGATGTGCCGAAGGAAATCGGGGATGTAATCGGTTATAGCTGCGGAGCGCGGCTGGACTTTTTTATCCATGATATTGTAACGACAAGCAGAGGGCAGAACGATATCCGTATGTCGCCCGATGTAGAGAATGCCATGAAGAAACTCAGGCAGTTTATGTTTGAGAGCGTGTACCAGAATCCGGTTGCCAAGAGCGAGGAAGGCAAGGCGGAGGCATTGATAGAGACCTTGTACGAATACTATCTTGAGCATATAGATAAGCTTCCGGACTTTTTAAAATGTTTACTGGATAAGGGAGAGGAGCCGGAGCGGTTAGTCTGCGATTTTATAGGTGCGATGACCGATAGATTTGCGATTGCCACTTATGATAATATATTTATTCCTAAGACATGGCATGGTTAAGGTAAGGAGTACGTGAAGTTATTATGTATTATCCTGATGAACTGATAGAGGAAGTAAGGGTTAACAATGATATAGTAGATGTGATTTCCGGCTATGTCCGTATTCAGAAAAAGGGCAGCAGCTATTTCGGGCTTTGTCCTTTTCATAGCGAAAAGTCGCCGTCTTTTTCCGTATCCCCGTCTAAACAGATGTATTATTGCTTCGGATGCGGGGCGGGAGGAAATGTATTCACATTTATGATGACATATGAGAACTATACATTTCCGGAGGCTGTCAAGCAGCTTGCAGAGCGTGCAGGAATAGCGCTGCCTGAGGTGGAATACTCTGACGAGGTGAAGAAGCGTGAAGGCAAAAGGGCGAAGCTGTTAGAGGTAAATAAGGAAGCGGCGAAGTATTTTTATTATGTGCTGCGCTCACCTAAGGGCGCTGTCGGATATAAGTATTTATCGGGCAGGGAACTTAGTGACGAGACGATGAAGCATTTCGGGTTAGGCTTCGCTAATGTTACAAGTAATGATTTGACGAAATATTTGAATTCCAAGGGATATAATGACGAGCTGATAAGAGAGGCGGGACTTGGCGATTTTGATGAGAAGTACGGTATGCATGATAAGTTCTGGAACCGCGTCATGTTTCCGATTCAGGATATAAATCACAGGGTTATAGGTTTTGGCGGAAGGGTTATGGGAGACGGAAAACCGAAGTATCTCAACTCACCGGAAACCATGGTTTTTGATAAAAGCAGGAATTTGTACGGGCTTAATTTCGCAAGAACTTCCCGTAAAAACAATATTATTTTGTGTGAAGGCTATATGGATGTAATAGCCATGCATCAGGCGGGTTTCACACAGGCGGTTGCTTCGCTTGGAACTTCATTTACGCTTGGACAAGCCAATCTGCTGAAGCGCTACACTCAGGAAGTGCTGCTTGCCTATGACAGCGACGGCGCGGGAATTAATGCGGCGCTTAGGGCAATAGGTATTTTGAAAGAGGCAGGAATACGGGGAAAAGTTATAGATATGTCACCGGCTAAAGACCCAGACGAATTTATGAAAGCAAACGGGGCAGAGGCATTTAAGGAGCGTATAGATAAAGCAGAAAACAGCTTCTTTTTTGAAATCAGGATTCTTGAGCGGGATTATGATTTGGGCGAACCTGATTCCAAGACAAGATTTTATCGGGAGATAGCCAAGAAACTATGCGGTTTCGAGGAAGAGGTTGAGCGGGAGAATTATATAGAAGCCATAGCCGGTAAATACAATATAGGCTTTGAAAATTTACGTAAAATGGTTGCCTCTTATGCGGCGCAGACAGGCTTTGTCAAACCGGTGGAAAGACCAAAATCCACAATTACGCAGAAGAATACTCCCGAAGAGAACGTCAAAAAATCCCAAAGACTCCTTCTTACATGGATAACGGAAGAGCCTAAATTGTACCAAAAGATTAAAAAGTATATCCAAGTGGAAGACTTTACACAGGAATTATACCGGAAGGTTGCCGAGAAATTTTTTGAAGATTTAGAGCAGGGCAATTTTAATCCGGCATCAATTATAAGTATGTTTCAGGATGAGGAAGAGCAAAGAGAGGTAGCGTCACTTTTTAATACTAAACTTAATGAGGTTACCTCCGATGCGGAGCGTGAAAAAGCATTTAACGATATAGTGTACGGCGTCAAGAAGAACAGTTTTGAATACTACTCAAGTCGTACGGGTTCGGATATAAATGCGATAAATCAGGTGATTTCGGGCAAAAAAGCACTGGAAGAACTTAGCAAAACGCATATTTCCTTGAATTAAAGGCAAAAATAATCGCAATAAAGGATAAAAGTATATATTTTAACCCCCAAAAGGAAGGATGGGCCAAGTAATGGACGAAAATGTACAGGCAAAGTTTGAAGAGCGTTTGAAAGAACTCTTAAATATTGCTAAGAAGAAAAAGAATGTTCTGGAATATCAGGAGATTAACGACTTTTTCCATGATTTATCATTGGAGGAGGAGCAGTTTGACAAAATTCTGGAATCATTGGAGCAAAACGGTGTGGATGTTCTGCGTATTACGGAAGGTGATGACGACGTAGATGACGAGCAGATTATTCTGACGGAAGGGGACGAGGTTGATGTAGAGAACATCGATTTGTCTGTACCTGACGGAGTCAGCATAGAAGACCCTGTCAGAATGTATCTGAAAGAAATCGGCAAGGTGCCTCTGCTTAGTGCGGAAGAGGAAATAGAGCTTGCCAAGAAAATGGAAATGGGCGATGAGGAAGCCAAGAAACGTCTTGCCGAAGCAAACTTACGTTTGGTTGTAAGTATTGCAAAACGCTACGTCGGTCGTGGAATGTTGTTTTTGGATTTGATTCAGGAAGGAAATCTGGGTCTTATTAAAGCTGTTGAAAAATTCGATTATAGAAAAGGTTATAAGTTTTCTACCTATGCGACGTGGTGGATTCGTCAGGCTATTACAAGAGCGATTGCGGATCAGGCAAGAACAATCCGTATTCCGGTGCATATGGTTGAAACAATCAATAAATTAATTCGTGTAAGCCGTCAGCTCTTACAGGAGCTTGGCAGGGAACCTACCCCGGAAGAGATTGCGGAAGAAATGGAGATGCCGGTGGAGAGAGTCAGGGAGATTCTCAAGATTTCACAGGAACCGGTTTCTTTGGAGACTCCGATTGGAGAAGAGGAAGACAGCCATTTAGGAGATTTTATTCAGGATGATAATGTACCGGTACCGGCGGACGCTGCAGCTTTTACCCTGTTAAAAGAGCAGCTTGTTGAAGTGCTCGGAACTTTGACGGAAAGGGAACAGAAGGTACTGCGTCTGCGTTTTGGTTTAGATGACGGCCGTGCAAGAACTCTTGAAGAGGTAGGAAAGGAGTTCAGTGTTACCCGTGAACGTATCAGACAGATTGAAGCTAAGGCGCTTAGAAAGCTGCGCCACCCGAGCAGAAGCCGTAAGCTTAAGGATTATCTGGATTGATGCGGGAGAAGATAGTCCTTTCGGACAGACTTAAAAGCTTAGCCGTTATGGTAAGCGTGGGAAACAGGGTATGCGATGTGGGTTGCGATCATGCCTTTGTACCGATTTATCTTATAAATCATAGTATCAGTCCGTATGTGCTTGCAATGGATGTAAAAAAAGGACCCATTGAGAGTGCAAAAGAACATATAAGGGAATATGGACTTGAGGATTACATAGAGACAAGACTTTCCGATGGTCTTACAGGATTTAAAACCGGAGAGGCGGATTCGCTCATCTGTGCCGGCATGGGGGGCAGACTGATGATGAGCATATTAGATAGGGATAAAACGAAGACTGATTCCTTTAAGGAAATGATCTTACAGCCGCAATCGGAGATAGAACAGTTTAGATATTTTTTAAGAAGTAACGGATATCTGATTGTAGAAGAGAATATGATAGAAGAAGGCGGTAAATTTTATCCGATAATCAAAGTAATAAATGAGGGGAATACTCACAAAACTCTGACAATAGGGGATAGTTTGAGGGGCTCATGGCAGCAGCAGATGGAAGACAGATACGGGCCTTTTCTTATTCGGAATAATAATCCTGTGCTTGTTCGTTATCTTAAGTGGGAGACAGGAGTTTATGAGGAAGTTTTATCACAGCTTAAGGTTCAGGATATGTCGAAGGGGAAGATTCAGAAGCGTTATGATGAGGTTAAAGTGAAGCTTGATGACTGTTTGAAAGTCTTAAGTATAATATCACAGAGTTGTGATAATGTCTAAGTACAGGATAGTAGGGTAAAAAATATAGTTAGTATAATGGGCAGCATAAGAAGAGACAGGGGGTATGGTATATGGTAAGAATTAAGATTAACGGGGATGAGAAGTTATATGAAGAGGGTATCAAGTACGAAATTATAGCCAAGGAATATCAGCATCTTTATGATGATACTATCGCCCTTGTATTTGTTAACGGAAAAATACGCGAGCTGATGAAAAGGGTTGATAGAGATTGTGAACTGGATTTTGCTACGTATGGGGATTCAATCGGACATAAAACCTATGTGCGCAGTGCAATCATGATGCTTATGAAGGCAATAAGAGACGTGGCAGGATATGAGGTAGCAGCTGCGACGAAGGTTGAGTTTGCCATAGGCGCAGGCTATTATTGCAGGTTAAAGGACGGAAAAGAGCTTGATGATAAGCAGGTTAAACGTATAAAGGAAAGGATGCAGGAGTTATCGGAGGCAGATTTACCTATTACTAAAAAGGCCTATCCCGCCGAAGAGGCTATTGCATTATTTAATAAGTACAGTATGTCTGATAAGGTTAAGCTTTTCCGTTACAGGAGAAGTTCCACAATAAATGTGTATTGTCTTGGAGACTATTTTGATTATTATTATGGATATATGCTGCCAAGTACAGGTTATGTTAACTGCTTTGATCTGATGAGTTATGAGGGCGGCATGGTTTTGGTTTTGCCCGAGCACCATGATTCCGATGTATTGCCTGTATTTGAACCGAGAAAGCAGTTGTTCCAGACTTTGCTGCAATCCTGTGAGTGGGGGGAGCAGATTGGAATTGATACGGTAGGCGATTTGAATAATCAGATATGTCAGGGAAATATTGCGGATATGGTGTTGGTGCAGGAGGCGCTGCAGGAACGCAGAATAGGTGAAATAGCAAGGGATATTGCGAGGAAAGAGGGCGTTAAGTTTGTAATGATAGCGGGGCCGTCGTCTTCAGGTAAAACTACTTTTTCACACCGTTTATCCATACAACTTAGAACTTATGGATTAAACCCTATGCCGATTGGACTGGACAATTATTATCTTAACCATGATTCTACGCCGATTGACGAAGACGGCAATCCGGATTTTGAATGTCTGGAGGCATTGGACGTAGAGCAGTTTAATAAAGATATGCTGGATTTACTTTCGGGAAAAGACGTGCAGCTGCCGACCTTTAATTTTAAGACGGGCAGAAGGGAATATAACGGTAAGGTGACAAGGCTTGGAGCGGATGATATTCTGGTAATTGAAGGAATACACGGACTTAACGAGAAGATGTCACATTCGCTTCCGGCGGAGTGTAAATATAAAATATATATCAGTGCGCTGACAAGTTTAAATATCGACGAGCATAACAGGATTCCAACCACTGATACCAGACTGCTTCGCCGTTTGGTAAGGGATGCCAGAACAAGGGGAGCTACGGCCAAAAGGACGATTAGTATGTGGTCGTCTGTAAGGCGTGGTGAGGAAAGATATATATTCCCATTCCAGGAGCAGGCAGATGCAATGTTTAACTCTGCGCTCATATATGAACTTGCGGTACTTAAACAGTATGCCGAGCCGCTTTTATTCAGTATACAAAAAGACGAGCCGGAATATTACGAAGCTAAGCGGCTGCTTAAATTCCTGGAATATTTCTTGGGAGTCAGCAGTGAAAATCTTCCGAATAATTCCTTGTGCAGGGAGTTTGTAGGCGGAAGCTGTTTTGAAGTATAATTTAATTTGAAGTTCGATATTAGGTAGAAAAGTTTGATATTAAGTAGAATAAATGATCGCGCCGGCTATGACCGGTGAGGAAAGTCCGGGCTTCATAGGGCAGGATGCCGGATAACGTCCGGTGGAGGCGACTCCAAGGATAGTGCAACAG
>CAMWKB010000082.1 GCA_947174705.1 uncultured Lachnospiraceae bacterium
GATTTGTCTTAAAGAAAATTATGCTTTTTATTATCATAGCACATTAATAAAGATATTGTAAACATACATTTAGTTTGAATTTTTCATTTTAAAAACACTAATACCCTTGCAAACATAATCAATCCGCCCACTCCTCATGGTTAATTTCCCTATCCTTAAAATAGTATTTCCGGTCATGCTCGCCTACCTCACGCATAACCCTGCAAGGATTTCCTACTGCAACCACATTTGACGGAATATCTTTGGTCACAATACTTCCGGCGCCAATTACCACATTATCGCCAATGGTTATGCCCGGCATGATAATTGCGCCTGCTCCAATCCAACAGTTCTTTCCTATATGAACCGGCATATTATACTGAAGTCCTTTTTGCCTAAGCTCCGGCAATATCGGATGTCCCGCCGTTGCAATCGTTACATTCGGGCCAAGCATGGTATAATCGCCAATATAAATATGAGTATCATCCACACATGTCAGATTGTAATTAGCATAAACTAACTTGCCAAAATGACAGTTATGTCCGCCGAAATTAGCATAAAAAGGCGCTTCAATATACACATCTTCACCGCAGTCGCCAAGCATCTTTTTTAATAATCCGGCTCTTTTTTCCACTTCTGACGGCTTAGTCTGATTATATTCACATAATAAGTCCTGATAAGCCATCTGTTCTTTCATAATTTCGTCACCTCCCGGAAAATAAAGTTCTCCGGTGTGCAGTCTTGCTTTCATATCGCTCATATTCAAACCCTTCCTTTGTTATAAGCCACAAAAGGCTAATAGTTATAATTTCATGCTACCTTATCCATCTTCTAACCTTCCAGCACAATTTTCCTAATATGTCCAAGCGCCTCTTGTATCAACTGCTCAATGTTATAATCCGACACCCCGACAACGATGTTGTCACAGTGGCTAAACGGAATCAGAATTCTTGCTGCCCTGCTCTGGGCAACGGCAAGCGCCATCTCAGGCGTCACTTCCCCAAGCATTGAATCCGCTATCGCAATACCTATAGGTCCTACAATTATATCGGCGTTGCGGCACCCGACCACTACCGCGTTTTCTCCGGTCGCCGCACCATCTGCACCGGCTTTAAGCATTGCAGAAGTTGCCGCATTGTTAGTTCCTACCGCAATAACCTCCGCCTCCTTTATGGTCTTTTTAATTGCACTGATAAGCTGTCTGCCAATTCCGCCGCCTTGGGCGTCAATCACTAATATTTTCATTTTCTTTTATCCTTCTTAAATTTAATTACTAAACTAAATCATATCATAATTCAATCATAATTACGAGGTTTTCAATTCAATTTTCAAGTCCGGAAAGGACGCGGATGATTATAACCAATTCCGACTTTTCAGCATTAATACTTTTCAACTTTCCTTTCATATGATATAATGCGATTCAGGATTTATTAATTCACCACAAGGCGAAAGGATGAAAAACAGATGACAGGATTTCAGGCATGGGCATCTAATTTATCAGATTTATTTTACAGATGCTTTATCAAAGAAGACCGTTACAAATTATTGGTAAGCGGTATCGGCGTCACCATAAAAGTATCGCTCTTAGCGGTTGTTATCGGTATTCTGATCGGTATGCTGATTGCAATGTGTAATTTGTCAAAAAGAAAACCGCTAAAACTTATAGGAGGCATATACACAGATATTATACGCGGAACGCCCTCCGTCACCCAGCTTATGATCATCTACTTCGTTATCTTTGCCACGGTGAATCTGGATAAATGGATCATTGCCTCAATCGCTTTCGGGGTCAATTCCGGAGCTTATGTATCGGAAATCATCCGGGCAGGCATCATGTCCATAGACAAAGGGCAGACCGAAGCAGGCCGCTCACTTGGCTTAAATGCTTTTCAAACAATGACCAGAATAGTCATTCCGCAGGCGGTTAAAAATATTTTCCCGGCGCTGTGTAACGAATTCATTGTACTTATTAAAGAGACCGCGATTGTCGGTTATGTAGGACTTATGGATATCCAGAAAGCGGGCGATTTTATCAAGAGCGCCACATTTATTGCGTTCATGCCTCTTATCGGAACCGCTATTATATATTATGTGCTTATTAAGATGCTAACCCTGCTACTTAACAGAATCGAAAGCAGCCTGCGCAAATCCGATGTCCGCTAAGGAGGAAACACTCTATGATTAAAGTAAAAAACCTACATAAAAAATTTGATTCCCTGACAGTTCTTGACGGAATTGACGAGCATATCACCCAAGGCGAGGTTGTGGTTATAATCGGACCATCCGGTTCCGGCAAAAGCACTTTCCTAAGATGCTTAAACCTGCTCGAAGATGTAACCGAAGGTGAAATTTATGTGGATGATGAGTTAATCAATTCACCGAAAGTAAATGTAAACAAGATTAGACAGAAAATGGGCATGGTATTCCAACAGTTTAATCTCTTTCCACATTTAACCATTATGGAAAACATCACCCTCGCGCCTGTTCTCCTTAAGAAAATGACCAAGGAAGAGGCGATTAAAAAGGGACAGGAACTGTTAGAGCGCGTCAATCTCTCCGAAAAGGCGGATGCCTATCCGGCACAGTTATCCGGCGGTCAGAAACAGCGTGTTGCAATTGCCAGAGCGCTTGCAATGAATCCGGAAATCATGCTTTTTGACGAACCGACTTCTGCACTTGATCCTGAAATGGTCGGAGAAGTTTTAGACGTTATGAAAGACCTTGCCAAGTCCGGTATGACTATGGTTATCGTCACTCATGAAATGGGCTTTGCCAGAGAAGTCGCAACCAGAGTGCTTTTTATCGATCAGGGTGTGGTTATGGAGAGCGGCACTCCCGAAGAAATATTCAACAATCCACAGAATGAAAGAACGCAGCTTTTCTTAAGTAAGGTTCTGTAATATGGTATTACGCCGGATTTTCTTCAAGGGAATTTTCTCTCGATAGAAAACCAAGGCTCTAAATACACAATATATTAATCTTAGGAGGAGATATTTATGAAAAAAGTAACAAAAGCAGCAACACTTGTACTTGCCATAACTATGATGGTATGTACTCTCACAGCATGCGGCGGCAGCAAAAGCGGCGGCACATTGACTTTCGGCACTAACGCAGAGTTCCCGCCATTTGAATTCGTAGCAAGCAGCGGCTCTATCGGTCAGTACGATGGTATCGATATGGCTATCGCAAAACAGATTGCCGAAGAAAACGGTATGACACCGGCTATTGAGAACATGGAATTTGAATCTTTGTTAGTAGCACTCCAGAATGGTCAGATTGATGCAGTTATCGCAGGTATGACAGTAACTGATGAAAGAAAGGAATCCGCTGATTTCTCCATCCCTTACTACACAGCTACACAGGTTATGATAGTAAAAGAAGATTCCGATATCGCTGCAGCAACCGACATGGCAGACAAGAGAATCTGCGTAATTCAGGGTTACACAGGCGAAATCTGCGTAGGCGATATGGGTTATCCTTATGAGTCCTTCAAAAAAGGCACCGATGCTGTTATGGAACTTGTAAACGACAAATGTGACGTAGTTGTCATCGACTCTGCAACTGCACAAAAATATATAAAAGATAACGAAGGTCTTAAAATCGTAGAAGACCCTTCTGCTTTTGAATCCGAAGAATACGCTATCGCAGTTAAAAAAGGCAATACCGAGCTTCTCGATAAAATCAACAAAACAATCGAAAAAATGCTTTCAGACGGTACTGTTTCTGAGCTCAGCGCAAAATATATTGAGGCTGCTTCAGCAGAATAAGCGTACATCAAAAATTGCATAATTAATTTGAAATTGTTTAATTAAACAAATGAGCTGTTGTTCCGGCAATTGAATCTACCGAAACAACAGCTCATTTTTTCATCTCCAGAATAATTCTTTTAATGTTTGCTAATATCCTTTTAATTTACTAATATCTTTTTAATGTTTGCCGATATCCTCTTCCAATTTACCCGCAAGCACAAGCGTCTGGTCAAGAATCTTCTGAATTTGACTGACACTTTCCATATGCTCTTTTGCCACATTATTTGCATCTTTTATTGAAGCGGTAATTGATACAAGATGCTCCGTAATGGTATTTAAAGTTTCCCTGATCGCGTTTGCTGAACCGGCGCTGTCTTTTGCCAACTGCCCCATCTCATTGGCAACTACGGCAAACCCACGGCCAAACTCACCACTGCGCGCTGCCTCAATAGACGCATTCAACGCAAGCATATTAGAACGTGAAGCATTACTGCTGACTTTGTTTACTACCTCAACTGCATTTTTTACATCAACTTCGACGCCATTTGCCATCCTGTCCATTTCCGTCAGCATATTAAACAAATCCTCAATCCCATTAATGACTGTCTGGATAGATTCGTCAATACCTTTAACCGACTTCTGAAACTGACTCGCAATCTCTGACATCTGTTTCTTTATACCAACAGAATATGTACATATCAAACATCCGACAACACTCCCACCGTCCATAACCGGTACCAATTCGCCCTCAAATGCTTCGCCCATAACTTCTTCCGGCAAGTAATTATGCTTACGCCTTCCGGTTCTGATAACTTCATCAAACCCACCGCTCGGATCATCAAATTTCTGACCAACCCTAAGCATAGGAGGTACTCCATCCGGAACAGAAAACCCCTGTATAACTCCGTCCCTGTCCAATACTGACAAGTATACATCCTGTTCAAAAAGCTGTCTGATTACCGGTAAAACATCAACAATTTTAGTCAACTGTTCATTTGGCATAAGCAAATACCTCCTTTTTATCTTTGTCAACACTATTACTTTATTTTATCAGACTTTTTTCAACACGGCAAGATGCAGCTTGCTTTAACATATTACAAACATCTTAATAAATTCTAAACTTCACTGCTGGTCCGCTCTGCCAGCCTTAACACCATAATGATCGGCACGATCAATATCCCGCAGAAAAAATTGCTGACGCCGTGAATAAAGTCAAATGGAAACCCTGCAATAACCCAGGCCACCGTTTTTTCAAAACTAAATCCGTATATAAGCGCCTGTGCCGGGGCATATAATACTCCGAATAAAAAGCCATGAGCGGCACACACTACCATGTACACAATGGGCTGTAGCTTCTTTGGTATTTTCTTTGGAAGAAGCATGACCGCTCCCCAAAGGATAGTCCATACATATAAATATGGAATCCACCATGTTGCAAAACCGCATAAGATTCCGTTTAAGAACACATAGGTATAAATCGGATACAAGGCTTTTTTTCCGTAAACAACTGTAAATGCAATAGTAAATACTCCTAAAAGATGGACATTAGGTAAGAGTTCCATAATCATCTTAGAAGCATACATGACCGCCCCAAGCATCCCAAATACAGCAATTTCTTTGATTGTAAGCTTCATATCACTCTACCTTAAAGGAATAACTCTCCCCTGATGTTATAGTTGTAGAATCAACTCCCGAAGAAGCATACTCATCATTAATATAAAATGCCCAGTACACACCGTCAGTATCATAATCCGCAGTTATTCCATTGACTGTTTTTACATAAAGACCGTACTCGCTTTCTTCACCTTCAATAAAGCCGAGCTCTGTCAGTGCGTCTCCCACAGTTTCCTTATCAGTGTGGATTTCAAACTGTGTCTCTCCGCCTTCCTTGTCTACTACGGTCAGCGTGAACTCTGTGTCTCCTGTGCCAAGGACGCCTGCCTCTGTCTGGGAAGTTCCCGTACCGGAACCCACGTCCTTACCTGCATTGTCATTACAACCTGTTGTAAAAAACGCCATAGCCACAATAAGCGCCATACAAAGGATAAATGACAATAATTTCTTACTACCATTCTTTTGCATATTATTATCTCCTTTGATTTTATTTCCCCTACACACCGGCACTCGCGGTTAAATCAAGAGGATTTTTGCTGTCCGGATATTCCGACTTGGCACTTATATCAACCGGCCTTCTCAGATATATTCCAATGGCTTTTCCCTGAACTGTGGCTTTAATTCAGGTAGGTTAATATGTCGAAAATCAGAGATTTTCAACCGTACAAAAAATAATGTACCTTACGGCGACGGGCTCGTACAGGATTTACACCTGTTTCCCCAAACAGCACAGTTTTTATCATAATATTTTTTAATCGTCCAGTCAACCATATTGATATTCGAAATAGTTCCCCAAGTACGGTCGCATTAAATTTTTCATTTATTCTCCTCCATCCTTTCATAAATCACTATCGTCAAATTATTCACCCCAAATGTCCTGCTAAACACAACCTCGGATGCACGCTTTATGATCATCTCTATCCCGAGGCTGTCATCCATAAGCACCTCGCTGCCGGCCTCTTCCTTTCTTTTTCTATAATAGGCAATAGGATCAAACAGCTTTCCCGCACAGCGCATATAGAGAATGATTTTCTCCCCGACACGCACGATTCGCACATCCGCATACTGTTTGCCTATATCCGAAAGACAGTGGTCAAATATAATTAAAAGCATTTCCTCAACTGCCAGACTGATTGTCATTGTGGTTCTTTGCGACATTTTCTTTTCCTTGCAGAAATCAGATATTTTCTTTGCGGCACCAGATGCCTCTTCTTTCGTATTTTCCACTGAAAAGGCAAGATATCTGTCTGTCTCCTCATAGCGGCAGTCTAACATAAGCAAGCCTCTAAGATATTTATTTCTTATACACTTTGTCCCCGCTATAATAAGTATTGCCGCCAAAGTTGCAAGCTCGGACACCATAAAAGATAACCAGATAAACTGTGGCGCCTTCCAATATACAAAACACATGGCAAATGCTATAATGAACACAAAATTACGTAAAAGTGTCAACGCATTTGCCAGGCCGATTTTTTCTGTAGTAAAGTAATAGAAAATATAGAGATTATTAAACATAGCCGGTAAAAAACTAAGTGAAAGCATAATTACCGCCGGTTCTAACATTACGACTTCCGATGCGGCAAATGCAGCCCCTATCCATTTAGAACAAATGCATGTCAAGACTGTCATAACAAGAACCACTCCTACACCCTTTTTTATTGCCTCCTTTACCACAGTCTTAATACTGATATTATCCCTCTCTCCATAAAATACGCCGACCAAAGGGGTAATAGTCTGTGCAATACCCGATATCACAGCATTGGAAAAGCTGTTCACCGTTCCGATTACGGCAAATACTGTTAATCCTTCCTCAGAAAGTGCTTTGAGAATAATATGGTTTAGTGCAATTGTTTTTAAAATATTGCAAAGGTTGTTAAGCGCCATTGAGCTTCCTGTATTTACTATTCTTACCACACTTCCCCCAAAATCTATAATTTTTCCATATGTAAAGACAGCCTGTTTATTGTACAAAAGGCACAATCCGTAAATATCTCCCGCGAATGTGCTTAACACCAGCGAAAGCGCAGCCCCTCTCATACCCATATTCCATTTGATCACAAACAAAAAACAAAATACCAAGTCAAATATAAACATGAGCATAAACATATAAGTTCCCTGCCTCGGCCTGCCATCCGCCTTTAGAAAATTAAAGGGATAATACATAAATGAAATACTTCCGCCTCCAATAAGTAATATCTTTGCATAGTCCGACACATAAGGCCTCATGTGGTTAGCCGTCCCTAACGCATTGATAAGCTGTGGAAAACAAAGCAGACCGGCTGCCGTTAACAAGGCAGAAAAAACAAGCGACAGCCACAGTGCAAGCGTTGCATAAGAATCTGCTTTGTGCGGCTCGTTTCTACCAATGCATAAGGAAGCATTGGTAGAGGCTCCGACATGAATCAGAGCCCCAACCGCAGCATATGCAAAATATATCGGATTGCTTATATTTAAAGCGCTTAATCCGTCTATACCCACGTAATTTCCCACAATCATACTATTTGCAACAGTGGTAACGCATGTTCCGATAAGAGCTATTACCGAAGGAAGCATGTATTTTTGTACCGCAGTTCTTATAAATGTATCATTGACCTCAAAAGTTTCCCTACTCTTTATCATACTCATTCAGTCTATACTCCTCTATAATCCCTACTATTTTTCTTTCAAAGTCATCTTCATCGCAATACGGATACTCGGCATCCTGAAGATACTGAACCGCCAATATGTAATGCTTCTGCCCGATCAAGTCTTTCCAATTAGGCGCAGTCTGCCCCTTCTCCTGCCATTCCGCAAGATAGTTATTATGGGAACGAATTGCCGCTATATAAGAATCGTGTCTTTCCATGCAGCCATCACGTCTATGTGTAAACAATTCGTTACGAAAAAGTGTTTCAGACCTTTTTCCCCACTGTGAACCTTCGATTGCGAGTGCAATGATAATAGAAGGAAGACAAATATGCCTTTCTTCCCAGTCTCTCACTGCGGCATCTGCTATATTGTTTATGAATTTCTGTTTTCCCATATATGTCATAGTTTTGCATCTCCACGCTATTTCGTTATTATTATAATGACATACCGGTTATTTTGTTGCCATTATAATGATATACCGGTTATTATATTGTTTTTACAATGGTAAGCCGGTTCTTCCCGTCTTTATGCCTATACACTACTTCGTCCATCATCTCACATACCATATAAATACCCAGACCGCCCACTTTACGTTTTTCAAGAGGTTCATTCACATCAGGCATGGGTTTTTTTAGAGGATTAAATGCTATGCCGTCATCCTCAAAAAACATGACTACGCTTTTTTCATCAATCCGGCAGCCTACGGTAACTTCTTTAGCTTTGCTGTAATGACATATATTGGAAAAAATTTCATCAGATGCCATAAGAAGTTTACGGATGTCTTTCCTTGGAACCTGTCCATCCTTCAGCTCCTTTTCCAGAAAATCCTGCACTTCCTGAATACGACAAATTTCTGCCGACCCTTTATTCTCCTCTTTTTTCTTCGATACTCCATTATAATTAATTGCAAGCATCGTGATATCGTCAAACTGCTCCGCCTTGCCCTGAAACTTCTGAACCGAATTCCATACATTTTCTATGAGGACCTCTGGTTGTGTTTCCCTGCAATCATCTAATAAGGTCAAAAGCCGCTCTTCTCCATACAACTTTCCGTCCTCATTATTTGCTTCGCTCACTCCGTCCGTATAAAGGAAAATCGTATCGCCTTTCTTAAGCTTGATTTTTTTCTGTACATACTTTATACCATCCATTCCCGCCAGTACAAAACCGCTTCTTTCCTTTACATAGCTGTAGCCATTCTCTTTATTACCGATAAGCGGCGGATTATGTCCGGCGTTAACATATGTAAGTATTCCGGTAGAAATAGTAAGTACTCCTATCCATGCCGTAACAAACATACCGTTCTTATTTACTGAACACAAACTGTCATTTACCTTGGTAACCGCATCTTCCAACGTACCGCCGCCCTTAATTCGGGTGTGCAAAAGGGTTCTTGCTACCACCATAAAAAGAGAAGCCGGAATTCCCTTTCCGGATACGTCCGCAGCCATAAATGCAAGATGCTCCTCGTCAATCAGGAAAAAGTCATAAAAATCCCCTCCTACTTCCTTCGCCGGCGTCATACGTGCACAGAGCGTAAATTCATCTCGTCCGGTCAGCATATGAGCCGAATCCGGCAGCATATCCGCCTGAATCTGAGAAGCCAAATCAAGCTCTGTACGTATACGTTCCTTTTCGGCAGTTGCCTCCGCAAGATTGGTTATATAACTCTTAAGCTGCATAGTCATACTGTTAAAAGCCTTTCCAAGCTCCTCTACCTCGTCGCCGGTAGATATTTGTATCTGCCTGTCCAGATTCCCACCGTCTATCTTTGCTACCTCATTGCTGAGCTTCTTTATTGGGTCAGTAAGTTTCTTTGTAAAAATAATACTGCTGCTACATATAAGCACAGTAGTCAAAAGCATAATACTAAAAAATAATAAGAGAGTTTTTCCGATTGAAGAATTCTGTTGCTTAGCCACGGTATCCGTCAATTTAAGAATCCTCTGCTGGCTTTGTCTGGCAGGTGCTATTACTTCCTCTACATCCATTACTGTCACAAAGCTCCAGCCAAGTCCCGATAATGGCGCATAAGCCATATAGACTTCTCTTCCGTCCACCGTAAGCTTAGTAAGCGCGCTTCCGCCGCTTACCATATCCGCTGTCACTTTGGCAAGCTCTGTATTCAAACTCTCCAACAAGCTCATAGTTTCATCTGAATTTGCCGCAGTTTCGCCCATCTCTGCTCCGGAAACCATGACCTGCCCCTTTTCATTTACCAAAAAAGCGTATCCATTTTCACCGATTACCGTATTAAGTACGGCATTGTTTACAGTGTCTAGGTATGACCCCACGCCTGCCACAGCTACAATTTCACCGTCAACATACACAGGTCTTGAACATACGATACAGTCTCCTCCCTCATGAATATCTTTCATCACATCAGAATAAACGGTCTGCCCTTCGTTAGCCATGAGCGCCCTTTGATACCACTGCCTCTCGTTTGCTTCATAAAAATCCGCCACATTGGAACCATCTGAATATTTACTATAGGCGATATAATCGGCCTGAATCATCCAGCCGCTCTGGGTAGCAATATATGTAGAAGATATCATATCGTTGTTCCTGTTATATTGAACTAACAGATCCTGAATATTACCCAGCTTATTTATTTCGCCAAACAGTCCCGTATCTTCCTCAAACAAAATCCCTCTTGCCCTTACACCCGCAAGCCGCCTCGACCATAAAAGCTGTGCTGCAAGTTCTCTGCTTTCTTTTACCGGTAACGCAACTTCTCTGTCCGGATAATTTTCCGGATTCAGATAAATTGATTCCGCCTCCTGTGCTATTCCATTCACGCAGGCTATAACTGCATTAAATTTTTCCTCTATGTATGCGCTCTTCTGTACCGCCAGCCCAAGCAGCTGTTCCCCTGCCATTTTTTCCAGAGCCTCTTCGGCGTCCATTGCAGCAGTTTGTCCCAGCTTCGTACTGCTTTCCTTAGAAATATTTTTCATGGAATAAAGCCCAAGTACACTGACTCCGCCGATAAGCAGCACTACCCCCAACACCATAGAAAGCAGAAGTTCCGTTATTTTACGTCGTATATTCTTTTTTTTCATCCATTTTTCTCCTATTTTCATATGCCTTCCTGATATAATTAAGCAGCTTAGCAAATTCACTGCTCACCACATAATCCTCAAAGTAAATCTCCACTTCTCCCGGATTATGCAATACCATGTATTCATTTTTACCGCACAAAGGTTTTAATCCGGTAAAAAAGTATCCGGCTTCTTCAAGCACGTAATACGCCCACACCGCATTTTTATCACTACAATTTAAAAACACATTAGAAGTCTGCGCCCCCTTTAATGGGTATTCATTATGTAAACCTTTTAAACGGTCGGCTAAATCCTTTCCTACCATATGCATATTAATTTCCAAACTCTCCTGTATTTCATTCTGTAAAAACGATATAATGCTTTGTGGTGGCAGTTCACTTAAACTATCGCCGCTTTCCTGCGCTATACAATATTTAACGCCAAGACTGTTATATACTTTTGCAGCAAAAGCCTGATGTTCATACGGTATATAAACCGTGCCTGCATCCTGCTTATCCACTGCGCGTATCTGTATTCCTTGTGAATGTTTGGTATTTTTACCGTTATGATAGGAATGTGTGACGTTCTCCATATTAAACACATTCATAATAAATCCTGTTGCCCGAAGCCCCAGGCGGTATAACAGTCTTTGCGTTACATCATGAAACAACACCGGAAGGCAGTAAGCCGCCGAATAACTACCCTTAAGCAAAATCTCCATTGCATATTCAAAAAAAGGCATAGCGAGCCCGTATCCACGATATTTTTTCCTGAAAATCTGCGAAGCGATTTCGCACATATTCTCCTTAGGACGGAAATTTTTCAAAATAAGCATCCCTGCAATTTCTCCCGCCTTAGTCTGCGCTACCATAAATATAATATGTCCGTTATCAGACTCTTGCTTTATATATGCAGGCTCATAAAACCCCCGCTTAAAATAGGTATCTCCGTATTCGTCCCGGACACAGGCTATCATTCCCTCTTCATCTCCCGGTCTGTACTGCCTTAGGGTTACAGTCAAACTCCTCTCCTGCTTATTTTTTAAGTGTAGGACTTTTTTGCCTATACGGGACTTAATACCTTTCACCCTATGTTCAGGATTTCTTTGAATCCTGTAATTTCAAATACTTCCATAACATCATCATTAACATGGCTTACTATCATATTTCCGCCTTTTGCTTTCATTTCCTTAGAAGCCGCCAACAGCACCCTGAGACCTGCGGAGGATACATATTCAATGCCCTCCATATCCATTCTCAGTTCATCTGTGCCTTCAAGCTCCTTTTCAACAACTTCCTGAAGTTTAGGCGCGGTAGAAGTTTCCAGCCTTCCACTCAGCTTTAAATTAAGGCATCCTTGTGTTCTACTTGATTCTATCTGCATATTAATAACCATTCCTTTCACCCTCTTCTTCCCATGCCGGTTTCCTGACAAAACCGACATGATATGTTACTTTTTCCATGTTCAATTCATGTTCTCCGATCATATATCTTCCAATCGTAATATCCTTCCCTATAATTACCCCCTTCGGATAATCATTTAAGCACTTATTCAAAAGCCGGGCCTGTGCCATTCTTGATTCATCCGAAAGGGGATTATTAGGGTTGACGCTGCCGACAGTAACTAACTTTATAT
>CAMWKB010000083.1 GCA_947174705.1 uncultured Lachnospiraceae bacterium
TTGTTTGATGCGATGCCTGATGACAGGGGGAAGATGATTCCGCTTGCAAGCAGGCTGAGGCCGCATAAACTGGAGGATTTTATCGGACAGGAGCATTTGCTTGGGCAGGGAAAAATGCTTAGGCAGTTGATTGAGAAAGACCAGATTTCATCCATGATATTCTGGGGTCCGCCGGGAGTAGGCAAAACGACGCTGGCAGGTATTATTGCTGAAAGAACCAAGGCGGACTTTATAAATTTCAGTGCGGTAACTAGCGGTATCAAGGAAATCAAGGAAGTAATGAATCAGGCAGAAAATAGTCGCAAAATGGGAATAAGGACTGTGCTTTTTGTGGACGAGATTCACCGTTTTAATAAGGCGCAGCAGGACGCTTTTCTTCCGTTTGTTGAAAAAGGGAGTATATTGCTGATTGGCGCAACAACGGAAAATCCGTCTTTTGAAATAAATGCGGCGCTATTGTCAAGGTGCAGGGTTTTTGTGCTCAAAGCGCTTGAGGAAGAGAACTTAATCCGCCTTTTACATAATGTATTAAATAATCCTGCGGGATTTGCGGGACAAAAGATAGAGATTAGTGATGAGCAGCTAAAGGCAATCGCGGTTTTTGCAAACGGGGATGCCAGAATGGCGCTTAATACGTTGGAAATGGCGGTGTGGAACGGTGAAATTACGCCGGAGGGCAGCATTGTTGTATCGGATGAGGGGCTTGCACAGTGCATAAACCGCAAGTCGCTTATGTATGATAAGGCCGGCGAAGAGCATTATAATATCATTTCCGCGCTGCATAAATCTATGCGGAACAGTGATCCGGATGCGGCGATTTATTGGATGTGCCGGATGTTAGAGGGTGGAGAAAATCCTCTTTATATAGCAAGAAGGCTGATTCGTTTTGCCAGTGAAGATATAGGCATGGCGGACAGTAATGCGCTTACGGTGGCGATAAACGCTTATCAGGCGTGTCATTTTCTGGGGGTTCCCGAATGTGATGTGCATTTGACACATGCGGTTACATATCTTGCTATGGCGCCCAAATCCAATGCACTTTATGTTGCGTGTGAAAAGTGCAAGGAAGATATCAGGAATAAGGAAGCGGAGCCTGTACCGTTACAGTTAAGGAATGCGCCGACCAAGCTTATGAAGGAGCTTGATTACGGTGCGGGTTATCAGTATGCGCATAATACGGAGGAAAAAATAACCAATATGGAATGTCTGCCGGAGTCTATGCGCGGGAGCAGATATTATTTTCCGACAAGACAAGGCGATGAAGCAAAGGTTTGTGATAGGTTGGAGGAAATTTTGGACTGGAAGAATAATAATCGCTAGGAGGTCGAAGATATTATACTTCCCGGCAACAATCAAGAGCATAAAATAGCGTTAATTCTCCATATCTGGGCGAATGTCCGGATATGGAATTTTTTTGTCCTAATTTGTATCAAAGAAATCAGTCATAACTTGGACAACACTTCATATATTGAGATAAGGGGGCGAGGAAGATGCAGAAAGAAGAAGTTTTACATATTTTTCCGGACTTCATGCGCTCCGTCTGGGTAAAAGTGGCAGAACAGGCAGAGAATTTGCAGGAAATACGTCTGCGTGTAAACCAGCCTGTTACAATACTCATGAATAATAAGGAATGGTTTCTTTCGGAAGGCGGAGAGTTGACGCAGGAGTGGTCTCAGGCAATGTGCAGTAATGAAAAGGAATTGGAAGCAGTGCTGACACATGTTTGCCATTACTCAATTTATGCTTTTGCAGATGAAATCAGGCAGGGATTCATGACAATTTCAGGCGGGCATAGGATAGGGCTGTGCGGACAGGTTATTTTAGAAAATAACAACCAGATAAGAAATATAAAATACATACGTTATTTAAATATCCGTATAGCACATGAAGTCAAAGGAGTGTCAGATAAAGCTCTCCCCTGCCTATATCATCAGGGAGAAATATTGAACACACTGATCATATCGCCGCCGGGCTGCGGAAAGACAACGATGCTGCGGGACCTTGTAAGAAACTTTTCCGAAGGAAATGTGTACGGAAAGGGGCGGAATGTAGGTGTGGTGGATGAACGCTCAGAAATCGCAGGAAGCTATCTTGGAGTGCCGCAGAACGATGTCGGAATTCGGACTGATGTGATGGATGCCTGTCCTAAAAGAGAGGGTATGATGATGTTAATCCGTTCAATGGCTCCGGATGTGCTTGCGGTTGACGAACTGGGAAGTGCAGCGGACATTGAAGCCATGCATCAGGCTATTCAGTGCGGCTGTAAAATGTTAGCTACAATTCATGGTTTTTCAATTGAAGAAGTGGGATGTAAGGAGTATATGAAACCTATAATGAATGAGCAGCTTTTTGATAGGTACATGCTTCTTGGAAAGAAAAATAACAGATGTAATATTATTGGTATCTATGATAAAGAGAGGAAATTATGCTCAAACTGGCAGGAATAATCTTACTGATGACGGGCTGTGTCGGCCTCGGTATAAGCAAGGTATCAGAGGAAAAAAGGCGTATAAACGAGCTTAGGGCAATACGACGGGTAATATTCAGAATACAAAGTGAAATGACTTATGGGAAGAGGACTTTGCCGGAAATATGCCTGATACTCAGTAAGTGTATGGAGGATACATATAAGCAGGCATTTCTGGAGATTTATAATAAGTTTAAAGAAAATGACGGAAGCATTTTAGAAGATATATGGAAAGAAAAGTTTGAATTGTGCATGAAGGAGCTGCCGTTAGAGGAAGAGGAAAAGGCCGTATTGATCAGGCTTCCTGAGCATTTGGGAATATTGGACGAGACTATTCAGGCTAAGAACATAGGACAATCTCTTGATATGATAGAAGAGCGAATCAAAAATGCGGAGCATGAATATGACGGCAAGAGCCGGGTAATCATGAGCATTAGCGTTATGTCAGGATTATTTCTTATAATTTTATTATTATAAATATACATAAGGGGGAAGAGATGGGCATTGGTCTTATTTTTAAAATTGCTGCGGTAGGTATACTTGTAACAATTCTTTGTCAGGTGTTAAAACACAGTGGAAGGGAAGAGCAGGCGTTTTTAGTAAGTCTTGCAGGATTGATATTGGTGCTGACGTGGCTTGTACCGTATATCTATGACCTTTTCGTAATGATTCAGGAGTTGTTTACAATCTAATAAAATGTGAAAGGGACATGGTTAATAATATGGACATAATTAAAATCGCATTAATTGGGATTGCGGGAGTAATGATTGCTTTCCCGATTAAGAGCTACAAGGCCGAATACGGCGTTTATATTGGACTGGCTGTATGTCTTCTGATTCTTACATATTCGGTTAATTATTTTACGCAGATTCTTGCCGGTATGGGAAGTCTAGAGGGTTATCTCGGGGACAATTTTAAGTATTTGTCACTTTTATTTAAGGCTGTAGGTGCGGCCTATGTGTGTGAATTTTGTTCGGGAATCTGTAAGGATGCGGGATATGCCGGAATTGCGGGACAAGTTGAGACAATGGGAAAGATGTATATTCTCTTGATTGGGATGCCGATGCTGTTTTCATTAATGGAAAATATTCAGGGATTGGCAAAATAATAGGCGGGATAATGAAAAAGAAAACATATGTTATTATATTGCTTTCATTAATATTAAGTTTTATGATGCCACCTATTACTGTTCAGGCGTCATCATTAGAAGCAGATGGAATATGGCAGAGTATGGATCTGGATATTGCTGAGGAGACTTTGCAGGACATGTTTCCGGAGTATCATTTTGATGGGAAACAGGTGTTATCATTAATCCTGCAAGGAAAGATATTAAAGGCATTTTCAGCGCTGTTTTCAGGGATTATAGGGTCTTTTAAGGCGCAGTTTGGGGAAATAAGAGCTCTTTTTGTAATGATTCTCATCCTTGGAATTACGGCCGCGTTGTTCTCCAATTTCGCAGATGTGTTTCAAAATCATCAAGTATCCGACATTGCCTTCTATTTCATATATTTACTGTTGATTTCTGTGTTGATTAAAGTGTTTGGAAATGCAGGTTCAGTGGTAAGGGAAATGTTAAATCATCTTATAACTTTTATGCAAGTACTTATTCCTACTTATTTATTGGCGGTAGGAAGCGCAGCAGGAGCGGCTTCGGCAGCTGCATACTACCAGTTGTTCTTTATAGTGGTTTACATAATCCAACAATGCTATTTGTCACTGTTGTTTCCGTTTATTAATTGCTTTATTGTACTTAGTATTATAAATGGCATATGGATGGAAGAAAAGCTGAATATGCTGTTAGATCTTATATATAAGGTTATTGGAGGATGTATTAAAATAGCACTTGGTATTATAACGGGTTTCAGTGTAATCCAATCCATGATTTCACCGATAATAGACGCTTTGGGGAACTCAGCATTAAAGAAAGCGGTTTCCGTAATTCCCGGAATCGGTAATCTGACAGAAGGTATGTTTGAAATGGTAGTAGGCTCTGCAGTGCTTATAAAAAACAGCATTGGAATTTATATAACTATCGTTATGATATTTGCCTGTGCCCTGCCGATATTGAAGATTCTGCTTTTATCGGGGGTGCTTAAGCTGGGAGCAGCGCTTATCGGGATTGTATGCGATAAAAGAATGACTAATTGTGCAAACCGCGTTGGAGACGGAAGTTTAATGCTGCTTAAACTTGCTCTTTCATCTATAGCTCTTTTTATTATAAGTATTGCAATAGCGGCGTGTTCGACTAATCGGGGGATGTAATGAATTCATTTGTGGAATCGATTTGTAAAATAGGGATTTTTATGATTGCTGCACAGGCGGTAATCCACTTTGCACCGGCTGCCAAGTATGAGAAGTATATGAGGCTTGTTGTCGGAATTATCGTATTATTGCAGTTTTTGGTACCGATTAATAAAATAACAGATGATATTGACGGGAGCTGGGAGGCAGAGGCGGATTGGAGTATGCAGTTAGCTGATATGGAAAAGGAACTGGAAAGAGGTTTGGCTGTTGAAGGAGGGGATGAAGGCAGTCAATTTAGTGAAAATTTTATTTCGGGGATGGAAATGGAAATTAAATCCAGATTAAACAGCACTTTGGAGGAAGAAAATTACTCCATTTTAAAGGTTAATGTAGTAATGGATTCTTCTAGTGGGGAAAATGGGCAATATAATATGCAGTACGATGGTATAAATAACAATGGTTATACAAACTATCAGTTAAATTCGATTCAGGTTTATGTGATGGTGCATGATGATAAGAATGAAGACAGTAATGGCAGGGGAGATGGTGATGACAATGGAAGTGCTGTGAAAATAGAAAAAGTTCATATTAATAAGATTGGGGCGGATGAAGATGACGTAAATATGGATGATACAGAGCAGATAACTTCTAATGATAAACAGGAGGAGAATAAACATAAAGACAATAAACAAAAAGAGAGCGCCAGATTGCGTGAAAAGTTCGCTGCTGTGCTTGGGGTTGAGGAAAGGTATATGGAGGTGAGTATATATGGATGGACTGAATAAACTGATAAATAAAATAACAAGTGGTAGGAAATTGCGGAAAGACCAGCTGCTTATTATGGTATTAGCAGGAATTCTACTATGCGTTATTGCAATTCCGGTTAAAGATAAGGATTCAAAATCTACAGCCTCCGCTAAAAAGTCCAATATATCGGACAGTAATAATGATATAGTTGAACAAAGCCAACCCACGCAGGGGCAGATAGGCGTCACACCGCAGCCGGACGGAGATTATGACCTTTCTTATGTTAGTTACTGGGAAGAGAAGCTGGAGAAGGATTTAGCCTGTATTGACGGTGCAGGACAAGTGGAAGTACTTATTACATTAAAGGAATCCGAGGAGCGGATTCTGGAAAAAGATATACCTATAGAAGTCAGTGAAACATCGGAAGAGGATGCCGAGGGCGGTAAGAGAATAATCAGGGAAGTACATCAGGAGGATACTACGGTTTATACCGTAAATGAGGACGGGCAGAATGTTCCGTATGTTAGTAAAATTATACAACCTGTGGTCGAAGGAGTTGTGGTAATTGCACAAGGTGGAGATTCTGCATTGGTAAAAGAAAATATTATTGAGACAATACAGGTATTATTTGGTATTGATGCGAATAAGATAAGAGTAGTAAAAAGGAAATCCAATAAATAATTAAAGGGGAGAATGGCTTGAAAAATATGATTAAGAAGAATCAGGTAATGATAACGGCCTTAGCAATTATGATTGCAGTGGCAGGCTACCTGAATTTCGCAGGCACAAAGGTAACGGATGAGGAAATTCTGACAGTTAACGGAGTTATTGAGACAGATGATATGGGAAATCTGGCACTGTCGGATGGGGATACGGATTACAGCGCATTGTTGGATTTATCGGATGAAGACCTTGAGAAGGCAGGCGGCGATATTTTGAGCCTGGACAGTGATGTTGAGGTAATAAGCTCAGATACGACTGATGAGGGAATAGAAGAAGTACTTGGAGAGAGTGAAACACCGGGAGAAGCAGTTTTTACGGCATCGGCAGGGATGTCAACATTATCGGGAGCCAAGCTGCAGAAAGAGCAGACAAGGGCACAGAATAAGGAAACTCTTTTAGAGATTATCAACAATGCCAATATCAGTGAAACCCAGAAACAGGAAGCCGTAGATAACATGATTTCCATGACGGATATTGCCGAGAAGGAAACAGCGGCAGAGATTCTGCTCGAAGCAAAGGGATTTGAGGATGCGGTTGTAAGTATTGACGGAGATACCGTAGACGTTGTGGTAAATACTAAAGAACTGAACGAAGCACAGCGTGCTCAGATCGAAGATATAGTAATCCGTAAAACTGGCGTTAGTGCGGATGCGATTGTTATCAGCACAGTAAATTCAAAGTAGATGCACATTTACAAGTTTCGTGGTATACTAATCAAAGGTTTGATGCATTAGTTAATATTTAAGGAGGCAAAAGATGAAAAGAGTTTTTCTGATAGTATTAGATAGCTTTGGAATAGGTGAAATGGAAGATGCGGCGGAGTATAACGATAAGGGAACGAATACTCTTAAGTCCGTATCTTCCAGTTCGCATTTTCATATGCCCAATATGGGGAGACTGGGGCTCTTCAATTTGGACGGTGTAGATTGTGGGGAAAAGGTTGCAGAACCGGCTGCAAGAATTGCCCGAATGAAGGAAGCTTCAAAGGGAAAAGATACAACTATAGGACATTGGGAAATTGCGGGAATAATATCTAAGAAACCATTACCGGTTTATCCTGATGGCTTTCCGGAAGATTTGCTGGGTAAGTTCAGCGAATTGACAGGCAGGGGTGTACTTTGCAATAAGCCGTATTCGGGTACGGAAGTTATTAAAGATTATGGTGATGAGCATGTAAGAAGCGGTAAACTTATTGTCTATACATCAGCGGACAGTGTGTTCCAGATTGCAGCGCATGAGGATATAGTACCGGTAGAGACTTTGTATGAATACTGCCGCATTGCAAGGGAATTATTACAGGGAGAGCATGGTGTCGGAAGGGTTATTGCAAGGCCTTTTACCGGAGAAAGCGGCAATTACACGAGAACTCCCAGACGGCATGATTTTTCGCTTAAGCCGCCGGCCGTAACGATGTTAAACCAGTTAAGCGAAGCCGGTAAGAGCGTTATTTCCGTAGGAAAGATTTATGATATCTTTGCTGGAGAGGGAATAACCGAGTTTACTTATACCAAGTGCAACGAAGAGGGAATAGAGAAGACCCTTGAATATATGGATAAAGATTTTGAGGGCCTGTGCTTTGTAAATCTGGTGGATTATGATATGCTGTATGGGCATAGAAATGATATTGACGGTTATGCCAAAGCGCTTAGCTATTTTGACGGGAAACTGCCGGAGATTTGCGCTAAGCTGCGTGAAGATGATATATTGATGATTACGGCAGATCACGGATGTGATCCGGGCTATACGGTATCAACCGACCATTCAAGGGAGCATACACCGTTTATAATGTATGGTAAGAATGTCGTGTCCGGAAACCTCGGAACCAGAGATACATTTTCTGACATTGGTGTCACAATACTTGATTATTTTGGAATAAAGCCGGAGTTTGAGGGAAAATCAATGCTAGGTTGAAAAATGGAGGATAAAAACGTGGGCAATTATGCAGACGAAATTAACAGAAGAAGGACTTTTGCGATTATATCACATCCGGATGCAGGTAAGACAACCCTGACAGAGAAGTTTCTTTTGTATGGAGGAGCAATTAATCTGGCGGGAAGTGTTAAAGGTAAAGCGACTGCAAGACATGCGGTTTCTGACTGGATGGAGATTGAGAAAGAAAGAGGAATTTCGGTCACATCATCGGTGTTACAGTTTCAGTATGACGGTTTTTGTATCAATATTCTGGATACACCAGGGCATCAGGATTTCTCGGAAGATACCTACCGTACGCTTATGGCGGCGGATTCGGCGGTTATGGTCATAGATGCATCCAAGGGTGTTGAGGCGCAGACCAGAAAGCTGTTTAAAGTTTGCGTTATGCGTAAGATTCCTATTTTTACGTTTATAAATAAGATGGACAGGGATGCCAATGACACTTTTGAACTCTTAGATGAAATAGAGAAGGAGCTTGGTATCGCAACCTGCCCTATTAACTGGCCGATTGGTTCAGGCAAGGGCTTTAAAGGAGTATATGAGCGGGAAACGAGAAGCGTAATTACCTATTCGGATACGGAGAAGGGAACTAAGGAAGGACATGCTACACGGATTCCGATTGACGAAGAGGATACACTTTTATCATATATAGGTGCAGAGGCCAAGGATAAGCTTACAGACGAGATAGAATTATTGGACGGAGCAAGTGCGGAGTACGATTTGGACAGTATTCGTGCAGGCGAGCTTACGCCGGTGTTTTTTGGCTCGGCGCTCACCAATTTTGGCGTGGAAATCTTTTTACAGCATTTTCTAAAGATGACTACGACTCCGCTGCCGCGTAAGGCGGATACAGGTCTTATTGATCCTGTAGAAAATGAATTTTCCGCGTTTGTATTTAAGATTCAGGCGAATATGAATAAGGCTCACAGGGACAGAATTGCGTTTATGCGGATCTGTTCGGGTAAATATGAGTCAAGTATGGAAGTTAAACATGTGCAGGGAAATAAAGTAATGAGGCTTTCCCAGCCGCAGCAGATAATGGCCGATGAACGCAAAATACTGACAGAGGCCTATGCCGGGGATATAATAGGAGTGTTTGATCCGGGAATTTTTTCAATAGGAGATACACTTTGTATGCCCAAGGATCAGTTTATGTATGAAGGCATACCGACCTTTGCTCCTGAGCATTTTGCAAGAGTGCGTCAATTGGATACAATGAAGAGAAAGCAGTTTGTGAAAGGAATTACACAGATTGCACAAGAGGGCGCAATCCAGATTTTTCAGGAATTTAATACTGGTATGGAAGAAATAATTGTCGGAGTTGTAGGTGTACTGCAGTTCGATGTCCTAAAATACCGGTTGGAGAATGAATATAACGTAGAAATCCGGCTGGAAAATCTGCCTTATGAATATATCAGGTGGATTGAAAATAAAGAAATTGATTTGGACAGGCTGACAGGAACCTCTGATATGAAGAAAATTAAAGATTTGAAGGGTGACCCGTTGCTGCTATTCGTTAATCAGTGGAGTATCGGAATGACAGTGGAGAGAAATGAAGGTTTGAGCCTGTCTGAATTTGGCAGAAATTAGAGTTGCCCGATCCGCAGAAGGTGATTTCATGAAAAGAGTTTTTTGCTTATTTTTGAGTATGGTGGTTTTGTCATTTGCTCTTGTTTATCTTAGGGGAACTGATGAACTTAAAGAAACCAAACCCTATACCGTGACCGGACAAACTGTTCAGATACAGGATGGCGAAGATATTGTAGTATCAAAACGCTCAGATGTTTTTGCAGAAGCGGGAGAATTTACGGATGATGTCAAGCAGACCATCAGAGAAGAACAGGCTGCGTCCTATTCGTTTAGCCGGCTGTCTGAAAAAGAGCAGGATATTTATATAGAAATTTTGTGGACGCTGCAGGGATTTAGAGAGAATGTGAAACTATCAAGCATAGATAATGATGAAATTTCCAATATATTTCAGTGTGTGTTGAACGACCATCCGGAAATATTTTATGTGGACGGCTATACTTATACCCAGTATACGTTAGGTGATGTTATTAAAAAAATTACTTTTACCGGAACCTATAGCATGGAGCGAGAAGAGGCGGAAGAACGCCGGGGGAAAATAGATAATTATGTAAACCAGTGCCTTGGAGAATTGCCGCAAGGTGCAGATGAATATGAGACGGTAAAATATATATATGAATATCTGATAAATCATACGGAATATGACAATTCCGCAGAGGACAGTCAGAATATCTGCTCGGTTTTCATAGATGGGAAATCGGTTTGTCAGGGATATGCCAAGGCAACCCAGTATTTGCTGCAGAAAGCCGGGATAGAAGCGGCTCTCGTATTGGGAACGGTTTCGACGGGAGAAGGACATGCATGGAATCTGGTAAGTATAGATGGTGAATGGTACTATGTGGATACAACATGGGGAGATGCGTCGTATCAGGCGGTAGGTAAGGGAGGCTCTTATTCGGAAGATAAGATACCGACGATTAATTATGATTATTTATGTGTTACTACGGAGCAGCTTGACAAGACTCATACTATAGATAATGTGGTAGACATGCCTGATTGTACATCCATGAGCGCCAATTATTATGTAAGAGAAGGTCTTTATTTTACATCAGTTGATGAAGAACGGCTGTCAGGCATCTTTCAGGATGGATACGATAAGGGCAGGACATATATAACTTTAAAATGTGCTTCGGAAGAAATTTATAATGAGCTCCATAACAAACTTATTACAAATCAGGAGATTTTCCATTATCTTGACTGTCCGGACGGAGTGGTTTCATATACGGAGAATGTCGGGCAGTACAGTATGAGCTTCTGGCTATGAAAAGCTCTTAAAAAGCAATAAATAATGATTATAAGTTTTTGGTATGATTATAAGTTTTTTTATAAGACTATGCAAAATTTATAAATTTTGGTATACTTAATCAAATTGGAAGAATGGGGGATTTATATGGAACAGGAAATGAGTAAAAATACATTTGAATTACAGGAAGATGATAAATTAGGCTCAGTTAAGATAGCTGACGACGTAGTAGCCATGATTGCAGCGCTTGCGGCAACGGAGGTAGAAGGTGTTGCAGCTATGTCAGGAAATGTAACCAACGAGCTGCTTAGCAGAGTAGGCGTTAAAAATATGGCAAAGGGCGTAAGGGTAGAAGTCGTATCCAAAAAGGTCAAGATAGATTTGGCAATTATGATGGAGTATGGCTATAATATTCCCGCAACCTGTCAGCGCGTGCAGACCAGAGTAAAAAATGCAGTTGAAAATATGACCGGATTAGATGTAACGGACGTTAATATCCGCATAGCCGGAGTTAATGTATCTAAAGACAAATAAGACGAAATAGGAGCTTACATGAGCAGAAGAGAATTGAGGGAACAGATTTTTAAACTTCTGTTTCGTATAGAATTTAATAGTTTGGAAGAAATGCCAGAACAGGAGAAGCTGTTTTTTGAGGATGACTGTGCTGCGGATACTGAGGACACAGAATATATTTCTTCCAAATACCAGAGTATTGTGGATAAATTAGAAGCAATTGACAATATGCTGAATGAAAAGGCTGAGAATTGGGACACTGCAAGAATGGGTAAGGTGGATCTGACAATTCTTAGGCTTGCAGTCTATGAAATGACTTATGATGATGAAGTTCCTACAGGAGTCGCAATCAATGAAGCAGTAGAGCTTGCCAAGAAATTCGGACAGGATGCTTCATCCGGCTTTGTTAACGGCATTTTAGCAAAATTCGCATAAGTATTTGGAATGTATAACAGGTGTTATTATGCAGAACGTGTATACGGTAGCCCAGGTTAATTCATATATTAAAAATATGTTCACGCAGGACTTTATGCTGCAGTCGATTTCGGTAAAGGGAGAGGTCAGCAATTGTAAATACCATTCATCGGGACATATTTATTTTACGCTAAAGGATGCTAAAGGTGCAATAGCATGTGTTATGTTTGCCGGCAGCAGAAGCGGACTTAACTTCAGGATGATAGACGGACAGCAGGTTGTCGTAAGCGGAACAGTCGATGTATATGAGCGTGACGGTAAATATCAGTTGTATGCAAGGGAAATCAAACAGGACGGTGCGGGTGCGCTTTATGAACGCTTTGAGCGTCTGAAAGCAGAGCTGGAAGAGCGTGGTATGTTTGCAGCAGAATATAAGCAGCCGATTCCCCGCTATATCAATCGTCTCGGTGTGATTACAGCTCAGACAGGCGCAGCAGTCAGGGATATAATTCAGATAGCGTCGAGAAGGAACCCTTACGTGCAGATAATTCTCTATCCCGCAATTGTTCAGGGCGATATGGCGGTTCCAAGTATTGTGAATGGTATTCATGCGATGGAACGCTTTAATGTTGATACGATCATAGTCGGAAGGGGCGGCGGCGCAATAGAAGATTTA
>CAMWKB010000084.1 GCA_947174705.1 uncultured Lachnospiraceae bacterium
GTACTATTTCTTCTCTTATTTGGGAATCATACTTAATGTGGCGGCGCTTGGGATTATAAGCGCTATACTGTATGCGGGGGCGTATAATATTGGGAGTATCTAAGTCTTTGTCCAAAATCTGCGATGTTTGAACGTAAGTACAAATACTCGCAAAACGAAAGGAATACACAAAATGCAGGAAAACGATTTGTTACAGGAAAGATACGAACTGGCGCTTGGACGGACCAGGCAGATACCGGAAGAGCATTTATGCGATAAGGCTTATCAGGAATATTTTGCCAAAATGGCGAAATTTGTCCTGCTTATGGACTCCACATGGAGATTTGTAGCCGACGGAAGTTTGTATCTTGCACCCTTGGAGATATTGCAGAAGAAGAATTATGAGCTTTATGAGGATATTCTTCCGAAAAATTACAGACATAGCTACGCCAATCCGGACTATGCGGTAGATTGTCTTGGCGAGTCAGTCGGGAAAATATTGTGCTTCGTATGCGCTGAACTGCGGGGGATGATTCCGGCGGCGTATGAACAGTCGTTGACCGGAATGGTCATCAGAATGGAACTGTTGTTGGAGATATATCAGTCGGTTACATGCGAGGTAAATGAGGAGAGTCTCAGGCAGATCATATACTGGTATGTCAGTGATTATTATGAGATACAGGCGAAAGAAAGACTGGAATGGATGCTTCTTCCGGAGCGGGATTTTGCAACCCGCATAATTATGGAAAGCGATTTATCGGATATAAGGTATTTATATTATTACGGCGAATATGTGACAGATAGTGAAATCAGGACTGCAAAGTACCTGACAGAAGTGTCAGATGATACAATATCTAAAATGGCGGACACCTATACCGAAGGTTACCGGATTGGGTTTGAAGTAGGAAATAAGGACATTTCGATTAAAAAGACGGTGGCTATCCGCTATTGCCTGGGCTTTGAGCGGATGATGAAGCAGGCGGTAATAAATTTTGACCGAATCGGTCTAAAATCAACTGCATCCCGCTCCGGGTATAGTATTTTCCAGGGTTTAAGTGTAAACAAGTCGGGGTATTTTGGTGCAAATCCCAATAAACAGTATGATTATGACCATAAGGACGATCAGGCATTGTTCTTAGACGGAGCGATAGTTGAACGTAAACTTGAGTGTATGCAGAAGGCGTACGAGGAGCTTAAGGAGGAAGCGGCGGTTTTCGGCGGACCTGCAGTAGTGGAGATTTTTGGCGAGCAGCCGTTTGTGCCGTGTAGTAAGAAAACTGCATACAAATTAAGCGAAAAGCAGCAGAAACTTTCCGTTGAGTACGCTTCTAAAGCAGGAGCGCTTCAGAATAAATATATCAAGGGAGAAGAACGCAGTTTTACCATTATAGCTTTTCCGGTGAAGGACATAGGGACGAATTATGAAGAAATATTTAATGAAATCATTCGTATAAATACGCTGGATTATAAGCTGTATCAGGGAATTCAGCAGACGATCATCGACACTCTTGATAAGGGAGACTGCGTGCTTATAAAGGGAATGGGAGAAAACCGTACTAATCTTAAGGTAAAGCTGCATAAGCTGGAAAATCCGGAGAAAGAAACCAATTTTGAAAACTGTGTTGCAGATGTCAATATTCCGGTTGGAGAGGTTTTTACGTCCCCGCTGCTTGCAGGAACTGAAGGTATTTTACATGTTACCAAAGTCTTTCTTAACGGACTTGAATACAGAAATCTGTCAATCCGCCTTGAAGATGGCATGGTGACAGATTATAGCTGCACAAACTTTGAAACGGATAGCGAGGGCAGGAAATATATAAAGGATAATCTGCTTTATCATCATGATACGCTTCCTGTCGGAGAATTTGCTGTCGGAACAAATACAACCGCCTATGTAACGGCAAGAAAGTACGGTATTGAAGACAAGATGCCGATTCTGATAGCAGAGAAGACCGGACCGCATTTTGCGCTCGGCGATACCTGCTATTCCCATGCGGAGGAGGTTAAGCTGTATAATCCGGATGGAAAGGAAATTATAGCAAAGGATAACGAGGTCTCGGCTTTGCGGACAGAAGATTCCGGCAAAGCGTATTTTAACTGCCATACGGATATAACAATCCCATATGATGAGTTAGGAGAACTGTCGGTCGTGACGATGGATGACGAGGTTATTCCTATTATTATAGAAGGCAAATTTGTGTTAAAAGGCTGCGAAATCCTGAATGAACCTTTTGAACAGCAGGAGATTTGATAATTTTTGAGGTATTCAGACAGTATTTAAGGATTTTTTAATTAAATTAATATTGCTTATTAGAATAAAATTTAGTACACTATAAAAAGGAGTAGATTGATTTTTTTCTACAAGATGTTGTGGAATAAACCCTACTTATTATATATGATATATATAAATAAGAACCAGGCTTATAGAAGGAGGCACAGTATATGGCACAGGTAGGCATTGTGATGGGCAGTGATTCTGATATGCCCGTAATGGCGAAAGCCGCAGATATTTTGGAAGAGCTCGGAGTTTCATATGAGATGACGATCATATCAGCCCACAGGGAGCCGGATGTATTCTTTGAATATGCCAAAAGTGCGGAAAGCAAAGGATTTAAGGTAATCATAGCAGGAGCGGGCAAGGCTGCTCATTTACCCGGTATGTGCGCGGCGATTTTCCCGATGCCGGTCATAGGAATCCCTATGAAGACGTCTGATTTAGGAGGCGTGGATTCCCTCTATTCCATAGTGCAGATGCCGTCGGGAATTCCTGTAGCCACAGTGGCGATTAACGGAGGTCAGAATGCGGGGATTCTTGCAGCTAAAATCTTAGCCACATCAGACCCTGAGTTATTACAGCGTTTGAAAGACTATTCTGATAAGTTAAAAGAGAGCGTTCAGGAAAAAGACGCAAGGTTACAGGAAAAAGGATACAAAAACTATTAGGAGGACAAAATGGACTATAAATCAGCAGGCGTAGATATTGAAGCCGGTTATGAATCGGTAGAGCTTATAAAGAAACATGTTAAAGAAACCATGCGTCCGGAGGTTTTAGGCGGTCTTGGCGGATTTTCAGGGGCTTTTTCACTGGCTAAAATGAAAGATATGGAGAAACCGACACTCGTGTCAGGAACTGACGGCGTAGGAACGAAGCTGAAACTTGCATTTTTAATGGATAAGCATGATTCCGTAGGAATTGACTGTGTTGCCATGTGCGTGAACGATATTGCGTGCGCAGGCGGCGAGCCGTTATTTTTCTTAGATTACATAGCGTGCGGCAAAAATTATCCGGAGAAAATTGAGTCGATAGTAAAAGGCGTCGCTGATGGATGTAAAATGGCGGGCGCTGCGTTAATAGGCGGTGAAACCGCAGAGATGCCGGGCTTTTATCCGGAAGATGAATATGACCTTGCGGGTTTTGCAGTAGGTATAGTTGACGAGAAAGACCTGATTACAGGAGAAAATATTAAGGCCGGGGATACTTTGATTGGTATAGCTTCTTCCGGCGTACATAGTAACGGCTTTTCGCTTGTCAGGAAGGTTTTTGATGTGTCCAAAGAAAACCTTGGAACGTACTACGACGAACTAGGTGAGACGCTTGGCGAGGCGCTGCTTAGGCCGACCAAGATATATGTAAAAGCCCTAAAGGCAGTTAAGGATGCAGGTGTTACGGTTAAAGGATGCAGCCACATTACAGGCGGCGGTTTTTATGAGAATATTCCGAGAATGCTTCCGGATGGGATAAATGCAGAAATTAAGAAAGATTCATATCCGGTTCCCGCAATTTTTAAACTGTTGCAGAAGACCGGCAATCTTGAAGAGAAGATGATGTATAACACTTATAATATGGGACTTGGAATGGTGCTTGCAGTTGATAATGCGGATGTTGACAAAACCGTTAAGGCTATAGAGGCAGCAGGCGAGAAAGCATATATAATCGGAAAGACAATAGCGGCGGATAAAGGAATCACATTAGTATAAAAATGACCCGGGAGAGGTAAGATATGTTAAAAGTAGTTGTATGCGTGTCAGGAGGAGGCACCAATTTACAGGCTATTATTGATGCGGTTGCAAACGGCGGGATAACCAATACGGAAATAGTCCGCGTTATCAGTAACAACCGTAATGCATATGCGCTTAAACGCGCCGAAAACGCGGGAATTGATGCGCTTTGCGTATCCCCTAAGGAATATGCTGACAGGGAAGCATTTAATGAAGCCTTGTTAGAGGCATTGCAGGAAAAAGAACCGGACTTAATTGTACTTGCCGGTTTCCTGGTGGTGCTGCCGGAACAGATAATCCGCACTTACAGAAACCGGATTATCAATATACATCCCTCATTGATTCCGTCTTTTTGCGGCAAAGGCTTCTACGGACTGACTGTACATGAGAAGGCTTTGGAAAAGGGTGTAAAGGTGACAGGGGCAACAGTGCATTTTGTGGACGAGGGAACCGATACAGGGAAGATTATTCTGCAAAAAGCGGTGAATGTCGAAGACGGCGATACTCCTGAAATCCTGCAAAAAAGGGTTATGGAGCAGGCGGAGTGGGTAATTCTTCCGCAGGCTATAGACATGATAGCAAATAATAAAATAACTGGTGATATTAATTGAGAAAGGCATGGTATACATATGAAGGTATTGATTGTAGGAAGCGGCGGCAGAGAACATGCGATTGCCGCAAGTGTGGCAAAGAGCAGTAAAGTTGATAAAATATACTGCGCACCGGGAAATGCCGGCATTGCAGGACTTGCGGAGTGCGTTCCGATAGGTGCAATGGAGTTTGATAAACTGACCGCATTTGCAAAGGAAAACGCTGTTGACCTTACCATAGTCGGCATGGATGACCCCTTAGTGGGCGGTCTGGTAGATGTGATGGAGGCAGAAGGGCTGCGTGTTTTCGGACCGAGGAAAAATGCGGCTGTTTTAGAGGGAAGCAAGGCTTTTTCCAAGGAACTTATGAAGAAATACAATATTCCTACAGCGGCATATGAGACCTTTGATGATGCTAAAGCAGCCACGGATTATCTTAAGGGCGCTAAGATGCCTATAGTCCTCAAAGCGGACGGTCTTGCATTAGGTAAGGGAGTATTGATTTGTAATACTTTGGAAGAGGCATTAGACGGCGTAAAGAGTATAATGGAAGATAAGAAGTTCGGAGACGCCGGTAACCGTATGGTTATTGAAGAGTTTATGACGGGACGGGAAGTTTCGGTTCTGTCTTTTGTTGACGGAAAGACCATTAAGATAATGTCTTCAGCACAGGACCATAAGCGTGCAAACGATGGTGATAAGGGACCTAATACCGGCGGAATGGGAACTTTTTCCCCAAGTCCTTTCTATACTGAGGAAGTGGATGATTTTTGTAAAAAGCATATATATCAGGCTACGGTGGATGCAATGGCAGCAGAGGGAAGACCTTTTAAGGGAGTTATTTTCTTCGGACTTATGTTAACCGAACAGGGACCTAAGGTGCTTGAATATAATGCCCGTTTCGGTGATCCTGAAGCTCAGGTTGTACTGCCGCGTATGAAAAACGATATTATTGATGTTGTAGAGGCCTGCATAGACGGCGCACTGGATAAAATAGATTTACAGTTTGAGGATAATGCTGCGGTGTGCGTAATCTTAGCTTCAGACGGTTATCCAATATCATATGAAAAGGGTTTTCCGATTAAGGGACTGGATGCTTTTGATAATAAGGAAGGATACTATTGTTTCCACGCAGGGACAAAGCTTGATAACGGAAACATTGTAACAAACGGCGGAAGAGTGCTCGGCGTAACAGCAACCGGGGCTACGCTTAAAGAGGCAAGAAGCAACGCATATAAAGCGACAGAGTGGGTAGAGTTCGATAATAAGTATATGCGAAACGATATCGGAAAAGCAATCGAAGAAGTATAATGTTAAAAATATAGATATAGGGGATGGTATAGTGGAACGGTTAAAGAATTTTTCAGAATTGGATGTATATCATAGACCGGAGTTATGTCCTGAGTGCGGCGGTGTTATGATTTTTAAAGGCTGCGGGGAATATAAGTGTGAAAAATGCCGGCATATTGAGTATGACGACTATGGAAAGGTACGGAATTATGTTGAAAAGCATGCCGGAGTAACCGCAGCGCAGGCATCGGATGCGACTGGAGTTAAGCAGAAAACGATACGTACAATGCTCAAGGAATCACGGCTTGAGATTGCGGAGGGTTCCAGTACATTCTTAAAATGCGAGATATGCGGCGTTAAGATACGTTCCGGAAGAGTTTGTCCTAAATGTGAGGTTGAATTTAACAGAAGAATGGAACAGAAGCTCCATGAGCGTCAGAAGAAGATGGCCGGATTTGGAATGGGACGGGATGGAGAAGAAGGTACAAAACGTTTTGTACGTGACAGGTAGGCGAAGGAAACAAAGGAAAGATTCTCACAAGCTGAGAGAGGAGCAGGGTTACAATAATGAAAAAAATATGGAGATACAATAATAACAAAACTATTAGGGGAATACTGATAATAACATGTGCTATTTTACTTTTTATAACACAAAAGAGTATCTGTTTTGCAGAGGCTACAGGAAAAGTGACAGCACCGTCGGCCAAAATCAGGAAGTCGGCGGATACAAACAGTGAAGTAGTCGGAAGCTCGTCAAACGGCAAAACAATTACGATTACCGCGCAGGTCACAGACGCTGCCGGAATGGTGTGGTATGAAGTTTATGTTGATTCCAATACCAAGGGCTATATTCGTTCAGACCTTGTAAGTGTAGATGACTCATCAGGAACGATTCCAACCCAAACATCGCAAACTACACAGGCGGAAGCACCGTCACAGACAAATTCATCAGAAGCACCTGCTCCAACTGCATCAGGAGCGGAAGTTGCGGCTGAAACGGAAATGGAGGCCCAGTATGCAAGCGTTAAGGTTCCGGCGGCAAAGATTAGGGCTTCGGCTTCTACGACAGCCGGTGTTGTGGGAACGATTCCCCAGAATACGCAGGTTGTAGTTACCGGAAAGACAAACGGAAGCGACGGCAAAGACTGGTACTACGTTACTTTTACTGCAACTGACGGACAAGAAAAGACAGGATATGTAAGGAACGATTTAGTGAACCTTGGTGATATGGTACCGGCTGGCGAACCGGAACAGGCGCCACAGGAGACTCCCGAAGGTTCAGGTGAACCTATAGAGGAACCGGAAGAAAAAGATTATGATGTTGTTTTTGAGGATAATGAAGACGGCGGAGAATGGTATCTTTATAATAATCTGGAAGGTAAAAAGCAGAAACTGGACGAGCTGTTTGAGGCGGCGGAAGCGCAGGAGAACAATGATACCATGTATTCTTCAACGATTACCAAGCAGCGCATAGTCATTATTGTAATGATTCTTGTAATAATTATTATGGCATTTGTAATAACTATCATGCTCTTTAAGCTAAGAGATGCTTACTATGAAGCATATGAGGATGAGGAAGAGGATGCATACGAAAAACCGCGTAATAATAGACGAGAGGAAGTAACAACAAAGAAAACTGCAACGAGAGATTCAAATCAGGCGCCTGTAAGAAAAAGGATGACAGAGTCTGAGAAGAGAATGCCCGTCAATGAAGTAACATATGAGGAAGATTCAGCAGGACAGATAAAGCCTGCACCAAAGAAGAAGGCCAAGAATTTTATGCTTGAAGATGAAGAATTTGAATTTGAGTTTTTAAATGTAAAAAACAGGGATAGTAATAAATAGATAAAAGACCCGCTGAAACGGAGGCGCCTATGATAATTGAAATAGACTTTAACAGCGACGAAGCTCTGTATCTGCAGCTTCGGAATCAGATTATTCTGGGAATTGCGACTTCAAGATTCAGGGAAGGGGATGTACTTCCGTCAGTAAGGCAGCTTGCTGATAATATAGGAATCAATATGCATACGGTTAATAAGGCATATTCCGTACTCAGGCAGGAAGGATTTGTCAAGGTTGACAGAAGAAGGGGTGCGGTCATTGCGATTGATGTTGACAAAATGCAGGCTGTGGAAGAGATGCGGGAAACTTTGCAGGTGATTATTGCCGAGGCTATGTGTAAGAATATTTCCAGAGAAGAAGTGCATGCTCTTATAGATGAAATATATAAGGATTATGGAGGAGTATAATCATGCAGCCACAATTTACTGACAAGGCGAAGACGGCATTGGCACTGGCTGAACGTGCAGCCAGAAATTTGAAACAGGGTTACATTGGAACGGAACATATCTTACTTGGATTGTTAAAAGAAAATACAGGAGTTGCTGCTACCGTACTTGCCGAAAACGGCTTGGAGGAGCATCAGCTTAAAGAAATGATAAAGGAGCTGCTTGCTCCCGAAAGCTCGCTGCTGTTAGCGGAACGCGAAGGTTATTCCCCAAGAGCGGAGAAGGTGCTTGATGAGGCCCGTAAGCAGGCGGAGCGTTTTCGCAGTGATAAAATAGGAACGGAGCATATTCTGCTCGCACTTTTAAAAGAAGGAGAAAATGTAGCGGTCAGACTGCTTAATACTTTAGGTATTCACATACAGAAACTGTATGTGGATGTACTTGCGGCGATGGGAGAGGATAAATCTCTTTATAAAGAAGATTTGGGAAAGAAGGCTAACCGGAAAAAGAACTCTGTTTCAACTTTAGAACAGTACAGCAGGGATTTGACAGCCCTTGCAAGAGAAGGCAGACTGGACCCTGTTATCGGAAGAGAAGATGAAATCAGACGCGTAGTACAGATATTAAGCCGCAGAACCAAGAATAACCCTTGTCTTATCGGCGAGCCGGGAGTTGGTAAGACTGCGGTAGTAGAAGGGCTCGCAATGAAAATAGTGATGGGTGACGTGCCTTTTACCGTACAGGATAAGCGCGTTATGACATTGGATTTGTCCGGAATGGTTGCAGGCAGTAAATACCGTGGTGAATTTGAGGAGAGAATTAAGAAAGTAATAAAAGAAGTTATAGAGGATGGTAATATCATTCTTTTTCTGGATGAGATGCATACGATAATCGGCGCCGGAGGCGCGGAGGGAGCGATAGATGCATCCAATATTTTAAAACCTTCCCTTGCAAGGGGAGAAATCCAGCTAATTGGCGCTACGACGATAGCGGAATATCGAAAATACGTTGAAAGAGATGCGGCCCTTGAGAGAAGATTCCAGCCTGTGACGGTAGAAGAAGCTACGGTAGAGGAAGCTGAGAATATACTAAAGGGAATTGCCTATAAGTATGAGGACCACCATAGGGTGACTATTACGCCGGAAGCAATTAAGGCGGCGGTGGCGCTTTCCTCAAGGTATATTAACGACAGAAACTTACCGGATAAGGCAATTGATTTAATTGATGAGGCGGCAGCAGCAGTCAGGTTAAAAACTGCCAAGCAGCCGGATAAACTTAAAGAACTTGCCGAAGAAATACAGAAAATTGATTTACAGATAGAGCGTTCTATAAGAATAGAGGCATTTACACAGGCAGGTGAGCTTAAAAAGCATCAGGATACGCTTATTAAGAAGTATGAACGCATGCTCAAGCGAATGGAGAAGGATGACGAAAGGAAGGAATATGTAGTCGGGGAAAACGAGATTGCAGAAGTTGTCGCACTCTGGACGAAGATTCCCGTAAAGAAGCTGGCGGAAAAAGAAAGCGAGAGACTGCTTAAGTTAGAATCTATTCTGCACAAACGGGTAATCGGGCAGGAAGAGGCGGTCACCGCCGTTGCCAAGGCTATGAGACGCGGAAGGGTAGGGCTTCAGGACCCTAACAGACCGATTGGTTCATTCCTGTTTCTTGGGCCTACCGGCGTGGGTAAGACGGAACTCAGCAAGGCGTTAGCGGAAGCCATGTTCGGCTCTGAGGGAGCGCTTATACGTGTCGATATGTCAGAATATATGGAAGGGCATTCGGTATCTAAGATGATAGGCTCCCCGCCGGGCTATGTGGGATTTGAAGAGGGCGGACAGCTTAGCGAGAAGGTAAGAAGGAACCCTTATTCGGTAGTCCTTTTTGATGAAATAGAGAAAGCGCATCCGGATGTGTTTAATATACTGCTTCAGGTATTGGACGACGGACATATAACGGATTCCAAAGGCCGTAAGGTCAGCTTTAAGAATACAATCCTTATTATGACTTCAAATGCCGGTGCACAGAGGATTATGGAGCCCAAAAACCTTGGCTTTTCTTCCGGCGAAAGTGAGAAGCAGAATTATGATAAGATGAAAGCGGGCGTAATGGAAGAGGTCAAGAGAATCTTTAAGCCCGAATTTATTAACAGGATTGATGAGATCATGGTCTTCCATCCGCTTAATAAGAACGACATGAAGCAGATAGTGACAATGCTTTCAAAGAATCTGGTCAAGAGATGTAAAACGCAGATGGATATCGATTTAACCGTAACGCCTGCGCTTAAAGATTATATCGTAGAAAAACATACGGATTCCAAGATGGGTGCAAGGCCGATGAAGAGGGCGATTCAGACCGAAATAGAAGATACCCTTGCGATGGAAATTTTAGCAGGAAATGTAAAAGCGGGCGATAAGGTATCGGCGGTGCTTAAGAATAAGAATGTTTTTTATAAGGTACACGAATAATTTATAGAAAAATATTTACAAAATGACTTAGGAGGATGAGTTACAATGGCTGTAGTACAGGAATTGCTTCGCGAAGAAGCACAGGGAGCAATCAGTTTTGGCAATCATAAGCTGGATGTCAAGGCGAAGGTAGAGGATTTTGAGCATGGCGGTGATTTGCTTAAAGTTAAAACCTATAAAAGCATTACTAAACTTGAAAAAAACGGAATGTTTGCATATGAGTCAGTACCGGGTACCAGTGTAAATAATTTTTCGGAAAGCGAAAACGGGGTAAGTTTTGTCGTAGAAGGCGACGAAGATGCTCAGATTACCGTAGGTTTAGAGGATGATACCGAGTATGATGTATATGTAAATGATGCGAAGATTGGCAGAATGAAGACCAATTTAGGCGGTAAGCTCAATATAAGCATCGAGCTTGCAGATGCCGGAGAGGTTAATGTAAAGATTGTAAAATAGTTAAGAGGTTTTATGGCAAAAGCAAAAATAACAACTGTATTTTATTGCCAGAGCTGCGGCTATGAATCATCTAAATGGATGGGGCAGTGTCCGGGCTGTAAGGAATGGAATACTTTTGTAGAAGAAAAAATAAATACCAAAACCGTTGTATCCTCTTCTGTATCAAAAGTCGGGCGTGAAACCACAAAACCGCTTAAACTTTCCGAAATAGCCCTGAATGATGAAGAGAGAATGTCTACACATATGAAAGAGCTTAACAGGGTGTTAGGCGGTGGGATTGTGCCGGGCTCCTTAATTTTAGTAGGCGGGGACCCGGGAATAGGCAAGTCCACGCTTTTGCTGCAGGTATGCCGGAATATGGCGCAGGATAACAGGAAGGTATTATATATATCCGGTGAGGAATCCTTAAGGCAGATAAAGCTAAGGGCAAACCGGATTGGAGAATTTGGTGAAAACCTCTTTTTATTGTGTGAGACTGATTTAGGGGTCATTGAGGAAACAATTCGCCATATTATGCCTGATATTACGATAATAGATTCAATCCAGACGGTATATAATGCGGATGTTTCATCTGCACCGGGGAGTGTGTCCCAAGTCAGGGAAGCGACGAACGTATTTTTGCAGATTGCCAAAGGGATGGGCGTTTCCGTTTTTATTGTAGGTCATGTGACAAAAGAAGGAACCGTAGCCGGTCCCCGTGTACTTGAGCATATGGTAGATACCGTTCTGTACTTTGAGGGTGACAGACATGCATCCTACCGAATACTGCGTGGTGTCAAGAATAGATTTGGCTCTACCAATGAGATTGGCGTGTTTGAGATGCAGGAGAAGGGGCTTATTGAGGTAACTAATCCTTCTGAGTTTATGCTGGACGGTAAGCCCGAAGGAGCAAGCGGCTCCATTGTGTCGTGTTCTATGGAAGGAACCAGACCGATTCTTATTGAGATTCAGGCTCTGGTCTGCCATACGAATTTTGGTTTTCCGAGAAGACAGGCAATCGGAACGGATTTTAACAGGCTCAATTTACTTATGGCGGTTTTGGAAAAGAGAGTGGGTCTTCAGATGTCGGATTGCGATGCTTATGTCAATCTTGCGGGCGGCATGAAAATTACGGAACCGGCAATAGATTTAGGAATTGCAATGGCTGTTGCATCCAGTTTCAAAAACAGGCCGATAGATGATAAAATTGCAGCTTTTGGTGAAATCGGGTTAAGCGGCGAAGTACGCGGCGTCAGTATGATAGAACAGCGTATCAAGGAAGCAGCTAAAATGGGCTTTACAACCTGTGTAATTCCTAAGGTATGCGTAAAGCAGTTAAAGAACATGGAAAATATAAAGATAATCGGTGTTTCATCGGTGCAGGATGCTATTGACCTGATATAATATGACATTATTGTAACAATTTTTAATAATTTGTTAAAAATTAGTTGTTTT
>CAMWKB010000085.1 GCA_947174705.1 uncultured Lachnospiraceae bacterium
CGATATACATTGAGCGCCTGTCTTTTTGTATCCTCTTCACCCATGAAAACAACGCAGTCCATGCCAAGCAGTGCAGCAGCGGTAGCGGTAGCAACGCCATGCTGACCGGCGCCGGTTTCAGCAATAAGTCTGGTCTTTCCCATCTTTTTGGCAAGAAGAGCCTGACCCAGAACGTTATTTATTTTGTGTGAGCCGGTGTGGTTCAAATCTTCTCTTTTTAAATAAATTTTGGCACCACCAAGATCCTTAGTCATCTTGTCCGCATAATAGAGGCGGCTGGGTCTGCCTGCATATTCATTAAAAAGAGTGGTGAGCTCTTTATTAAATTCAGGATCATTTTTGTAGTGATTGTATGCTTCTTCCAATTCAATTACAGCGTTCATGAGAGTTTCGGGGATGTATTGTCCGCCGTGAACTCCGAAACGGCCTTTTGAGTTTGACATAAGATGCCTCCTTTATATTATACTTTAGTTGATTGCGAAAGGGTTGTCTGGCGGGACGAACTTAGGCAATATAAACAAAAAACGGGGTTCGACCGCGGGAGCGAACTCACCCCGCCTTTTTGTTTATATTGTCTAAGTTCTGGTCATCGGAAAAACCTTTCGCAATTGATTATGTTATATTAATACTATACTTGTTCATCTTGGGGTGCGAACGGCAGTTATGAATGCCTTGATTTTATTATAGTCTTTATGACATTTAGTTTCTACGCCTGAACTTGTATCTACGCCATAAGGCTGAGTAAGGGCTATTGCTTCTTGTACATTCTCCGGAGTTAACCCACCTGCCAGAAAAAAGGGTTTGTCTATATTTCTGATAAGAGACCAGTCAAAGGTTTCCCCAGTACCGAGTCCGTTGTCTAACAGTAGATAATCACAGTCATAAGCAAGAGCATTTTTAACATCATCTTCATTCTGAATAATAAAAGCTTTAATAATAGGCTTGCCGCATAATTCTTTCAGCTGTTTTGCATAGGCTTCATCCTCATGTCCATGAAGCTGCGCAACCTGTATGGTTCCTCTGTTAAGTAAAGAAATCACATTCTCAATAGGTTCATCCACAAACACCCCTACTGATTGTATGGCAGGGTCCAGAAGCTCCCTTAAATGAGCCGCCTTTTCCGGAGAAATATATCTTCGTCTTCCCTTTAGAAATACAAAACCTATATAGTCAGGCCTGAGCTCATTTACATACGAAATATCGTCCTCAGACTGTAGCCCACATATTTTAATTTTTGTCATTATAACCTCGATTCATCTTAAATAAATTAATTAAAAACAGTAATTTAATTCAAATAACTTGCAAAATTTACACGCCACCATTTGCGAAATTAATATGCCGTTATTAGAGAAATAACATTTCAATACCCAGAAGATAGACAATATAAACAAAAAGGCGGGGTGAGTTCGCTCCTGCGGTCGAACCCCGTTTTTTGTTTATATTGTCTATGTTCGTGGCTCTGAATAATAGTTTCGCAATTATGCATCCCCTTTAAGTTCATCCAACATCTTCTTTTTATTATCAGAGCGCATAAGCGTCTCCCCAATCAACACCGCATCCACTTGCGCCGCTTCCAATGCCGCAACATCCTCGCGTGAATTAATCCCGCTCTCGGCAACAAATAAAATATTGTCCGGTACAAGATGACGGAGACGTCCACTATTGCTTATATCAACCGTAAAGTTTTTAAGATTGCGGTTGTTAACGCCTATAATGCGGGCGCCGGCGTTTACTGCCATGCTTATTTCCGTCTCGTCATGAGCCTCAACTAATGCGGACAGTCCAAGTTCATCACAAATCTCAATGTAATGCTTTATGGTATCAGCAGGAAGAAGCGAGCAAATCAGTAATACCGCACTGGCGCCAAGCAGCTTAGCTTCGTAGATCATATATTCATCTACCGTAAAATCCTTGCGGAGACAGGGGATGGTTACGGTACTTGAAATTTCTTTAAGATATTCACCTTTTCCCAGAAACCACTTAGGTTCTGTTAGTACGGAAATACAGGATGCACCTGCTGCCTCGTATTCTTTGGCGATTTCAAGATATGGAAAGTCCTCTGCAATTAAACCTTTAGAAGGAGATGCTTTTTTGCATTCACAGATAAAGCTGATGCCATTTGCGGACAGAGCTTTCTCAAAAGGAAAATCTGTGTCGCAGTTTGTTGCTAAAGCTAAGCGTTTTACTTCTTCAAGAGAATGAAGATTTTTTGCACTGGCGACTCTCTCTCTTGCATATTCAGCTATAGTATCTAGTATGGTTGACATAACTAAAACCTTTCCATCGTTATTTATTACTTTCTGTTTTAAATGCTTCCAATACAGCAAGCGCTTTACCGGAGTCTATAAGTTCTGCGGCAAGTTTGATTCCGTTTGCGAAAGAATCTGCTTTTTGTGCGATATAAAGTGCTGCTCCGGCATTTAAAAGGACTGCGTTTCTCTTAGGTCCGGTTTCTCCTTTAAGAATAGCAGTGGTAATTGCTGCGTTTTCCTGCGGCGTACCGCCGAGCAGGTCTTCTTTTTTACAGGTAGTAAGTCCGAAATCTTCGGGTTTGATAGTATAAGTATTATATTCGCCCTGATTAAATTCGCAGATTAATGTAGGTGCGCTTGCGGATATTTCATCCATTTTATCCATTCCGTAAACTACCATTCCACGCTTAACACCAAGGTTTGTAAGAACTCTTGCTAAAGGATCTACCAGGGACTGGTCGTAAACTCCAAGCAGCTGCATATTAGGTGAGGCAGGATTGGTAAGTGGACCTAAAATATTAAATACAGTACGGATACCAAGTTCTTTTCTTATAGGACCTACATATTTCATGGAGGTGTGATATTTTTGTGCAAAGAAGAAACAGATGCCGGCTTTTTCAAGAAGCTCGATACATTTTTCCGGTGATAGGTCAATATTTACTCCCATAGCTTCAAGGCAGTCTGCGGTACCGCATTTAGATGAAGCTGCACGATTACCGTGTTTGGCAATTTTTACACCGCCGGAAGCGGCTACAAGAGCTGATGTAGTGGAAATATTAAAGCTGTTTGCACCGTCGCCGCCGGTTCCGACAATTTCCATAACATCCATGTCGTGTTCAACCTTCATTGCGTGGTCTCGCATGGCAGCAGCACAGCCTGCGATTTCATCAATAGTCTCGGCTTTAGTGCTTTTTGTGGACAACGCTGCAAGAAAAGCTGCGTTTTGTGTCGGGGAAGTTTCGCCGCTCATAATTTCGTTTATTACGCTGTAAGCTTCGTCATAAGTTAAGTCCTGTTTGTCTACGATTTTTATAATTGCTTCTTTGATCATTTTTAATCTCACCTTTCTATAAAATTTTTTATTATTGTTTTTCCGTCCGGAGTTAGAATAGATTCCGGATGAAATTGCAGTCCGTAAACGGGATAATCTTTGTGCATAACTGCCATAACTTCGCCGTCGGTGGTTCTTGCGGTTATGGCGAGGGATTCAGGCAGCGTGGATTCTATAAGAGCAAGTGAATGGTACCTTGCTACCGGAATAGTTTCCGGAAGATTTTTAAATATATCGCAGTCGCTATTCAGTTTGGTTTCCGACTGTTTCCCGTGCATAAGTTCCTTCGCATAGGATATTGTACCGCCGTACGCCATGCAGATAGCCTGATGTCCCAAGCAGACGCCGAGAATCGGAATTTTGCTTCCAAGCTCTTTTACCACATCGATACATACGCCCGCATCTTCCGGCCGTCCCGGTCCGGGAGAAAGTATTATTGATTCCGGTTTCATGGCTTCTATTTCCTTAACAGAAAAAGCATCGTTGCGGATAACCTTTATATCGGGGTTAAGAGAGCCTATTAATTGAAACAGGTTGTAGGAAAAACTGTCATAGTTGTCAATCAATAAAATCATTACTCTGCCTCCTCTGCCAGTTTAAGTGCATTTATCACGGCGGCCGCTTTATTCAGACATTCCTGATATTCTTTTTCGGGAATGGAGTCTGCTACAATTCCTGCGCCGCTGCGGATAAAGACTTTGTTATTTTTCTTATAGGCGATTCTGATTGCAATGCATGTATCGAGATTGCCTGTAAAATCCAGATAGCCGATGGCGCCGCCGTATATGCCGCGTTTATTGTTTTCCAAATCGTTTATAAGCTGGCAGGCCTTAATCTTGGGCGCTCCGGATAGGGTTCCCGCAGGAAGGACTGCGTCTATTGCAGAGAGCGCATCTTTGTCTTCACGGATTTCGCCTTTTACGGTAGAGCCGATGTGCATTACATGAGAGTATTTCTCAATGCTTAAATATTTCTCAACTTCTACGCTTCCGAATTTGCTGATTTTGCCTATATCGTTTCTGCCAAGGTCTACTAACATATTATGCTCGGCAAGTTCTTTCGGGTCGGCAAGAAGTTCTTTTTCAAGCGCCGCATCCTCCGCTTCATTTTTTCCTCTTGGGCGCGTGCCGGCAAGCGGGAAGGTGTGAAGGATACCGTTTTCTAGTTTTACCAATGTTTCCGGAGAAGCTCCAGCTACTTCCATGTCGCTGCTTGAGAAATAAAACATGTAAGGTGAAGGATTAATAGTACGCAGCACCCGGTATGCATTTAAAAGGCTTCCTTCAAATTCAGCTTCTAAGCGGTTAGAGAGGACAATCTGGAAAATGTCCCCCTCTTTTATATGATGTTTAGCTTTTTCTACCATGCTGCAATACTCTTCTTCCTGAAAAAGAGGTTTAAAGTCAGTGGTACATTTACCGGGTTTATCCTGTGCAGGAGCGCCGTTTTTAATAAGCTCGGCAAGATTTTTTAATTCCAGAACCGCTCTGTTATACTCCGTCTCAGGGTCGTCTAAATTAATGTTAACTATTAAAATAATTTTCTGTCTGAAATTATCAAAGGCTATTACTTTATCAAAAAGCATTAAGTCCACATCCTTAAAACCCTCAGTGTCAACCGCATCCAGATTTAATGAAGGCTCCGCATATTTCAGATAATCATAAGAGAAGTATCCTACCAAACCGCCGGTAAACGAAGGAAGATATGAAAAACGGGGGCTCTTATGTTCTTCTATGACCTGACGGATATATTTTCCCGGATCTGTGGTTTCAAAGGAGAGTGAGCCTGCTTTCATATGACCGTTCTGACAGGTAATCTCTAATTTCGGATCATAGCCTAGGAAAGTGTAACGTCCCCATTTCTCATGGTCGGAAACCGATTCCAGAAGATAGCAATGACCGGAAACATTTTTCAGTATACGCAAAACTTCTATGGGAGTTCTGATATCTGATAAAATTTCCATGCTTATAGGAACGGTTTTATACTCACCTGTATTTTTAAGTTCCTTTAATGTGTCAAGTTCGGGTTTAATCATATTAATAACCATGCCTTTCTCTAAGGGTGAAAATTTTTTACCCTTATATCCTATAGTTTAAAGATATAAAAACACAAAAAATCCTTGACAAAAATTCTTGTCAAGGACGAATATTATAATCCGCGGTGCCACCTTGATTTACAGCATATGCTGTACGCTCAACAGGATACTGACATATCCATGACAACTGACGTATGTCTTCACGTTGCAGAATACTGGATAGATTAGAAATAACCTATTTTTCACTGCACCCTCGGCGGCCCATTTGATGACTTGTTTTCTACCCATTCTCAGCAATCAGGGTTCTCTGTAAGAGCATCATCACCTTTACTTCCGCGTCAACGGTTTTGGCGATATAAATTTTCTATATCATAACGCTATAAAAAGGAAATGTCAATCCTAATTATACTATCTTTTAAAAAAAGTAATTGTATTTATTCCCTTAAACGTCTAAAATATGAACATCTATAAAGGAGAAGATTATAGAATATATATCGCTGAAAATTTAGCAGAAGAGGGAAAACAGTCAAATGAAGATTTTATTAGTAGAAGATGATATTGAAATAAGTGATATGCTAAAAAACTTTCTAATGACAGAAAATTTTGAAGTAGCAGCAGCTTTTGACGGAGAAAGTGCATGCCGGGAATTTTTTGCAGATGAATACAGCCTGGTGTTACTTGACCTTATGATACCGAAAAAAAGCGGAATGGAAGTTATGAAAGAGATAAGAGAAAAAAGTACGGTGCCTATCATTATTATATCGGCTAAAGATACGGACTCTGATAAAACATTAGGCTTAGGATTAGGGGCGGATGATTATATTACAAAGCCGTTTTCCGTTACGGAAGTACTTGCAAGAATAAAGGCCAATATTCGAAGAAGCACGCAGTATGTGGTGCAATCCGCTAAAGAGGAAAGCGTTCTTGAATGTGGCAGTCTTACCATGAATACAAACGATTATTCCGTATTAAAAAATGGGGTGAGAATTGAATTAACAGCGAAAGAATTTGAAATTTTAAAGCTCCTTATGAAAAATCCCAAAAAAGTTTATACCAAAGAACAGTTATATTCCCATGTTTGGAATGATGCTTATTTTGGAGATGAAAATGCCGTAAATGTGCATATCAGCAGACTTCGCAATAAAATAGAGAATAATCCCCGTGATCCGAAGATTATAGTTACAGTCTGGGGAATAGGGTACAAGTTGGGTGATATGGAATAGTGCCACAGAAGGCGGCACATAAAATCGCAGGTTGAGAGAAAGGCATGGTTATTAGTGTGATCATATTTATTCTGATATTTATAATTATCATATTGCTGTTTATTGTAATATATCAGCAATTTGTCTACACGAAGGGAATACAGGCAAAGTTAAAAAAGATCAGCATGGAGCTGTCTGACATAGTAGAAAATGACAGTGATGAAAAGGTTATGGTATTTACGGATAATAAAACCCTTATGAATTTATGCGGGCAGATTAACCGATTACTGTTAGACCGGCAAAAGATAAAGAATGACTTTCGGAAACAGGAAATTTCGTCCAAAAAAATGCTTTCTAATATATCGCATGATATAAAGACCCCTTTAACAGTAATTTTAGGGTATCTTGAAATTATGCGTCTTAACCATCCTGATGATGAAACTTTACAGAAAGTGGAAGCAAAGGCAGAACAGGTTATGGAGCTTATCAATCAGTTTTTTACACTGGCAAAGTTAGAAGCCGGTGATATGAATATAGAGATAAGCAAAATAAATGTAAGCGGGTTGTGTCGTGAAAGCATATTGAGCTTTTATGATATCCTGTGTGAAAAAGATTTTACAGTGGATATCTCCATTCCGGAAAAAGATATTTTCGTGTATGGTGAAAAGGCTGCTATTGACAGAATTTTGTCTAATTTAATATCAAATGCAGTTCGCTATGGAAGCGGCGGAAAACACATAGGTCTTACATTGCGGGAAAGTGAAGATCATGTTTATATTGATGTAATGGATAAGGGAAAAGGAATAGAGAAGGAGTTTGCCCAAAGCGTATTTGAACGGTTGTATACAATGGAGGATTCACGAAACCGTAATATACAGGGAAATGGATTAGGCCTTACAATCGCCAAAAATCTTGCGGGTCAGCTAGGGGGAGATATTTTTTTAGACAGTGAACCTAATATAAAAACAACGTTTACGGTGAAATTAAAGAAATTTAAATATTAAAATTAATTTCGAAAGAAATTTGTAAGAATTAGTCAAGAGTTTTGAAAACCTTAACTGTTACAATGGTTTCAAGAGAGGAGGCAGACAATATGCCATACATTTTAAAAACAAATAATCTTACAAAAACCATTGACGGTAAGGAATTGGTTAAAAACGTAAATATGCATGTGAAAGAAGGGGAAATATACGGATTTTTAGGTCCGAACGGGGCGGGCAAAACTACTGTAATGAAAATGATCACTAACCTTTGGAAACCAACGGAAGGGACGGTTGAACTTTTTGGGAGAAGTATTACACCCGATTCGTATGAGTTTCTAAGAAGAATGGGGAGTATCATTGAATTTCCTACATTTTATGAGCATTTAAGCGGAAAAGAAAACCTGCGGCTTCATCGCGAGTACATGGGGTATTATCATCCCGGAAGCGTGGAAAATGCGCTTGAAATGTTGGAATTGACTGAAGCTGCGAATACACCTGTCAAAAAGTATTCGTTAGGAATGAGACAAAGGTTAGGTATTGCCCGCGCAATATTATGTAAACCGGAGCTGCTTGTACTTGATGAACCTACGAATGGGCTTGATCCTTCCGGAATGAAGAAACTCCGTGATTTATTCAAAATGCTCTGTACGGAATACGGTATTACTATAATTATATCCAGCCATATCCTTTCGGAAGTAGAAAGCATTGCCGACACGATTGGTATTATCAATCACGGAAATATGATGAAGGAAATATCCATGAAAGAAATATCTGAAATGAATACGGCATATATTGAAATTTCTACGCCTGATACCAAGAGGGCTTCATATGTACTGGCAGATATATTGAAATTGAATAATTTTAAGATAATAGATGAATATAATATCCGCATCTATGACAATAAACTTACCACAAATGACATATCAAAGGCATTTGCACTAAATGATGTGGAGATTAGAGCTATTGGTAAAAAGGCTGAAAGCCTTGAGGATTATTTCCTGAAATTGACAGAGGAGGGTAGAAAATAATGTTAAAACTTATCAGACTTGAATGGAAGAAAAATAATATTATAAAATATGCGCGGAATGCTTTTATTATGGTGATTATTCTTACACTGCTCCTTTTGTCAGTTGCAGGTGAGCTTGAATCTGATGAAACAAGATTTGCCTATGGGAGTAGTATGTTAAAATCAGGAGTTGAATTATTTACAAATATGTCGTTTATGATTTTTACAAGTACAATGCTGGCTGCATTTATTGTCAGTGCATATAAAAATAAAACGATGAATTTAATGTTTTCTTATCCGATTAACAGAAAACAAATCTTATTTTCACAAATGTCAGCAGTGTGGATTTTTAATTTTATAGCTTTGGTATTATCTAAAATATTTATCTACTGCGCACTTGTATCTGTCAAAAAATATACTTATATAACGGCAGAAAGCATTGCACTTGGAAACAGTATGTTTTATATTGAAATACTCGTGGATTCAGCAGTAATGATCAGTATAAGTTTTATATCTTTACTTGTCGGACTTAAGATGAAATCATCAAAAGCGACTATTATCACCGGAGTTATAATAGTATGTTTGACTCAGGGGAATATTGGAGCTTATTCACTTATTGGTAATATTCCATTTTATATAACATTGTTGATAATATCTGCTGTATCCGTTTTTCTTACACTTTATAAATTGGAGACAAGGGATGTTTTATAAGATATATCCTACCCTCCTAAAGTAATATCCTGCTTCTGGTACCATTGTAATGCGTCCGTAAATTGAGTTTCCTGAAAATCCGGCCACAATTCTTTTACAATATAAAAATCTGAATAAACGGTCTGGATAGGCAGAAAACCGGACAAACGGCACATTCCCCCCCAACGTATAACCAAATCAACTCTGGGTATCTCACTTGATGCCCAGTTGTTTTTCATATCCCATTCCCATCCATAATTTACTAAGAAATTTATTCTTAAAGTTTCTTTATCGCAGTCAGGCTCACGCTTATGACATGCATACGGAAGCAGCTCACTAGGGAAACAGGGCGAACCCGTATTACCGATTACATGCAATTCGACATTTTCTTTTTCTATCATTTTTACAGCCATAACGCAGGCTTGCGAAAATGCCGCAACCTGTTCTTTTGGGCGTTTACAGTTATCTACGGTAAATCCATAGTAAGTTAGTTCCTGTACACCATAGCCCTGTGCAGCCCGGAGCAGTTTCAAGCCAGCTTCTAAGCCATATGCATAGCCTTCCTCTTTTTTCAATCCATTTTTCTCTGCCCAACGCCTGTTACCATCCGGAATGATACCGATATGTTTTGGAATACGCTTCACAAAAATACCCATGCCTTTCTTTAAGCCTGCAATGATAGTTTTTAAACTAACTGCTTTTATAAATATGGGCAGATTTTGGGAATCTATACATATAACTATTCCGCCTGCAGCTTCATTTCCTTTATTACACTTAAGCCAATCGGTATAGAGATAGCAAGCGTCATAATATCCGAAACCATCTGACACATCTCAACTCCGGTTAAGGCGAAGAAGTGTGGGAGAATAAATATGAGCGGGAGGAAACACAAGCCTTGTCTTGCGGATGCCACAATCGACGCTTTCAAGCCTTTTCCTATAGATTGTAACATCATATTACACATTACGATCCATGCATTAAGCGGAAAGACAATTGCCTGAAATCTAAGTGCTGCTGCTCCGACTTCAATTACTTCTAAGTCTCCTTTGCGGAATAAAGCCACAAGCTGCGGTGCAAAGGCAACTCCGCATATACCAACAACCACCAGAAATAGAAATGCATATTTAACGCAGAACCAGAACGCCTCCAAAACACGATCATACTTTTTGGCGCCATAGTTAAAGCCACATACCGGCTGGAATCCCTGACCAAAGCCAATCAAAGCAGAATTGGCAAACATAGAGATTCTTGATACGATCGACATTCCGGCTATAGCTGCATCGCCATATATACCTGCGCTGTGATTTAAGCAGATAGTTGCCAGACTTGCAAGTCCCTGCCTGCACAAAGAAGGCGTTCCACCCCGGATTATTTCTTTAAAATAATGAAGACTTGGCTTAAAATTACTGAACTTAATCTGAACATTGCCGCCCTTTCTTATCATAATAGAAAGGATAGTAAAACTCACGTACTGACTTATCGTTGTTGCAAGCGCGGCTCCCGCAATTCCCAAATTACATGCAAAAATTAAAAGAGGATCTAATATCATATTGAGAACACCGCCTGAAACAATTCCTATCATTGCATAAAAAGCGCTGCCTTGAAAACGCATTTGATTATTCAAAACCAAAGATGACGTCATGGCAGGCGCACCGATTAATATAATACTCAAATATCTGACTGTATAAGGAAGTATCGTATCCGTTGAGCCTAGCAGATATGCCAGCGGAGTTACAAAAATCAGGCACACTGTCATTATTATAACTCCGGCAATCAGAGCAGAAAAAAATCCTATTGATGACATCTTTTCAGCTTCTTCCATTTCCCCTGCGCCAAGCTTTCTGGATATGTAATTACCTGAACCATGACCGAAGAAAAAGCCTGTTGCCTGAATTATTGCCATAATTGAAAATACAACGCCTACCGCCGCCGTTGCCTGGGTATTAATCCTTCCGACAAAAAAAGTGTCCGCCATATTATAAAAAGAAGTAATAAGCATACTTAAAATAGTAGGACCCGCCAAAGTACATACTAACTTCTTTACAGGCGTTTCCAGCATATAAATTCGTTTTTCTTCCGCATTAGAATAATTCATAAAAACCATAACCTTCTTTCAATCTGCACTATACCTATTGCAAACGGATACATATTCGTGTATTCTGTATAAATATAGAGTAATTACCACATAATACTAACTGAATAATACTCTTTTTTACACTTAAAATCAATTAATCAGTAAAAGAAAAATATTATTAAAGAAGGGAAAATCCATGAATCAGAAAGCATTTAATCAAATATCCTATGGTCTTTATGTTGCTGCTGCCAAAGCAGATAATAAAATGAACGGCTGTATTGTTAACACTGTTACCCAGGTAGCAGATAACCCTAAACGAATTATTGTTGCAATCAATAAAAATAACTTAACCAGTGAATTAGTCCAGAAATCAGGAAAATTTTCTATTTCCGTACTTTCTGAAACTGCTCCTTTTTCACTTTTTAAACATTATGGATTTCAAAGCGGAAGAGATGTGGACAAGTTTGTGGGAGCTTCGTTTGCCATTACCGGACAGGAGCTGCCGTATTTGACCGAACATACAACAGCATATCTGGATTGTAAAGTTTTAACATCAAATGACTTAGGTACACATATGATGTTTCTTGCAGAAGTCGTGGATGCAGATGTAATATCTGACGAAAAACCGATGACTTATGCTTACTATCATGCAAATGTTAAGCCTAAGCCGGAAGCTGAAAATACTGAATCCAAAAAGGGCTGGCGCTGCACCGTATGCGGCTATATCTATGAAGGTGAAGAGCTTCCGCCTGATTTTATTTGTCCATGGTGTAAACATGGAGCAGATGATTTTGAAAAGATATCTTAATTTTCCCAAAGAAGATTTTTTTGATAAATTGTGAATATCAACTGTTTAAAAGAAAAAATTGATGAAAGTTATCAGCTTAGTATAAAGTAATAACT
>CAMWKB010000086.1 GCA_947174705.1 uncultured Lachnospiraceae bacterium
AGAGCATCTGCCTTACAAGCAGAGGGTCATAGGTTCGAGCCCTATAGGTCCCACGCGAAAGAGGTTCTATATTGAATCACTTTTGTATATTATTTATTAAACTGCCGCAGTGGCGGAACTGGCAGACGCCCGGGACTTAAAATCCCGTGGGTAGTGATACCCGTACCGGTTCGATTCCGGTCTGCGGCACTTAAGGCTCCTGAGATTTCAGGAGCTATTTTTTGTATAAAGCTAATAAATTACAGAAAGGTTCTGATAATCCTATGGAAGAACGATTGAAAACTTATTTGGTAAAGATGGAAGAACAGGCTGCTTTATGGGAAAAGAATAGTGGCCAGGATATAAGTGAACAGGAGAAAAAGCAAATGCTTGATGACATGCTTATACAGATTGGCTTTTTTCAGCATGAGAGGCTGATTCATTTGATTGTTACAGTTACTTTTGCATTGCTTACCATAATCGCTATAATGGGAACGCTGATTGTGCCACAGCCTGCATTGTTTGCATTGGTTCTATTACTACTTGTGCTGCTAATACCATATATTAGACATTATTACATACTGGAAAATGGTGTACAGAAATTGTATCAATATTACGATAGGTTTATTATGTATTTACATATGAATTATACAATAGACAATGCTAAATAAAATATGATGAGTAGCTTTATACTTACTCATCATAAAATACAATTCTTATTAAATGCAAAAGCAGATAACGGGAATCGAACCCGCCTCTCCAGCTTGGGAAGCTAGCATTCTACCGATGAACTATATCTGCACTAATATAATTTTAACATTTTTTATAAAAAAATCAACAGATATATATTTATTTTCGAGAGTAGGATTTTTATATGGAGAAATTACAAATGCAAGTAATAGATTATTATAACTGCGGCCGGCAGGAGTATTGGCTGGAACAAATAAAGAAAAGTGATTGGGGAGCAGGTCAATTTCTGTATGAATTGTTAAGTGAAAACAAGTTTAAGGATACAGTGGGAGAAAAGTCAAAGGTGTTGATGTTAGTGAACGAAGATGAACTCATTTCGTTTTGTACATACGCAGAAAAAGATGATATCCAGCCGACAGAGTTGACTCCATGGATTGGATTTGTGTATACCTTTCCCCAATATAGAGGTCATCGCTACGCCGGGAAATTGTTTCAGGAAATTGAGAAACTGGCTAAAGCCGAGAAGGTGCAGGATATCTTTATATCAACAAATCATACCGGATTATATGAAAAGTATGGTTGTGAATTTTACCAGATGATGAACGATATAGATGGAGAACCTTCCAGAGTTTATAGGAAACATATTAATTAAGATAAATAAAAGCTTCCAATTATTTGGTTATTGACAAGCCATAATGTGAATGATATTATGTTAAACAAGTTAGCATAAGGAAAAGCTATGACGGAAACAAGTAGCATATTAATCGCAGACAGAGAGAGCATCATTTGCTGGAAGATGCTTATGTGGATTGTATGTGAAAACCATTCCCAAGCTGTAATACTGAAAGTAGATGTAAGTATTACCGTACACCTGCGTTAAAGGTTAGGATTTGATAGAATCTGAAGTTAAAAATTGAGGTGGAACCGTGCAATAAGCACCCTTAAAGATACATTACAAGTATCTTTAAGAGTGCTTTTCTTATGTTAATCAAAAATATTTTATTTAAGAAAGGAAATGATGAAATGAAGATTAAAATGAAAGACGGTTCCATTAAAGAGGCTTGTTTTGAGGAGGAATTGGGAAAAAATGCATTCAGGCATACGACAGCGCATATTCTGGCACAGGCAGTAAAAAGACTGTACCCAAATACTAAATGTGCAATAGGACCGTCTATTGCAGAGGGTTTTTATTATGATTTTGACTTTGACTTTCGCTTTTCGGAAGAAAACTTTGCAGAAATAGAAGCAGAGATGAAAAAAATTGTGAAAGAAAATCTGCAGCTCAGACAATTTAAAATGGACCGTAAAAAGGCAATGCAGGCTATGGAAGAAAGAAATGAGACATATAAAATTGAAATGTTAAATGAATTGCCGGAAGAGGAAGAAATCAGTTTTTACCAGCAGGGAGAATATTTGGAAATGTGCGCCGGACCTCATGTGGCATATACCAGTGCAATTAAAGCGGTTAAGCTGTTGTCTGTTGCAGGCGCATACTGGCGCGGTGATGAAAAAAACAAGATGCTTACGAGAATTTACGGCACATCATTTCCAAATGAGGATATGCTGGAGGATTATTTAAACCGGTTGGAAGAAGCAAAAAGGAGGGACCACAGAAAATTAGGAAAAGAATTAGGCTTATTTGCACTGTTTGAGGAAGGACCGGGATTTCCTTTCTTTCTTCCAAAAGGAATGATATTGAAAAATCTGCTGATTGACTATTGGAGAAAGCTGCACATAAGAGAAGGGTATGTGGAAATATCCACTCCGATAATGTTGAACCGTCAGCTTTGGGAAACATCCGGACATTGGGAGCATTATCGGGATAAGATGTATGCAACTTCGATTGACGGGGCAGATTTTGCCATAAAACCAATGAGTTGTCCGGGCGGTATGCTTGTATATAAAATGGAACCTCGCTCATACCGTGAATTTCCTATGCGTATCAGTGAGTTGGGATTGATACACAGAAACGAAAAATCAGGTACTTTACATGGTCTTATGCGCGTTCGTTGTTGCACACAGGACGATGCCCATATCTTTATGAGACCGGAGCAGATACAGGATGAGATAAAAGATGTTGCCCATCTGATAGATGAGGTGTATTCAAATTTTGGATTTAAATATCATGTAGAGTTATCTACAAGACCGGAAAATTCCATAGGAAGTGATGAAGAATGGAAAATGGCAACAGATGGTTTAAAAAATGCATTAGACGACCTTAAATTGCCATATGTTGTAAACGATGGGGATGGGGCTTTTTATGGTCCAAAGATTGATTTTCACCTGGAAGATTCTATTGGAAGGACATGGCAATGTGGAACAATTCAATTAGATTTTCAGTTGCCACAGCGTTTTGAGGCAGAGTATATAGGGGAAGATGGAAATAAGCATCGTCCAATTATGATACACAGGGTTGTATTTGGTTCTATTGAGAGGTTCATAGGTATATTAATTGAACATTTTGCCGGGAAATTTCCATTATGGCTTTCACCGGTTCAGGTAAAAGTATTATCCATCTCGGATAAATACAATGATTATGCAAAAGAAATTGAAATGAACTTGAAACAAGAAGGATTACGTTGCGAAGTGGATTTGAGGGCGGAAAAAATAGGCTGCAAAATAAGAACTGCGAGGCTGGAAAGAATACCCTATATGCTTATAATTGGTGCGAAGGAGCTTAAAACAAACAGTGTTTCTGTTCGCAAGAGAGATGAAGGTGATTTGGGAAGTATGCCAATAGAACAATTACTGAAATGCCTTCTTGAGGAAGGAATCTGAAAACATTTTCATAAAACTCTTGACAAAAAACTTCAATATGATATCATAATGATATCATATTGATAAAGGGAGGTAAGAACTATGGAAGAGAAAATTTATAAAGGAAAGAAAAATGGGATGTCAGTTTTAATCAGTATTATTTTAGTATATGTACTGGGGATAGCAGGCTGTATTGTGGGCGCCAGTGGTATTTTTGGCTCCAATATAGCCAATACAGTAATTCTGGCTATATGCATAAGTGTAATGTGTGTTGCATGGATATTTTTACTGGGACTTAAAGTTTTAAGACCACAGGAAGCATTAGTATTGACGTTATTTGGTAAGTATGTCACTACATTAAAGGAAGAGGGCTTTTATTTTGTAAATCCGTTTTGTTCCAGTGTTAATCCGGCGGCTAAGACCAAATTAAAGCAGAGCGGAGATGTTGGAGGAAACGGCTTGTCATCTATGCTAGGAGGCGAAGGCGCTTCTTCAACGACAGTAGAGGTGGGCGTAAGTAATAAAATTTCTTTAAAAATAATGACTCTCAACAATAACCGTCAGAAGATTAATGACTGTCTGGGAAATCCTATAGAGATAGGTATTGCGGTTACATGGAGAGTCGTGGATACGGCCAAGGCGGTTTTTGATGTAGATAATTATAAAGAGTTTTTGTCCCTGCAATGTGACAGTGCATTGAGAAATGTTGTTCGCGTGTACCCATATGATGTTGCACCGAATGTAGATACAACCGGTGACGGAGTGGCGGACGAAGGAAGCCTTAGAGGTTCCAGTGAAGTTGTTGCAGAGAAAATCCGCGATGAGATTCAGCTCAGGGTAAAAGAAGCGGGTATTGAAATCGTGGAAGCACGTATAACTTATCTTGCATATGCACCTGAGATTGCAGCAGTGATGCTGCAGAGACAGCAGGCATCGGCGATTATTGATGCAAGGAAAATGATTGTTGACGGCGCTGTAGGAATGGTTGAGATGGCATTAGAGCGTCTGAATGAGAATAATATCGTAGAGTTGGACGAGGAGCGTAAGGCTGCAATGGTTTCTAATCTTTTGGTAGTTCTGTGCGGAAATCATGATGCCCAGCCGGTTGTTAATTCCGGAAGTCTGTATTAAAATAGAAGTATTCCTATAGGTGTATATACGGAAAGGAACACGGAAAAATATGGGTGATTCAGGAAAAAAACAGGTTCCGCTTAGACTTTCTTCCAAATTATACGATGCGATTGCGGCATGGGCAGAGGACGATTTTCGTTCTGTCAATGGGCAGATAGAATATCTTTTAACAGAGTGTGTACGACAGCGTAAGAAGAATGGAAAATATGTTTCCGATGAAATTGATGTACCGCCTAAGCTGGATATTGAGTAAGAATGGGGGATAAATTGAGAGAAAGGCATGATTAAGGAATAGCAATGAGCGGTGAAAAAAAAGGATATTTTGAAGCGGCGCTTTCTGATTTTGTATTTGATGTAGCGGCAGGAGGTGCTATCAGACATCTGGTTGACAGAGGACATTCCATAGAGCAGATTATGAAAGAATTGGACTATCCGGTGCCACGCGCTAAGGTGGAAAAGGCGGTACATAGATATATGACCGAGACGGGTATGTTAATATCCAAACTGTCATTTGAAGATGAAAAAGTGCGCATACATCTTTTACAGGAAAAAGACGCCGGAAAGCTCCATGAAAAAATGACAGAATATATTGAAAAATTCGGAGTACAAAACTCGTATATAGAGTGCCCGTTTGGAAAATGGATGAAAGATGATGAGAATAAATTTAAGCAGGTAATATCCTGCCTGTCCTCCAGGGAACAGGAGTATATTCTGGGCATAAAGTGGGAGCGCAGCAATATGTACCATATTCTGAATGAGCGTATGCGTGAAATCGGAATAAAGCTGTCTATGCACACTGATGAGGAGTGGAAGTTTTACTTTATAGAATCAATAGAATAATTAATCTAATAAAAATTGTCAGATAGAATAAAAGAGTGTTCAGTAAACGAACACTCTTTTTTGATAGTTTTTGAACAAAAAGACGTCAAGTTGATTTTTCATATTGATTTAATGCGAAGCAGTATTAAAATATTTTGTGATGTTGTCAGATTTTAAGGTCTTAGAAAGTATTATATATGAATGCGCATTATAATAATTGTTTTAACAATATTCATAGACGAAAGGGGGTAATTATGAATACGGATTGTCATGCTAAAGAACTATTTGAGCGATATTCAGACATGATTTACCGGATTGCCATATCTTACGGAAATTCCATACCTTTTGCAGAAGATACCGTTCAGGAGGTATTTTTGCGGTATCTGAAAAAAACGCCGCGTTTTGAAAGCTGTGAGCATGAAAAGGCATGGTTTATACGCGTGACAGTTAATTATTGCAAAAGCACGCTTTCCTCCGCATGGTTGAAACGAATCTGTCCTTTAGAGAGTGTGGAACAAATTTCTGTGCCGTTCCAACAAGAGGAAGAAAATGAATTGTACGAAATGCTGTCGGGTCTTTCATCTAAATACCGTATTGTACTATATCTTCGATATTATGAGGAGTATCAGGTAAAGGAAATTGCAGAGCTTCTTGGCATTACGCCCAATCTGGTGTCAGCCAGATTAGCACGAGCCAAAAAGCTTATGAAACAAAAACTTTTAAAAGAAAGAGAGGAATTTCAGGATGGAACAAGAACTGTTTAAAAATATCTATCACCAAATTCACTTAGATAAGGAACAAAAAGATAGGTTATGGCAAAACATTGAAGATGACGCAGATGAGTTTCCACAAATCAGCTATGTGGACAAAAAAATGGGGAATAGGATTTCATTTTCGGCACGTGCTGCAGTCTTCGTGGGTGTGCTTCTTGTATCAGGCATAACTGTACTTGCCGCAAACGAAATTTCGTTAACTGATAAACTGGTAAATGCAGTGAAACTTTTTACTCAAAACGAACAGGCGGTAACAGAAGATGAGCAAAATATTTATGCAAAGTATGGAAGCGCTTTAGATAATGAAGTAATAGGTGAAAATGGCATATTTAAGCTAGAGGCTGCCCTGTATGATAAAAATTTTCTGTTTATACCTTTCCAATATATTTTTAATTCTGACAGTGATGCATATAAGAACATAACGGAGGGTCTTACTCTTGATAGGACAACTATGTGGGAGTGCGAACTATTAGCAGGATTTAGACAAGATCATGCAGATTTATGGTATGGTGTTTCGCAAGGCTCCAAACAGGCACGCGGTATATCAAATTCCATTACGATTTTAAATCCGGAGATAAAAGAGGATGGCATTTTGACAGGGGGCATTTTACTTTCGGTTGAGCAGGAAAGAATATTTCGGCAGGGAGATGTTATTCAGGTTGTAAGAAAAGCAAATCAACCGGAAATTACAGGCAAGATTAGGCGGCTTGAGAATGGAGAGAATACAGAGGGATTGGAAATTATTGGCAGTGATGAAGCTGGATATTTTGTTGTGGAAGAAGACTACACAGTTCCGGATGAGATTCTTACGGAATTTACGCTTGGAAGCGCCGTAGAGCAGCAGAATGTATCAATTCCCGATAAGCAGATGCAAGAGCTCGCGCAGCTTGGATTTTCGGTGGAAGAGTTATGTGTTTCTTCTATATCCATTAATTTTAAAGGTATTATTGAAAACTCTACGTCCATACCTTATTCTGCTTCTGTTGTGTTAAAAGATGGCAGCACTGTAGGTTTTGCGGCTACCGGTGGTATCTCAAGCAGTATTGAGACAACAGAGGTTGGAGAGGTATTTTCGTGGTGTCAGCTTTTTGATGCACCGGTTCATTTAGATGAAATAGACGGAATTTGGATATACCATGGAAGTTCAGAAGTATGGATTCCGGTAGGATAGTCATGAAAAAAGCGGGAATACTGTATTTATCAGCATTCCCGTTTTTTTAAATACCGTGCGCAACCGCACATAAAGACGTGCGCAACCGCACAAAATACCGTGCGCTAGAGGATTCGAACCCCCGACCTTTTGGTCCGTAGCCAAACGCTCTATCCAGCTGAGCTAAGCGCACATTTGTGAAATATTATTTCACAACAAAAGCAATTATAAATAGTTTTGTATTAAATGTCAAGTGCTTTGTTTAAATTTTAAAGAAAGCAACACTCTGATTTAACTGCTCTATTACAGTCTTTAATTCGGAAGCCTGATGTGCAACTTCTTCAACATTGGCTCTGAGTTCTTCGGTAGAAGCATTGGCTTCTTCGGCAGAAGCAGCATTTTCTTCAGAGATACCGGATAAATCACTGATAGAATCAACAACGCTTACCTTGCTCTTTTCTACCGCCGATACAATTTCGGTAATCTTGTTTACTGCTTCGGCTGCATCGGTAGTATTATTTTCTACATCGTCAAAGCTCTTGTTAACGCTCTTAAGGGCTACAGATTCCTGACTGACAGCATCCTGAATCTTACCTGCGATTTCTGTACACTCATCAGTTTTGGTAGTAATTTCTTCAATTATACCCTGTATCTGCTGGGCAGAGGAGTTAGACTGCTCTGCTAATTTCTGTATCTCGCTTGCAACAACTGCAAAACCTCTTCCGGCTTCACCTGCTCTTGCAGCTTCAATGCTTGCATTTAAGGATAGGAGATTAGTCTGGTCGGAAATTTCCATAATCATCTGTGCGGCAGTAGTAATCTGCTCTACAGCGCCGCTTACGCTTGAAATACTTGCGATTACATCATCAGCGCTCTTGGTTGTATACTTATTTGCTTTAAGTAATTCATCCAAATTGGTTTTTGCGGTTCTGCTGACACTGGAAACATTTTCTGTAACTTCTTTGGTTGATTGTGAACTGTCGGCAATGTCGGTTATGTTATTGGAAATCTCACTCATATCAAAAGCCTGTTTTTCTACTGCAGCTGCCATACTTTGTGCAGCATAGGCTAATTCTTCCATAGAAGTACTTAAATCTTTTACCGCAGCGCTGCAGTTGCCAAGTGAACCATCTACGCTGTTTACGGAAGTATCCACAGTATCGGCGCAGCTTAAAATCATTTGGACTACATCTACAAGCTGTGTACGCAGCGTTTCGGAAGCTTCTGCAACTTCGTATAATTCTCTGATAGTATTTTTATTAGACATCTGGAAATCCAGACGACCTTCTGAGAGCATAACAGTCTCATCACGCAATGTCAGGATGTGCTTGGATACGCTTCTGCCTATAACAATGGCAACAATAACAATAACAACCATAATGCCTACGCTTACGGAAAGCATATAGGCTAAAAAGGTATTAAGTGCAGATGTCAGCTCTTTACTGGGTTTGCCGGTAAAAATCATGCCTACTACATGATTGTTTTGTTCGATAGGAATATAGTAACCGTAATAATCCTGTCCGCCGATATCTATGTTCTTAGCAAAGTATGTATTTCCCTGATTTATTACGATTTCTTTTACAGTATCAGAGCATTGGGTCATAAGCAGACGGTTTCCGTTTTCATCCATTACTGTTGTCATATAACGGGTATCACCATAGAACAGGGTACACTCTATTTGTGTCTTTTCTTTGACATAATCAACTATATCATTACTGTCTGATAAGCTTCTGCCGCCTTTAAAAAGAACATTGTTCGATAACCAGTAATTTCCGTTATTGGTGGCGTCGAATGTTTCCAGCAAAGTATAGCCTACAGCCATTAGTGATTCTTCAATTTCCGATTCTGTAGTGGATTTCATGTGTTGATAAGCGGTAAAAATACTACCTACAAGTGCTATAAATGCGGGCAGCAGGCAAAGACCGATTAAGATAGAAATAATGCTGGGTTTTCTTTTCATAGATTCATCTCCTGTTACTTTATTATTTTAAATTGATAATATAGATTTGTCGCTTCACAAGCTTATGTTCTTATTATATATTAGACAAGGGTATTATTGCAAGGATTAAGTTTTCCAATATGATTAATATGAAATAATTGAAAGTGCAGTTGCAGTTATTTTATTTCCATGTTAAAGTAAGTGTTGATACTAAAGTGCGTTATCAGTTCGTAAATAAGTATCAAAAAATATAACAATTAAAAAACAGGAAGTGATTATATATGGTTATTTTATATGAAGTACACGAAAATTTATATGTTAATATGACTAACAAATGTCCATGCTCCTGCACCTTTTGTTTGCGTCAGACCAAGGATGAAATGAATCATTCAGGCAGTTTATGGTTAGAGCGCGAGCCAAGCGTGGAAGAGGTAATTGCCGAGTTCGATAAATTTGACATGACAAAGTATCAAGAGCTGGTATTCTGCGGTTTCGGAGAACCAACAGAGCGCCTGGAGGATTTGCTTAAAGTGGCTGCTTTTGCCAAAGAAAAATTTAATATTCCGGTTAGAATCAATACAAACGGACTTTCCGATTTGATTTACGAAAAAGATACCGCCCCTATGTATGAAGGGTTAGTAGATACTATTTCAATCAGCTTAAATACCCCGAATAAGGAAGAGTATCTGAAACTGACCAGAAGTAAATTCGGTATTCAATCACATGACGCTATGCTGCGTTTTGCAGGTAATGTAAGTAAATATGTGCCTAATGTCATTCTTTCGACGGTATCAACGACAATTACCGAACAGGAAGAACAAGAGTGTAAAGCAATCTGCGACAAGTTAGGCGTGACTTACCGCATCAGGACCTTTGAGTAATTACGTGATTTATTCTACATAATATTGCAGTTCAAAAGGATAGCCGTTTTTCTTATTTTCTGCCGAAGAGGTATCTGTTTCTATGATACAGAAAGAATCATTTCTAAGGACTTCTTTCATTTCTTCGGCAACTGAGCCTGACATGTGGTTAGCGATTCTGCGGCAGATATATGTACCTTCGGGAAGAAGCCGTATTGATTTATTATCAGACGGTATGGGGGTATTATCTTCATTCTCCGGAGTGATTGTAAGAAACATATATTTGGTATGGTTACCGTTTATATATTCATGGAGTATACCCGAAGGATAAGACGCATTAAGGTCCAGCTGCTGCGCGGTAACAAATAATTTTAAAATATACTGTCCGTAATATTTAGGAGTATCAATATCCTCTAAGGGAACAGTCAGAACCGTACGGGCGCCGTATGTATTTTGATAAAAGCCGTCAGGCAAAAGAAGACCTGATTTGCTTGCAGGAATTTTAGCCATACCGTTTACGGAAGAAGAAAGCTGTTGCAAAGTATCCTGAAGGGCTTCAAGGCATTTGTGGATATCCATTATTTGTTTTTCGGCGAGTATTTTTCCGTCATAAAGAAGTTTCTGCAGATTAATGGAATCGTGTTCTACATATTTATTTAAGTCCTTCAGCGGAATACCGAGTTTAACGCAAAGGGTAATGGCGTCCAGAAGATATAATTGTTCTTCGGTATAATAGCGGTAATTAGTTTCCGTATTGACAAAAGCGGGTTTTAATATGCCGATTTTATCGTAATATCGCAACGATTTGATACTTACATCTTTTAATTTGGAGACCTTACCGATTGATAAATATTTGCTCATTTTAGTGACCATACCCTTCTATCAGAACGCAAACTTTCATTCGACATAACTTGGTAAAATCAGGCAAAACACTACCACCATGTTATAGTTTGCTGTTTATACTATGACACATATTGATTTTTTTTGCAATAGGATTTAATTATCATTTCGCATTTCTAAATGGTAAAAATAGCTATAATATGGTAAACTGTTGATAGTAATAATATGCCTTGTGCATAGCAGATTATGTTTATGTTTGGATATCGCAGGTTGAGAGAAAGGCATGGTTATTAATATGTCCCAGATTATACTAGGTTTGGAAAAAATAAAGGCATATGAAGGCTTAAAAATGTTGTGCGGGTATGCAAATAAGTCTGAGCAGTGGTGTGACGGGCTTTGGATGGATATGTTAACAGACCCGGAATTGTATGGGGAATTTGTTTATTATCTTGAGAATCACTCTTTAGCTGATAAAATGAAAATAGAAGGATATTCGCTGACTGATTTTTATGTATGGCAGATGGAGCGTTATAACCTGGCAAATGACAGCGGAAAGAATACCGATATATGTAATAAGGAAGAAATGGTACTGCAGTCATTTAAAACCATGGCTGAAATGAAGAAAAATCCTGAATATTATAAACGGAAATTAACTGAAGGTTCGGGAATGGATAAGGAATAAACATTCGGGAGAAATATTTATATGAATAAAAAAGAATTTATCGAAAGATTACAGCGTTCTCTTGCAAGCGGGCTTGGCAGCAGTCAGGTAGCCGATAATGTAAGATATTATCAGGATTATATTGAATCCGAGATACGAAAAGGCAAATCCGAAGAAGAGGTGATTGCCGGTTTGGGCGACCCGAGATTACTTGCAAAGAGTATTATCGAAGCTAATAAGCATACAGGCGAAAGCTATGGCTCAAATCGTGAGTATGATGATGAAGTGGCAGATAAATCCGTAAATAAGAATTACGGAAAAATTTTTGAACACATAGCTATGC
>CAMWKB010000087.1 GCA_947174705.1 uncultured Lachnospiraceae bacterium
TTCTCGGTGTCACCGTTCTCAGTTCCCGGATTCTCGGTATCTCCATTCTCTGTTCCTTTGTTCTCGGAATCGCCATTATCAGTGGTCGGTGAATCTGAATCGTCATTATCAGAAACCGGCTTGTCCGTAGTAGCATTTTCCGGTAATGTACCAGCGCTTCCCTCTTCGATTACGGGTTCCGCAGCATACACCGGCATACTCTGTATTGCGGGTGCAAATACCATACTTGCACTTAAGAGTATCGCCATTAACTTGTTGCTCAGTTTTTTTGCCTTTCTCATTTACTCCCTCGTGATGTCTATAGAAGCAAAAACATCATATTCCTTTCTTTTTAATATTCTACATTAATAATAACCTCATGATGGCTTCCATCTGCTATTATCCATCCCTGTATTATTCAGGCAGGACTACATCATCATAAGTTCCGTTGCCAAAATTATGTTACTTTTTCATTTCCGCCCCCTTTTATCAATACACGACGCTAATAATGCATCTTAAATATAATTCTATCACAAAAAAAGCATTTTACAGTACTTAATCGTTTTAAATAAATACTAAAATTTTGTTTTTGAATTTGGGCAATTTTACTGATAAAAAGGGATTAATCAAACAATATCTCCTCCACAGTCACAAACGTATACCCATCCTCTTTAAGTCTGTCGATGGCGCTCAGCGCGGCGGTTACGGAAGTCGCGTAGTAATCGTGCATCAGGATAATCTCGTTTTCTCCTGCTTTTCTCACAATTTTATCAGTGATGCCGGAGGCATTTGACGAGCACCAGTCTAAGGGGTCGATGCTCCAGAGCACCGGAAACATATTGAGTTCTTTTTCAAAGCTCTTATCCCATGAACCATACGGCGGCCGCACATACTCCACTTCCTCTCCGGTAATTTCTTCAAGAATCTCGTTTGTCTTGATTAGCTCCGCCTTGAACTTTTCCCTGTTTGAATTGGTGAGCTGGATATGGCTGTAGGTGTGGTTGCCGATGAGATGTCCTTCTTCCTTCATTCGTTTGATGATGTCCGGATGCAGCTCGGCGTGTTCACCGGTGACAAAGAAAGTGGCTTTTACCTCCCTTTCCTTCAGTCCGTCCAAAAGCTGCTCCGTATAGTTAGGATGCGGTCCGTCGTCAAAAGTAATTGCAATCTTCTTTGGTCCCTCCTCATACTCTTCTTCCACAACTTTTTCTACCATTATGCTGCCCTTGGTTTTTATTTCCTTTACGCCTATTTTAGTCCGCTGTTCTTCGGCGTGTATTCTGCCCATAAAATAAAAAAGCAGACCCACCACAAACATTACGGAAAAGATAAAAAGCTGTACTCTCCTATTGTTCATGAATCTGCTCCTTGCTGCTATTCAATTATATATATGCAAATGTATCGCATTTTAGGATAATGATATCAGAAATGCCTTGGTAAAACCGTCACCGCACTCTCTTTTTAACTTAAGTTCGCCGCCATGCATATGCACAATCTTGTATGCAATGCTGAGACCGAGACCGCTTCCTCCCCTGCTGCTTCTCGACTTATCGCCTCTGGAAAAAGGCTCAAAAATATGCTCTGCAAGCGAATCGTCTATAGGCGCCCCACTGTCTGCCATACTGATTTGATACCCTCCATCTGCATCGGTGCGCAGGCTGATACGCACTTTAATATTCTCTCCGCTATGTTTGACTATATTAGTCAATATATTCCCAATCGCACGTGCCATCTGGATTTTATCCATTTCATACGGAAATTCTTTTTCAGGTATATCAATTTCCAGCGTCATTCCCTTTTCTTCAAAATCCGAATAAAGAAGCGCAGTATTTTCCCTGAGCAGTTCCCCTAAGTCCGCGCTCTCCTTATGCAGCCCAAAGCCGCTGCTGTCAAGTTTCACGTACTCAAATAAGAGACTTATCAGCTCGTCCACCCGGATGGATTTGGCATAGATTGCCTGAAGGTATTCCTTTCTTTTATCCTCTCCGTCCACCATGTCATCGGCAAGCGCCCTTGCATAGCCGCTGACAGTGGTAATCGGGGTCTTGATGTCATGAGCGATATCTGATAAAAGGAGGTTTCGCTGCCTGTCATACTCCTCTTTTTGTTCCCTTTGCAGCTGTAAAAGCTCACTTACTTTACCGGATACGGTTCTGTAATACCAGTAGGCTGAAATTACATATGGAAGCAGGGTTACAAAAAGAAGCGCAAGGAAAATCAGTATTACCGCGATTTGATAAAGCTCAATCAATACCGGATTTGTTACGCCCTCTAACAGCGGTGATGTAATGCCTACCCCGACGCCGGTTCCTATACTTTTCCCGACAGCCGCCTGTATTAATCTCGCCATATAATCCGGCAAAAACGATGCCCCCGAAATCAAAAGCAGCTTGAGGATAAGTAACAGCAGATTGCTGTCGCCCGCCGTTATGCCGGATAGCTCTATGTGCATCGTCTGCGACAAAAACGGTGCAATTAAGAAGCGATAGAGCATGTTTAGCAGCTCCTCGCTAATAAATATGAAAACCATGATAATTACAAAACGGCGTATCAAAAACCATTTCAGGGACTGTGGGGCATCCTGTGATGGCTGTAATTCCGGCTGCTTCATTATGCATTTCCCCCATGCTATTCTTTTAATCTATATCCCAGCCCACGGATAGTTGTGATGTACTCATTGGAATCATCGCTCAGTTTGGCACGCAATTTACTTATGCATACCATGATGTTATTATCGGAAGCTATATACTCATCGCCCCAGCCTTCTTCAAATAGCTGTTGTTTAGTAAAAACCCTGCCGGGATTTTCCATGAAAAGCTTCATTATCCTAAATTCTACGGAAGTCAGCTCGATATTCTTATCTCCCTTTTTTAAAAGGCAGGCGCCAACATTCAGGCACAAATCACGCACGACTATTTCATCCACCTGTTTCTGCTTACCTGAGCCCAGTGAATAGAACCTGCGGATATTGGAATTAACCCTTGCTACAGCCTCAAGCGGCTTAAAAGGCTTGGTTATATAATCATCCGCTCCCAAATCCAGACCCAGAATCTTGTCGGAATCATCGCTTTTGGCAGATATAATTATAACCGGAATGTTGTTATTTTCTCTTATATTGCGCAGCACGCGGTAACCGTCAATGCCGGGCATCATGATGTCTAAGAGTACTAAATCAATCGCTCCGGCGTTTATAATATCCATTGCCTGTGCGCCGTTTGAAGCTTCTATGACCTCATATCCGTCTTTTTCCAGATAGAGCCGGAGCAAGTCACGGATTTCCGGCTCATCGTCTGCTATTAGTATTTTATAGTTCATTTTTACCTCCACTCTGAGGGAGTTTCGCCGGTGACGTACATATTGGCGGCATTGTTATCGGGTAAAGCATTGTTATTATTTCTGCAAAGTGCATAGTAAAGTGACGCATGTGTCAGATTTATATAAGGACAGACATATAATATCTCGGTAATTCCGCAGGTTATCACGCCAAGCATGTGCCATAGTATAAAAGACAAATCCAGGACAAAGGTATTCCATTTGTGACCGTCCATCATTTTTTTACTTAACTCCAATACTTCTTTATACGGCATTTCCGGATTTTCGGCAAGGATGTACTCAACCATGTAATATTGGTATTTTTTATAAATTCCCGGGATTATAAACAGCAGCGCCCATAAAAATATATACATTTCACGATAAAACATTGTTTTTACACAGTTTAAATACGAATGGTCAAAAGCATATCCGACCTCCGCAATCCTGCCTTCACCGTAAACGCTTTTTAACATAAAACGTCTGGCGCCTATTATCAACGGGTTGGATATGAAAATTGCTATGGCCATCACAACTACCAAACCTATGATTACAATAATCATTAGCACAATCACTGCTGTGGCAATTACTACTGCATCTGTCTGTTTTAATTCTGAAACTACAGATTCGGCAATAGATTCTGTTTCAGTATCATATATTTCACTTACATGTTCATAATCGTAACTATCGGCATTTGATCTTGAGGAAGAACCGCTGCTTGCCGCTGCCGGACTTGCTCCGCCTCCGAGCATGATAAGAATGAGCGATACTAAGACTGCCTTCCAATAGTTTCTTTTTAATGCATCTTTTGCTGTCTGTTTTAATTCTTTTCTTGTCCACATAGTTTTATTCTCCTATCTGTCTGCTTATTGAATCGGATTCGGGGTAGATTGCTGCGCCCTTATTCCTTTAATTTCTATATCCTACAAACAGATTAATGCTGCCGCCTTAAATAAAAAGCATAAAAACCTTAACGTAACCTTATTTTCTATGATTCAGGTGTTAAGGAAAATCATCTCTTCGGAAAGTTAACATAACTAAGATATAGTCTGTCGAAGCCTTCCTCCCCAGCCAGATTTATGCTCTCTATCCGGCTAAGCCGCTCAGTCAGTTCATCCTCTGTAAGCCTGCCGCTCCAAAGGTCTTTTCCCATGTCAAAAGCGCCAGCAAGCGATGTATTTCCTACTGCCTGAGTACAACTCTTAAGATTTTCCGGAAGCAGACCAATTGCAATAGCCGAATTTACATCCAGATAATAACCGAAACCGCCGGCTAAATAGACCTTAGTAATCCGGCAGTTTTCTATCTTGCTGCATAAAATATCTATTCCCGCTCGTATTGCCGCCTTCGCCATCTGTAATGCGCGGATATCGCTTTGGGTTAGGTGGATAATATCGTTTGCAGCCGAGTTGGGGACATCTATATTTATTCCATCACTAAAATAAGGTTCTATCATAAGTCCGGTTTCGTCTATAATTCCCTTATCCAATAAAGATGCTACAACCTTAATCATATCGCTCCCCGGAACTGCCGCACTCGCCCCGCCTTCAAAAGCCGGACCTGCCGCTGTCGCCGTCACTACCATTCTATCCCCGTTTACTATCGCCATCTCACCGTTGGTTCCTAAGTCTATAAAAAGAACCGCATCGTCTTGGATAGCTGTATTTGGGATTGCGGCGCTTTGCTGCTTCGGGATGAATGTGTCAAGCAGCTTGCAATGGTATAGCCCGGCTGCTATATCGCCTCCAACGAAGGTGCTTATGCCTGGGGTTATGTAAACTGAAAGTTCATGCCCGACTGCTGCACGTTCAGTTGCGGTGCCTCTGTCTGCTGCACTTATGGGTATTGTACATCTCTGCAAGCCCAGCTCCACAGGCGTAAAAGGGCTCTGCCCCAGACTTTGGGTAGAAAGCCCCATAAGCAGATGCTCCATAGTCGTATTTCCTGCGATGCACATACAGCATATTGTCAAGTGTGCTTCTTCGACTTTATCAGTGAAGTGGTTTATTCCATCATTAATTACTTTCCACACACTCTCTTTCATTATATTGGCATTACCTGTATTAGCAGCCTGTATTCTGGATAAAACATCGGCGCCATAGCTTCTTTGCGGGTTCATTGCACAGTAGGAATCAATTATTTTTCCGGTTTCTATCTCTAATAACTGCATGGCAATTGTGGTGGTTCCAAGGTCTACAGCTATTATGCATTTGTGTTGATTGTTTTGGTCTATACATTCCGGCGCATATGACAGATTCGCCCGCTCATGTAAAGATTCATCTTTTTTAATGTCCAAAGCTTCGGTTACTATATCTATTTTCTTACTTTCTACAAAATCCAGACGTACAACACAGTCATTACGCGGCTTAGCCATACAGGCAAGACGGTATCCCTGCCTAAGCTCTTCCGGGCTGAATGTATTTCTTTCGACAGCTGTAGGAATCGGCGCCGAACCCATAAATTGTATCCGGCATCTTTTACAAAGCCCTCTGCCGCCGCAGAAATTCTCTGAAACAAGTCCCTCTTTCAGCATGGTCGACATAATATCATAACGCATGTTATGCAGTACGCTTGTATTATGCGATACACTTGCTTCTTTCAGGCTGTTTATTCCTGCTTCCGTCTCGCTTATCTCATTTAGGGGATTGTTTGCATCATTTATTCTATTTTCTGTAACAAATGTTATTTTAATTTTCTCAGACAAACTGATTCCTCTCACCATCGTAATGATAATCAATCCCCGCAAGCTTATCAACAATTTCCGCTTTATTCAAATCCATATCCTCACACAAAGCATCCAGACTTCCATAAAAATCTCTCAGCTTTAAGTTTACATAACTCAATAACATAGCCGGGTCTTTTGGTACCATAGCAATATTCTCCTTTTTAACACAATCTCATATTAACAGTATAGCGATTTCCCTCTGCGTGTACATCCGCCATGCTTCCGCATATAATAGGCATCATAGGCGGAATATGACCTATATCCACATCCATTACAACCGGCACATTATACTTTTTGATTACATCATACACTGCCTGATATTGGTCTAATCCCATCATTTCCTGTCCGTTGCACAATGGTCTGCCAATCAGGAAACCGCTGCAGTTTCTAAACCAGCCCGCATGTTCCATCTGCCACATTGCCCGCCTTATGCTCATCACATTTAAATCACAGGCCTCAAGAAACCATAGAATTCCGTCGTCTTTATATTTATCTGTAAAATTACATACGTTATCATATTTTGTACCAAGCAGATTGACAAGGCAATCCATACAGCCGCCCAAAAGCCTGCCGCTGAAATCCAGTGTTTCATCCGGGAATTTACGTATCACTGAAGTTTCCGTCACATTATAAGGCTCCAGCGGATTCTCCTCATTCTTAAGCGACTCTTTTTCCCACTTATCATAACCCTGTAATTTCAAATTCTTACCGGTCATAACATCCATAGCGTCCTGCAGCGATGGGTGCCAGGGCTCCATGCCAAAAGCCGCCGCACATGGGCCATATATAGAGGCCGTATCACATAGCGTCGTTAAAAGAAAAGTCATATTAGTATTATCAGAGTAGCCCATGTACCACTTGGGCGCAGCTTCTTTTATCCGATTAAAATCAACATAGTCCAGAATCTCACACATCAGTTCGCCGCCGCCGCATGAAATAAGACAGTCGTTGTCCTTATCACAGTAAAACTCCTGCAGCTCCGCGCCGCATGCCTCAGGCGTATTGCTGATTCCAATGCCTTTTTCCACGTAACAATTAGGACCGGGTTTGAGTTTATAGCCTGCCGCCTCCCACTTTTTCTGTGCATTGGCAAAGGCAGATTTATAAGGCTCTGTCGCACAGCCAAAGGAGGGGGCGACAAAGCCTATAGTTCCGTTTGATGGTAAAAAATTGGGGTATCTCATGCTTATATCTGTTTCCTTTCAAAAAAATTCTTTATTTATTGTAACATCTAATATAGGCATTTGCAAAACTTAATTCTAAGTCCACAAACTTGAATATTAGTTTCACAAATGCCTATAACAATTCATATTAAGAATACAGGAAATTCTTCTAATCTTTCCGTACAGCCTCCAATTTACCATCCTCTACCCCAATTAATATCGTATCCTTAGCAGCAACCTTATCCGCAAGAATCAATTTAGCCGAGAGTGTTTCTACATATTTCTGGATATAACGCTTTAACGGTCTTGCACCATATACGGGGTCATATGCATTTTCTACAATCAAATCCTCTGCCTGCGGGGTCAGCTCGATAACAAGTTCTCTATCGGCCAGCCTGTCATTCAAATCTTTAATAATAAGCCGGATAATGCCGCCAATGTCCGCCTTGGTAAGCGGTTTGAACAAAATTGTTTCATCCAGACGGTTCAAAAACTCAGGGCGAAAATGATTACGCAAATCATTCATGACCATTTTCTCGGCATTGTCCTCTATATTTCCGTTCTCATCAATTCCCTCTAAAAGATATTCCGCTCCGATATTGGAAGTCATTATAAGAATTGTATTCTTAAAGTCTACGGTTCTTCCCTGTGAATCCGTAATCCGTCCGTCATCCAGCACCTGCAGCAGCACGTTAAATACGTCCGGATGTGCTTTTTCAATTTCATCAAAAAGCACTACGGAGTATGGCTTCCTTCTGACTGCTTCGGTCAATTGACCGCCTTCCTCATATCCCACATATCCGGGAGGCGCTCCAATCAGCCTTGAAACGGAATATTTCTCCATATACTCACTCATATCGATTCTGACCATGTTGTTTTCGTCATCAAAAAGCGATGCCGCCAAAGCCTTGGCAAGCTCAGTCTTACCAACGCCGGTAGGTCCCAAAAACAGAAATGAGCCAATCGGCTTAGTCGGGTCTTTGATTCCGGCCTTGGAGCGAATAATAGCTTCGGTAACTTTGGTAACGCCCTCTTCCTGACCGATTACACGCTTATGCAGCTCAGCATCCAGATGTAAAGTCTTGTTGCGCTCGCTCTCTGTCAGCTTTGATACCGGAATTCCGGTCCATCTGGAAATAATTTTGGCAATCTCCTCTTCAGATACGCTTTCATGCACGAGGGAAAAGTCCTGCTTCTTAACTTTTTCCTCCTCTATTTCAAGCTGCTGCTTTAAAGATGGCAATTTACCATAACTAAGCTCCGCTGCCTTTTCATAATCGCCTTCGCGCTGGGCAATCTGTATCTGACCGTTTACGTCGTCAATTTCTTCACGTATTTTCGACAATTTCTCAACCGAGTTTTTCTCATTTTCCCACTGTGCCATTCTGTTATCCAAATCGGCCTTAAGTTCAGCCAGTTCACGCTGCAAATTTTCTAAACGCTCATGGCTCAGTCTGTCATCCTCTTTTTTAAGCGCGGTCTCTTCAATTTCAAGCTGCATTACCTTACGTCTCAGTTCGTCCAGTTCAGTCGGCATGGAATCCAGTTCGGTCTTAATCAGCGCACAGGCTTCATCCACCAGGTCAATCGCCTTATCCGGCAAAAACCTGTCAGAAATGTAACGATGCGAAAGAACCGCAGCGCTTACCAGCGCATTATCCATAATTTTCACGCCATGATAGACCTCATAACGCTCTTTAATCCCACGCAAAATCGAAATCGTATCCTCTACCGTCGGTTCTTCAACCATAACAGGCTGAAAACGTCTCTCAAGCGCAGCGTCCTTCTCAATATACTGACGATACTCATCCAGCGTAGTTGCTCCGATACAATGAAGTTCTCCTCTTGCAAGCATGGGTTTCAGCATATTTCCGGCATCCAGCGCGCCGTCCGTCTTCCCCGCGCCTACTATTGTATGCAACTCGTCAATAAAAAGTATGATCTGTCCGTCACTGTTCTTGACATCATCAAGTACCGCCTTCAACCGCTCCTCAAACTCGCCACGATACTTGGCTCCTGCAACCAGTGCACCCATATCCAGTGCAAAAATCTTTTTATCCTTAAGCCCCTCCGGCACGTCTCCACGCACAATACGCTGTGCTAAGCCTTCCGCTACCGCGGTCTTACCTACGCCCGGTTCACCGATAAGAACCGGATTGTTTTTGGTTTTTCTTGAAAGAATCCGGATAACGTTACGAATCTCGTTATCCCTTCCAATCACAGGGTCAAGCTTCTGGTTTCTCGCCTTTTCCACCAAATCCTGCCCATACTTCTCCAATGTATCGTAAGTCGCCTCCGGATTATCGGAAGTCACCCTCTGATTGCCGCGTACCGTAGAAAGCGCCTGTAAAAAACGCTCTCCTGTAATTCCAAACTCCCTGAAAATTTCTTTGATTTCTTTATTGGGATGCTTTATCATCGCCATAAATAAGTGCTCGACGGAAACATATTCGTCTCCCATCCGCTTAGCCTCATCCTCTGCCGTTATAAGCACCTTATTTAAATCTGCTCCGACATAAATCTGTCCGCCCTGTACTTTTACACGCTTTTCCAATCCCTGCTCGGCGCGGTTTAAAAAGTACTCCTTGTTGATTTCCATTTTCTCAATCAGTTTTAAAATCAGGCTGTCCTCTATAGTAAGAAGCGCATAGAGAAGATGTTCCTGCTCAATTTCCTGATTTCCAAATTCATATGCGAGTTTCTCGCACTGCTCTACCGCTTGTATGGATTTTTGGGTAAATTTCGTCAAATTCATACTCTCTGCCTCCTTTTTAATTTGGTTTGTTCTATTTACAGTATAACAATACAATGTTTTGTTAGCACTGTCAAGAGGTGAGTGCTAATATTTTCTGAAAATTTTTGCAAACCCAGTGTTTATATGGGTTTGCAGGTTCTAAAATTTCCATAAAACATTTAACAACAGATGTTATCCATGACAATTACGCATATTTTTTTAAAAATTCGTTTGGAAGAATTGCAGGAACTCTTGATGAAGCAAAGTCCTTCGTATTTCTCGTCACAATATAATCTGCCGAAACCGCAACAGCACATTCTTCCTGAAGGCAATCTTCAAAATCACTAAAATCCTCATTGTCTAATGCAGAAAGTATTTTAAATGAATCAATCCCTTCTACCTTGACAATCTGGCAAATATCCTTTAACGCTTCTCTCCTCTCTTCTTTCGTCAAAGATTTTCTCAGAATATAAAAGAGATTGGGAATAGAGTGGGCTGCAATATATCCATATACTTTTTTATCTGCACACATAGTAAGAATATCGTACGCAATATCATAATAAGGTTCTCTGCCCAATAACAAATCTGCCAAAACATTTGTATCAATTAATACCCGCATATTTTTCCTCCCGGGCTTTCGCTAATTCAGCTTTATAGTCTATTTCGACATCACTGCGCTTACGAAAGCGCTGTAAATCTTCCAATGCTCTTCGTTCCGGCATCTCAGCGTCCATTGCTGTATTTGCAGACAAACCCTCTACACTTTCAAGGAGTTGTACTAAATAATACACTTTTTCCTCCGGCATACGGCTAATCATATCAACTGCCTTCTCTTTCAATACTGTCATAAAGTTCCTTCTTCCTTTTTAATTTTCTTATTTTTTATTATAGCAGAAAAGCAAATAAATTACACCATTTTCTACACCAAAAATTCAGGATTTTTCTGAAAGCAAGAAAACCAACAGCCCCTTACAAAGCTATTGGTTTTCTTTTATTTCTTACTTTATGAAACTATCTCTCCTACGCCTGTTTCTTACCTTCTTTCTTCCTGCGCAAAACTATCACGACAATGATAACAGCCGTTATGATAACTGTCAGCCAGATAAAGCAGCATATTCCGAGGAAAGTCGGGCAGATATGGCACAGTCCGCATTTCGTATTTCCATCCGCCTCATCCGTCTGTTGGTATGTAATCGCATAGCTTGAGAACAGATCCGTGCTGATGGTAACGGTTTCCGGAGCGTTATCCGTATCATTCAAAAGGGTATATTCCCCTTCATGGGAACGGATGATATAAAACTCTCTGCCGTCCTCCTGTAATTCCTCCGGAAGCCCGATGATGATATCAAACGGTTCCTCTGTAGAGGTAACGGCATTCCATTCGCCCACGCCTACTCTGA